>NZ_JBQHCW010000008.1:0-362616 GCF_052068115.1 Nonomuraea sp. ZG12
CGGGAGGGTGTGGGAGAGTAGGTCACCGCCGGACAATCTTTCAGGTAGGGCTCCGACACTTTGGCTGTCGGGGCCCTACCTGCTTTTTGAGGGGGTTCCACACCTGCGGGTGCGGAACCCCCTTTTTCTGCGTTGTGAAAGTTCTTGGGCTCAGTGGTCACTGGCTTGGCGCACGACAAAGGTGCCCCAGCCCAGGTGTTGCCGGCCGTACTCCAGATGTGAGGTTCTTGAGCGGGACAGGAAAGTGCGTATCTCGGCGACCTCCGGGTCGGACGGGTTGTCGCGCAGCCAGTCGCTGAGTGTCCACCATTGGCTCGCCACGTATCTGTCCCAGTCGTCAGGACTGGCCAGAATCATTTCCAGGAGCTCGAACCCCGCCCTTTCGAAACGCTCTGCCGTGCCGGCCAGAGAGGTGAAGGTGTCCTCGGTCACGCCCAGAGAGGTGCGGGCTTCCGGTGGTGGCGGTGTGACCCAATAGCACTCGCCGACCAGGGCGATGCCGTCAGGGCGAAGCGGGCGGCGCATTATGTCGAGCGTGCCGGCCAGGCCGTCGCCGATCCAGGTCGCGCCGATGCAGGAGACGATGTCGTACGACTGTGGTTCGTCGGTGTACGAGGCGGCGTCTGCTTCGACGAAGCGGACTCGGTCGGCGACCTCTTGCTCGTGGGCGCGTGCCTGCGCGGCCTCCAGGAACACCTTGCTGATGTCGACGCCAACGCCCTGCGAGCCGTACTGGGCGGACCAGAGGGTGAGCATTTCGCCCTTGCCGCACGCCAGGTCGAGGTGGCGGGTGCGTGGGGTGATGCGGCAGATCTCGCCGAGTTGTCGGAGCTTGTTCTCGGTGAGCGGATTGAGAATGCGATGGCGTGACTCGGCGATTTCGTGGAAGCGCAGGGACATGAGGTCAGTTTCGCGAATCTCCTGGCGCCGGGCGACTGGATATCCGGCGTGCGTCCGGCGCTCGCGTGCGCTGCGGCTTGCTAGGCTTGTGTCACCGGGCCACCCCACCACGGGTGGCCTTCGTCGCGTAAGGCCTTCGACAGGCGGCGACCAGCCACGGCGGGCCGCCGTACAGAGCAAGGGTCCGCTGAGTGAGCCAACGAAATGGACCTAGAAGTGAACAGAGATAGCGGATCGGACGGCGGACAGCGCAGTCGCGGCGACCACGAGGACGGGCGCTCCAGCGGCGGTGACAGGAGCGGCGGCGGCTACGGCTCCCGCGGGCGCGAGGAGCGCGGCTCCGGGAGCGACCGTCCGTCCCGCTCCGACGATGGCGGGTCACGTCCGTTCAGTCGTGATGACCGCGGGCCACGGCGTGATGAGGGAGGGCGCGGCGACCAGGGGCCGCGCCGGGAGTACCCGCGTAGTGACGAGCGGCGTCCTTACCAGGATCGGAGTTCCGGTTCGCAGGGACGTGGCGAGCGGGGCGCAGGGCGTGATGACCGCGGTCCTCGCGCCGGAGGCGGTCAGCGTGATGACCGCGGGGGCGGTTACCGCTCGGACCGTGGCCCTCGTGCCGAGGGCGGTCCCGAGCGCCGGCCGTACCGTGATCGGGACGATCGTGGTGGGGCTTCTGGCGGTGACCGTCGGCCGTTCCGCGATCGCGATGATCGTGGCCCTCGGGCAGAGGGCGGTGCCGAGCGCCGGCCGTTCCGGGATCGGGATGATCGTGGTCCCAGGCGTGAGGGTCCCGATCGTGGGCCGCGTGCGGAGGGTGCTGCTGGTGAGCGTCGCCCGTACCGTGGGGGCGACGACCGGGGTGGCTACCGCGGCCCTCGTGCCGAGGGTGGCGATCGTGGTCCTCGTCGTGAGGGTGGCGAGAGCCGGCCTCCGTTCCGTGCGCGGGACGATCGCGGCGGCACGTCCGGTGGTGAGCGTCGGCCGTTCCGGGACCGGGACGACCGCGGTCCCAGGAGTGAAGGCTCCGACCGGGGGCCGCGTAGCGACTATCGCTCCGATCGTGGTCCTCGTAGTGAGGGTGCCTCGGGTGGTGAGCGTCGGCCGTTCCGGGATCGTGACGACCGTGGGCCACAGCGTGGGGGTGGTTTCCGCGACGATCGTGGGGGCTCCTCCGGTGGTGACCGTCGGCCGTTCCGGGATCGGGATGATCGTGGTCCCAGGCGTGAGGGTCCCGATCGTGGGCCGCGTGCGGAGGGTGCTGCTGGTGAGCGTCGCCCGTACCGTGGGGGCGACGACCGGGGTGGCTACCGCGGCCCTCGTGCCGAGGGTGGCGATCGTGGTCCTCGTCGTGAGGGTGGCGAGAGCCGGCCTCCGTTCCGTGCGCGGGACGATCGCGGCGGCACGTCGAGCGGTGAGCGTCGGCCGTTCCGGGACCGGGACGACCGCGGTCCCAGGAGTGAAGGCTCCGACCGCGGAACTCGCGGCGAGGGCGGTTACCGCTCCGACAGGGGACCTCGTGCTGAGGGCGGCCCTGAGCGTCGGCCGTTCCGGGATCGTGACGACCGTGGGCCTCGGAGCGACTTCCGGTCCGATCGTGGTCCTCGTAGTGAGGGCGCCTCGGGTGGTGCGCGCCGGCCGTACCGTGATCGCGATGATCGTGGGCCGCGCCGCGAGGGTGGCGAGAGTCGGCCTCCGTTCCGTGCGCGGGACGATCGCGGGGGTTCGTCCGGTGGTGAGAGCCGGCCGTTCCGGGATGACCGTGGTCCCCGCCGCGAAGGCGGATATCAGGGCAATGACCGGTCGCGGCCGTTCTCACGGGACTCACGTGATGAGCGTCCCGACAGTGGCACCCGCGCCAGGTACGGAAGGGACGACCGTGAGGCGGACGCCCCGCCGCGCGAGCCGCTGCCCGAGCTTGAGCCGGACATCACGGCTGACGAGCTCGACAAGGAAGTGCGCGAGGAGCTCCGGTCCCTGCCCAACGACCTGGCGGAGCTGGTCGGCCGGCACATGATCGCCGCCGAGCGCGCTCTGGAGCAGGACGATCCCGACAAGGCGTACGAGCACACCAAGGCGGCCCGTAGGTTCGCGGCCCGCATCGGTGTCGTACGTGAGGCGGCCGGTATCGTCGCCTACCGTGCGGGGCACTTCTCCGAGGCGCTGAGCGATCTGCGTGCCGCGCGGAGAATGACCGGTTCGGATGCGTATCTGCCGATCATGGCCGACTGCGAGCGGGGGATGGGCAGGCCAGAGCGCGCGCTCGACCTGGTCCGTTCGCCCGAGGCTGAGCGTCTTGACCGGGCAGGCCGTATCGAGCTGTCGATCGTCGAATCCGGCGCCCGGCGCGACCTGGGGCAGAATGACGCCGCCGTCATCACGCTCCAGCGCCTGCCCGAGCTGCGTGATCCGCAGGCGAAGCCCTGGTCCGCGCGGCTCGCTTTCGCTTACGCCGACGCGCTGGCCGAGGCCGGGCACGAGGAGGCGGCCACGGACTGGTTCGCCAGGGCGATGGCCTTCGACGAGGACGGTGAGACGGAGGCCGCCGAGCGGTACGCCGAGCTGACCGGTGCCGTCATCGAGGACGTCGAGGAGGAGTTCGACGACGACGATGACTTCGAGGATGCCGAGCTTTCGGTGTCCGAGGAGGATGGCGACCGCCTCGAAGGGTCCGAGGCGGAGGAGTCCGACGAGCTCGACGACGATCCGGAGGAAGCGGAGGCGGTTACGGAAGTCGCTGCCGCTCCGGCTGGGGATTCGGGCGGCTCGGAGGCTGCCGACCGAGGCGATGTTCTGGACGAATCCAGGGACGTGGAGCGAGGCGACGTTCTGGACGATCCGCGTGAAGCGGACCGGGACGACGTTCAGGACGGGCTGAAGGAAGCCGAGTCCGGCGACTTCCCGGATGATGCCGATCTGGAAGACATTCAGGATGAACCGGCCGGTGCCGGGTCCGGCGACCTTCTGGATGATGCCGAGCCTGACGATGCTTCGGATGGTCAGGCGGCTGCCGAGTCCGGTGCTTCCCCTGCTGCGGAGCCGGAGAAGATCATGGAGCTCGGCGCTCCGAACATCACGCCGGCTTTCATCGAGCCGGACTTCGGTGACATCCTCGACCAGCCCGATGAAGGGCCTCAGGACGCCCCGAAGCGCGATAATCGCGACAGTTAGGCCTTCATGCGGGTACGGCTTCCGTACCCGCATGAAGAGTTACGGCGAGACGCGGTCGAGCCAGTGGAGGATGCCCGCGACGTTCGAAGGAGCGCCGCTGAGGAGTTCGAACTGCTCGGCCGTGCCGTCATTGGCGGTGAGCGCGCTGTAGCGCTCCTTGGTGCGGTCGCGGACCATCGCGACGGCATGATCGAGGTCCATGCCCTCGGAATGGGCCTGGCGGGTCAGATCCACCCAGACGCGGAGTTCTTCCGCAGATCGTTCGAGCGTTTCACGTACGGCATCGACCGGTCCGTAGTGGCTGAACAGGAGCCGCTGCGGACCGAGCGCCTCGAACAGGGCGATCGAGTCGAGTGCCGTCTGCAGGTCGAAGTCCGGCGGAGGTGTCGCGGGGCGCAGATCGCCGGTCTCGGGCATGTAGACGCCCGCGGCGTCGCCGACATAGAGGTCGCCGGTGGTGGAATCGATCAGGCCCACATGGTGCTTGGCGTGGCCGGGCGAGTAATGGCTACTCAGTGTCCTGCCGTTGCCGAGGTCGATGGCTCCGGTGTCGCCCAGCGCGACGATGCGCTCGGCTTCGGTGGGGGACAACTCGCCGAAGAGCGTGTCGAGACGATCTCCCCACACCATCCGGGCGCTGGCCATCAAACGGGACGGTTCGGCGAGGTGCCGTGCGCCCTTCTCATGTACGACCACCTGCGCGGATGGGAAGAATTTGGCGATATCGCCTACTCCGCCCGCATGGTCCAGGTGAATGTGCGTGACGACCACCGTGGCGAGGTCCTCCGGCCCCACGCCCAGCGAGGCCAGCGCGTCGCGCACCACCGGCGCGGACGTCGAGGTCCCGGTCTCCACCAGGCAGGGGCGATCACCGAGGATCAGGTAGCCGGCGGTGATTCCGGTGTAGCCGGCCATCTTCGTGTCGATCTCATAGACGTCGCCGCCTAGGGCGGTGATGTTGTCCACAGGCACTCCCGAGCCGCGTCGGCTGTCCCCAGAACGGCATTCGAGCCGAACCGGCTTCCTCCTCATCGTAGAGAGTGATCTCCACCACGACATCAATGGGAGGACGACAGTGGACCGCAACGAGGTCTTGCTGGTGGGGCGGCTGTCGGCAGCGGTCGAGGACCGGTGCCTGCCGAGCGGCGACATCATGACGAAGTGGCGCCTGCTGGTGCGCCGCCGCAGGCGCGGGCAGCGCGGTGGCGTCCACACTGACAGCATCCCCTGCGTCACCTTCGCCCCGGAGGCGGCCGATCTCGTCCGCAACCTCAAGCCCCGAGACGCCATGGAGATCACGGGCGCCTTCCGTTGCCGGATCTACGGGCCGACGGGGGCGAAGATCTGGTGCTACGAGGTGGAGGTCAACACGGCCAGAGCGATCGACGCCGAGGCCTTGCCCCTGCCCCGGCCGGAGTCCTCAGCCGAACCTGATCCACCCGAGACGCTGCAGCCCCGGCCGGTGGCCTACCTCGCTGAGGCGAGTTGATGGCGAAGGCGCGTTGGGGTGGTCGGGTCGAGGACTTCGGTCGCAGTTAGTTCACGCGGGCTCCCGGTGCTCGGCGTTGTGGAGTGAGCGCCCGGTTGGAAACGCCGGGCCCCGCCGATCAGGTTCGCGACCGTTGAGATCGCGAGGGGCATTCGCGCGCACGCTATCGCACGGTGGGAACCGTAGAGTCTTCTGCTCTGTCGTAGGTCACTGGACGGACCCCACCGGCGCTGGGATCTGCCGTGGGTCGCTGTATTTCTCCTTCGAGGCCGAGGGGGCGTGCTCGCGGCGCTGGTGAACCGTACGGTTGCCATTGTTCGGGCGAACGCCTTTCTTGCTGGCAAGACCTTGTCTTGCCGGTCAGCGCCAGGGAGAAGGCCGTCAAGCGCGTCGAGAGGACGGCACGGTGATGCAGGCTGCCGCCGACAACGCTGCGGCCACCCTGGCATCGCGGTAATCCGGACGGAGGCGCGTCCTGGTATCGCGGTAGTTCGGAAGGAGACGGTCGACATCTTCGCCGGCACGGTGAGGGATCCTCTGGTGCGGGCGGCAGTGCCAGTCGGCCCGGGTTGCGGAAGTCCGGAGCATTTGCCGCGCCAGAGGTCGATGGGTCCCAGGCGACGGTGGCGGCAGGGCGGTGCATCGAAGCCGGTGGACTGAAGGGCGGTGGGCCGTGTGGTCGGGTGGAGCCTGCACAGTTGTCAGACGTCGTGCGTCTCCGGAAGGAGCCGGCTGAGCCTGAGAATGTCCACCGAGATTTGGCGGCGGGTCATGGCGGGAGAGCCCCCGGCCAGCCTGAGCGTGGGCGTCCCGGTCTGAGTGCTCGGGCGCAACGCCGTGCGCGCTAGGCACCTGAGTCGGACAGCGGCTGCGCCGGAGAGACACGCTGGGGGAGGCGCGTCCGAGTTGCCATACGAGGATGGTGCGCCAACCCGGGGAAAAACGGTGCGCCAACTCGGGGAAAAGGGGCGAACCAACCCCCTCGGTCTGCCGCGCTTTCACACCTGAGAACTTCCAAAGATGAATGCGTCGTGGCAGCTCCAAGGTGCCCGTGCCGTGAGAAACGACCAGGAAGTCCATGGTCGGGTTACTTCGCTGTGGGTCTCTTGCCGGCGGTCCAGGCGTTATTGACCTTCTGTGGTCGCTTGGTCGGCGGCTCGTGAGGTTGGCTTGGTCGGTCAACTGGTGGGGCCGCTTGGGTGGTCAGCTGTCTGTCTGGTTGGTTCAGCCGTCTGGTTGGTTCAGTCGGCGGCGAAGGTGCGGAGGACTAGGCCCGTCCTGGGTTTTGGGCCGAAGGAGGTGGATTTGCGGGGGACTCGTTCACCGCCTGCCGCGACTGCCAGGACGTCGTCCATGGCCAATGGCTTGAGGATGACGGCGGTGCCGCCTGTGGCGACGGCCAGTCCCGCGGCGGCCTCAGCGTCGTGGTGCACGATGCGTACGGTCTGTTCGTTGTCCTCCAAGCCCCAAACCTTCGGCAGTACGAACTCAGAGAGTACGGAGGTGTTCAGCGAGTTCCATCGGTCGGAGTGGTCGGCGGGCATGGCGAGGGCGAGCTGTACGGGATCGGGGTTGGTGATGAGGTGGACGCCTCCCTCGCCGGTCAGCAGGAAGGCGGGCTCGACGGCGGAATCGAGGGCGGCCAAGCCCTGTTCGAGGTCCTCGTGATCGTGGACGCGCCATGATCCCTTCGCCCGGGCTACGGCCTCCTCCAGCGGGAGGTCGGGGATGACCCGGTGGATCGCCCGGAGGTTGGGTGCGTACGTGGTGGAGTCCACGAGCAGGGCGAGGCCGAAGTCCCAGGGGCTCGACTCGCGCCGGCTCGATCTGGGCATCCCGGGGTCTGTACGGGACTCTGCGTCCGGAGTGTCCGTACGGGACTCTGGGGCCGGAGTGTCCTCATGGGGTGAGGTTGTGGTGGTGTGGGTGAGGTGCTGCTGGCGTTGGAGGACGCGGTACGTCGCGTACCTGTGGTGGCCGTCGGCGATGAGGGCCTGACGGGGGTGCAGGTCGGCGTTGATGGCGTCGATCTCTGCCCGGTCGGTGATGGCCCAGAGGCGGTGGGTCAGGCCGTCGTCCGTATGGGCGGTGATGAGGGGTGGGCGGGTTGTGGCCACCTCGTCCACCAGGGTCGTGGCCGCGCCGTGGTCGCCGTCGTAGAGAAGGAAGATGGGTTCGAGGTTGGCCTGTGTGGTGCTCATGAGGGCGAGGCGGTCCGTGATGGGGCCGGGGAGCACGTCCTCGTGCGGCAGGATGATGCGCTGCGCGGGGTCCGTCAGGCCCACGTCCCCGATCAGTCCGCGCTGGAGGACGTCCTGGCCGCGCTGCTCGTAGACGTACAGGGCCGGGTGCTCGTCGCGGGCGAGCACCCCTGACTTCAGCCAGGCCAGCAAGGTGTTGCGGGCCTCGCTGTACCGGGACGGGGCGAAGCTTGGGGGGCGAGTAGGTGAGTTATGGGTATTTGTCTCGCTGGCTGGTCGAGGAGCGTCAGGGGACTGGGGCAGATGTTCGACGGGGGCGTCCGGTGCGGGCGGGGCGGGAAGGATGAGACGGACGACGTTGTTGGGATGGGCGTCCAGCAAGGTGTGGACGTCCCCGTCCGAAATCAGGTCGTACGGTGGGGAGGTCACCTTGGCGGGATCATCAACGGCGAAACGGACACCCCGGAACGGGCGTAGCACGAGCCCATCCGGAATCGGCAGTTCGGAAATCCCCATACCGGGCATGCTGCCATAAACCCTTGAGCCTTTCCGTAGTAGCCCCGACGCCACGACGGCGTCCGATTCCGCAGGAAATCGTCGTATGTCGAAGAAGGAGAGCTCACGTATGGTCCAGGGCGGAAACGTACACGATGACTCCTATGGGACCCCAGGCGGTGACGTCTACGACTGGTACCAGCGTGGGGTGAAGTTGTTGCAGGAAGGCAGTCCGGCTGCCGCCGCCGCGCTGCTGGAGCGGGCCGCCGATGCTGAGCCCGACTCGCGCAGCATCCGGGAGGCGCTGGCCCGGGCGCAGTTCAACTCTCGGCAGTACGTCGAGGCGGCCAGCAGCTTTCGCCAGATCGTCGATGCGAACCCGGCGGAGGACTACGCCTATTTCGGGCTGGGTCTCTCGCTGTGGCGCACAGGTGACATCGAGGGGGCGCAGGAGCCGCTGGCCATCGCTGTGGCCATGCGGCCCGACGAGAACCACTACGTGTCGGCCTTGAAGAGTGTGCGGGCGACGCTTCGCGCGCGGCGGGAAATGTAGTTCTGGGAGAGTTCGGGCATCGGCCCGGTCGCGCGATGAGGGCGACTCTCCGGCGGGAACAACGCGCCCGGTCGGCGTTGCTCCCCACCCGTCCAGGCTCGACCCCTCCAGGCCGGACCTGACCATGACCAGTCCAGGTCGGACTACTCGACTTGGGCAGGCCCGCCCGGCTCGATCCGACCAAGCTGGGCCTGACCAGGATCATTTTGACCCGTCTAGGCCCAACTCGACCCGACCAGGCTCTCGTCCGGCCCGGACGGTGCCTGGGTGCGGTCTGGGCCGGGGTGGCGGTCAGGATGGGGTCGGTGTGGGGTGGTCAGGAGTCGTTGCGGGTGGCGTTGGCCAGGATGGCGTCACGGTAGTAGGCCGCCAGGCCGGGGGCCGTCTGGTCGATGCTCGCCGTGAAGCGCGGGTCCGCGACGTACATCTCGCCGAGACCCCGGTGGATGTCGTACCCGCACGGATAGCACCAGCGGGTGATGTGCGCCCGGTGCTCCTCCGCCAGGCTCATCGCCTGCTCGCCGGTCGCCGGGGCGCCGGTCCGCATCAGGGCCGCCAGCCGGTCGGAGATGTCCGCCGCCTCGGCGGTGAAACGGGCCCAGTCCTGCTTGGTCATCGACTTGGTGCGGGCGGCCGACTCCTTCCACGCGTCGGTGCCGCCCCATCGCTCCTCAGCCTCGGCCGCGTACTCCTCCGGGCGGAAGTCACCGAAAAGCTCCGCTTTATCCTCGGTGGTGAGATTGAGTTCCATGGACATGGTCAGCCTCCTCTTAGGTGGGTTCGACGCCGAGGCTAGGGTCTGACGCGACGTGAGGGTCAACGGAATGAGGCGCGGTGCTGATCGACGGCTATGACACCCTGCTACTGGACCTGGACGGGGTCGTCTATCTGGGCGATCGGGCGGTGCCCGGGGCTCCATCGGCGTTGGAGGAGGCGCAGCGGCGTGGCGTGCGGCTGGCGTACGTGACGAACAACGCCTCGCGGACGCCGGCCGCCATCGCCGCGCACCTGCGCGCGCTGGGTGTGCCCGCGGGCAGCGCCGACGTCGTCACCTCGGCGCAGGCTGCGGCGCGGCTGGTCGCCGAGAGGGTTCCGGCGGGATCCAACGTGCTGGTGGTGGGCGGGTCGGGGCTCCGGCTGGCCGTACGGGACCAGGGGCTCAGGCCGGTCAGCACGGCGGCGGACTCGCCCGTGGCGGTGGTGCAGGGGTTCGCGCCCGGTCTGTCGTACGGGCTGCTCTCGGAGGGGGCGCTGGCCGTCCGGCAGGGGGCGCTGTTCGTGGCCTCCAACGGCGACAGCACGATGCCCACGGGGCGCGGGGAGCAGCCGGGCAACGGGTCCATGGTGCGGGTGATCGCCACGGCCACCGGGGTGGAGCCGGTTTACGCGGGTAAGCCCGATCCGCCGCTGCACCGCGAGTCGATGATCCGTACGGGGGCGCGACGGCCGCTGGTGGTGGGGGATCGGCTCGACACCGACATCGAGGGCGCCGTGAACGCGGGCGTCGACGGGCTGGCGGTGCTCACGGGCGTCTGCACCCCGCTCGACCTGCTGACGGCGCCCGCCGCCCGCAGGCCGACGTACGTCGGCGAGGATCTGTCCGCGCTGCTGCTGCCCTATCCGGACGTATGGCACGGCGTCTGCGGAGGCTGGCGGGCCGGCTGGGTGAACGGCTCGCTGCGGCTGGAGGGAGACGGCAGCCGGATCGACGGGCTGCGCGCCGCCTGCGACGCGGCCTGGGAGGCGGCGGGGGCGGGGAGCGCCGAGGAGGACGCGGTCAAGCCGGTGCTCGACCGCATCACCTGATCAAGTCGAAGGCTCAGAGGAGGCGGCGCAACCGGAGGAGGTCGCCGAAGCTCGCGTCGATCTTCACCCGGCCGCCGAACAGCGCGCGGCCCAGGTCGAGCTCGCCGTCGACCAGCGAGATCAGGTCGTCGCTGCGGATGGTGATCTTGACGTCGGCGGGGTTGCCGCCGGCCGGCGCCTCCTCCACGAACGGGTCCAGCCCTCCGTGGTGCAGGCGGCCGTAGAAGACGACGCCGAGGTCGGACACCCTGCAGCTGACCGTACGCTCGACCACGTGCTTGGCCCGGTCCGCCTCGTCGATCTCGTCGAACTGGGCGACGAGCTTGACCAGTGCCGCCCGGCACTCCTCGACGCTTGCCATGATGCCTTCCCTTCTGCCTTCTTACGGTCCGTAGCGTTCCACATCGCGGTCACCCGTACGAACCTCCAACGACTGACACCCCTTCCGAGGTCCCGGACGCTCGTGCGAGGCGTTACCGTCGTGTCATGAGTGAGCTGCCAGAGGAGACCGGCGACGAGCGGGTCGACGCGGTCCTCGCCGGGCTGGCCCGCCTGGCCGAGTTGCCGGTGAGCGACCACGTGGCGGTCTTCGACGAGGCGTTCTCCGGGCTGGAGGCCACCCTCAGCGCCGTGGACGCCCAGTGAGCCGCAGGCTCCGGCTCGACAGCGAGCTGGTGCGACGCGGCCTGGCCAGATCGCGCGAGCAGGCCGCCCAGCTCATCGAGACGGGCCGGGTCAGCGTGGGAGGCAGGCGCGCGGCCAAGCCCGCGACCCAGGTGGACACCGCGTCTGCCATCGTCGTCGCGGAGTCCGCCGACGGGCCCGACTACGTCTCGCGTGGCGCGCACAAGCTGGTCGGGGCCCTGGACGCGTTCGCCGGGCTGTCGGTGGAGGGCCGCCGTTGTCTGGACGCGGGCGCGTCCACCGGCGGGTTCACCGACGTGCTGCTGCGCCGCGGAGCCGCGTGCGTGCTCGCCGTCGACGTCGGCTACGGCCAGCTCGCCTGGCCGCTGCGCAGCGACGAGCGGGTGACGGTCATGGAGCGGGTCAATGTGCGCGACCTCACGCCCGAGCTGGTCGGTGAGCCGCCGACGCTGATCGTCGGCGACCTGTCGTTCATCTCGCTGCGGCTCGTGCTGCCCGCCCTGGTGACGGTCGCGGCGCCGCGGGCGGACTTCGTGATGCTGGTGAAGCCCCAGTTCGAGGTGGGCAAGGAGCTGGTCGGAGCGGGCGGCGTGGTGCGCGATCCCGAGCTGCGCGCCGGCGCCGTGCGCGAGGCCGCCGCCAAGGCGCGGGAGCTGGGCCTGACCGTGCGCGGCGTCGTCGCCAGTCCGCTGCCCGGACCGGCCGGCAATGTGGAGTACCTTCTCTGGCTGGGCAAGGGTGAAGGCGAGCCGCCGGTCGCCGACCTCGAGACCGAGATCCGGCGGGCCGTGGCGGAAGGGCCGCAATGAACCGGACAGTGCTGGTCACCGCGCACACCGGACGGGAGGCCGCCATCGACAGCGCCCGCCTGGTGATCGACCGACTGCTTGAGGCGGGCATTCGGGTCAAGGTTCTCGACGTGGAGGCGGGTGACCTCGGCTGCCATGGCGCGGAGGTCGTGATGGGCGAGCCCAGCGCCGTCAAGGACGCCGAGGTCATGATCGTGCTCGGCGGCGACGGGTCGCTGCTGCGTTCGGCCGAGCTCGCCAGGCCCACCGGCACCCCGCTGCTCGGCGTCAACCTCGGCCACGTCGGCTTCCTCGCCGAGGCCGAGGTGGCCGACCTGACCGACGCCGTCGACAACGTGGTCGCGGGCCGCTACGACGTCGAGGAGCGCATGACCATCGACGTGCTCGCCAGGCAGAACGGCCAGATCATCGCCGACACCTGGGCGCTGAACGAGATCACCGTGGAGAAGCAGGACCGCATGCTGGAGGTGGTGGCCGAGATCGACGGCCACCCGCTGTCCCGCTGGGGCTGCGACGGCGTGATCTGCGCGACTCCGACCGGCTCCACCGCCTACGCCTTCTCCGCCGGTGGTCCGGTGGTGTGGCCGGAGGTGGAGGCCATGCTGATGGTGCCGATCAGCGCGCACGCGCTGTTCGCCCGGCCGATGGTCGTCTCGCCGCGCTCCACGCTCGCCGTCGAGATCCTGCCCGACACGCCCGGAGGTGTGCTGTGGTGCGACGGCCGCCGGCGCTTCGACCTGCCGTCGGGCGCGCGGGTGGAGGTCCGGCGCGGCACTGAGCCGGTACGGCTGGCCCGCCTGCACGGTGTGGAGAGCACCGGCGCGCCGTTCACCGACAGGTTGGTCGCCAAGTTCGAACTACCCGTTCAGGGGTGGCGCGGAAGGGTGCGACCCTGAGTCAATTGAGGCGCGAGCGCGTAGGATCACATGCGCACAGGTGTTCGGAACACGCCTGAGAGGTTCGCCGAGCGCGTGATCATGAAACACGGAAGTGACGGGAGTGGGCAGTTGCGACCAAGGGTCGAGGAGGTCCGCATCCAGGGACTCGGCGTCATCGACGAGGCCGTGCTGGAGCTTTCGCCGGGCTTCAACGTGGTCACGGGCGAGACCGGTGCGGGCAAGACGATGGTCGTCACGGGGCTCGGGCTGCTGTTCGGCGGCCGGGCCGACCCCGCGCGCATCCGCCCGGGCGCCGACAAGGCCACCATCGAGGGCACGCTCATCATCGAGGGCGGCGGCCGCGTCGCCCAGCAGGTCGAGGACATCGGCGGCGAGGCGGAGGGCGGCGAGCTCATCATCGCCCGCACCGTCTCCGCCGAGGGCAGATCCAGGGCCTGGCTCGGCGGCCGCACCGTGCCCGTCGGCACCCTGACCTACCTCGCCGACGACCTGGTCGCCGTGCACGGCCAGATGGACCAGCAGCGCCTGCTCCAGCCGGCCAGGCAGCGCGCCTCCCTCGACCGCTACGCCGGCAACGACCTGGTCAAGCCACTGCGCGCCTACACACAGGCCTACAAACGGCACAAGCAGGTCGCCGCGTTGCTCGACGAGCTCACCACCAGGGCCAGGGAGCGATCGCAGGAGGCCGACCTGCTCCGGTTCGGCCTGCGGGAGATCGAGAAGGTCGACCCCAAGGCGGGCGAGGACAAGGAGCTGCTCAGCGAGGAGGAGCGGCTCTCGCACGCCGACGCCCTGCGCAGCGCCGCCACCACCGCCCACACGGCGCTGCTCGGCGACCCGATGGAGGCCACCGGCGGCGCGCACGACGTGATCTCGCTGCTGGGTGAGGCCCGCACGGCCGTCGAGGCGGTGCGCGACTTCGACACCCAGCTCGCCGACATGGCCGACAGGCTCGCCGAGGCCGGTTACCTCATCTCCGACGTGGCCACCGACCTGGCCGCCTACGCCGAGTCGATCGAGAGCGACCCCGCCCGGCTGGCCGCCGTACAGGAGCGGCGCTCGGTGCTGACCGGGCTCATCAGAAAGTACGGCGAGGACAGCGCCTCGGTCCTGGCCTGGGCGCAGGAGGCCGCCGGCCGGCTGACCGAGCTCGAGGGCGACGACGACCGCATCGGGGAGCTGACCCGCGAGCACGAGGAGCTGACCGAGCGCCTGACCGAGCTGGCCGCCGAGCTCACCCGGATCCGGCAGGCGGCCGCCGAGCGGTTCGGCCAGGCCGTCACCGACGAGCTCACCGCCCTGGCCATGCCGCACGCCCGGGTGACCGTCCAGCTCTCCCAGGCGGCCGAGTTCGGCCCCGACGGCATCGACGAGGTGGAGCTGCGGATGGCCGCCCACCCCGCCGCGCCGCCGCTCCCGCTCAACAAGGGCGCATCCGGCGGCGAGCTGAGCCGGGTCATGCTCGCGATCGAGGTGGTGTTCGCCGGCGCCGACCCGGTGCCCACGTTCGTGTTCGACGAGGTCGACGCCGGGGTCGGCGGCAAGGCCGCGGTCGAGATCGGGCGCCGGCTCGCCCGGCTGGCCCGCACCGCGCAGGTCATCGTCGTCACCCACCTGCCACAGGTCGCGGCCTTCGCCGATCAGCACCTGGTGGTGGAGAAGGCCGGCGACGGAAGCGTGGTGCGCAGTGGCGTCGTCACGCTCAATCACGAAGGTAGGGTCAAGGAGCTGTCACGCATGCTCGCCGGCCTGGAGGACTCCGAGCTGGGCAGGGCACACGCGGAGGAGCTGCTCGGCCTGGCCGCGAATGACCGGTGATCCTGCGTGACATAGCGGACACGCCCCGCAGTGCGTGGCCGCCTAAGTGTTTCCCTCTGGCAGGATGGTCTTGATGAAGGTTCCGGGTAACAAGATGCCGGGCCTCCGCGGGCGGAAGGTCAACGACCTTCCCGGTGTCACGGGTGTGGCGCGAATCGATCGGCGGACGAAGAGGCTCACCAAGCGCCTCAAGCCGGGGGAGATCGCGATCATTGACCACGTCGACGTGGACCGGGTCAGCGCGGAGGCGTTGGTGTCATGCGAGGCCGCGGGCGTGGTCAACGTCGCCGCGGGCATCAGCGGCCGCTACCCCAACCTCGGGCCGCAGATCATCATCGAGGCCGGCGTCCCGTTCGTCGACAACGCCAGCCAGGAGCTGTTCGAGCGGATCAAGGACGGCGACACCGTCCGGCTGCACGAAGGCGCCGTCTACCTCGGCGACGAGGTCGTCGGCAAGGGCGAGGCGCAGACCCCAGAGGCCGTCGAAGCCGCCATGGCCGAGGCCCGGGCCGGGCTGGCCGTGCAGATCGAGGCGTTCGCCGTCAACACGATGGAGTACGTCCGCGGCGAGGGCAAGCTGCTCATCGACGGGGTGGGCGTGCCGCCGATCCGCACCGTCATCGAGGGCAGGCACGCCCTCATCGTGGTGCGCGGCTACCACTACAAAGAAGACATCGCCACCCTGCGCCCCTACCTCAGGGAATACCGGCCGGTGCTCATCGGCGTCGACGGCGGCGCCGACGCGCTCCTGGAGGCCGGCTACCTGCCCGACGTGATCGTGGGCGATTTCGACTCCGTCTCCACCAAGGCGCTCACCTGCGGCGCCGAGCTCATCGTGCACGCCTACCGTGACGGCCGGGCGCCCGGCCTGGAGCGGGTCCACCAGCTCGGCCGCGACGCCGTGATCTTCCCGTCGACCGGCACCAGCGAGGACATCGCGATGCTGCTGGCCGACGACAAGGGCGCCGAGCTCATCGTGGCCGTCGGCACCCACGGCACGCTGGAGGAGTTTCTCGACAAGGGCCGCTCCGGCATGGCCAGCACCTTCCTCACCCGCCTGCGCGTCGGCAGCAAGCTTGTCGACGCCAAGGGCGTGAGCATGCTCTACCGCAGCCGCATCTCCACCCCGCAGCTGCTGCTGCTGGCGATCACGGCGCTGATCACCATGGGGGTCGCCCTCGCACTGTCACCGCTCGGCCAGACCTGGCTGAACGGCCTGCAAGATTTCTGGAACTCCTTCATCTTCTGGTTGGTCGGGCTCTTCTCGTGATCGATTTCCGCTATCACCTGGTCTCCATCGTCGCCATCTTCCTGGCGCTGGCCGTGGGCATCGTCCTGGGCACCACGCTGCTGGAGGATCCCGCCATCAGGTCGGCCGAGGAGTTGACGCGCCAGCTCACCGCGGAGAAGCAGGAGCAGCGCGAACAGATCGACGAGGTGCTGGGCCAGAGTCAGGCCACCGACTCGTTCGTGACCACCCTCATGCCGAAGCTGGTCGACGGCGAGCTCGCCGGTGAGCAGGTGCTGCTGGTGGAGGCGCCGGGGACCAACGCCGCCGTGCGCGAGGCCGAGCAGGAAGTGCTCACGGCGGCGGGCGCCCTGGTCACCGGCCGCCTGTCGCTGACCGAGCGGTTCTTCGACCCCAAGAGCGTGGGCGTGCTCGACGGCCTGGTCAATCAGCTCAAGCCGGCCGAGATGACGTTCGCCACGACGGCAGGCACCCACGACAAGGTCGCCACCCTGCTCGCCGCCACCGTCATGACCACCGACCAGGCCCAGGTGGGCGCCCCCAACGAGGCGACCGCGGCCGTGCTCACCGGTCTGGAGACGGGCGGGTTCCTCAACATCGACGGCGACCCGGACAAGCGGGCCACGGTCGCGGTGATGTTCGCGCCGGAGAATCCCTTCGAGGGTGAGGGCGCACCGGCTCAGGCGGCGGCCTTCACCGCGCTCGCGGGCGGTCTGGACGCGGGCGGCAAGGGCCTGGTGATCGCCGGCGCCGACACCGCCGCCGCCCCCGGCGGAGTGATCACCGCGCTGCGGGAGGACGCCGAGCTCGCCAAGCGCGTCTCCACCGTCGACAGTGCCGATCTGCCCGCGGGCCGGATCGTGATCGTCTACGCTCTGCGGGAGCAAGTGAGCGGGGGCGCCGGGCAGTACGGCACCGGCCAGGGAGTCAGCGCGTTCCAGCCCGTGGAGCCGACTCCGACCCCGACCCCGACATCCACCGAGTCAGGGAGCTGACATGGCCCGTGGCCTGCTCTACGCCCTCGCCGGCGCCGCGCTCGGCGCCGCCGCGGCCCGCGCCGCCTACACCGCCTTCACCCGCGACAAGGACACAGGCAGCCGCTGGGCCCGCAAGAACCACCGGGGTGAGCCCATCACGCTGCTGGAAGGCCCCGCCTTCGTGGCCGGTTCCGGCGTCGCCGCCGCACTGGCGCCCGGGCTGCCACCACGGGTGCGCCTGGCCGCCCTGCTCGCCGGGGCGGGCAGCGGGGCGCTCGGCGCCTACGACGACCTCTACGGGACGACCTCGTCCAAGGGCTTCAAGGGGCATCTGACGGCGCTCGCGCGCGGCGAGGTCACCAGCGGCGCCGTCAAGATCCTCGGGATCGGCGCGACCGGGCTCGGCGCCGCCGCCCTCGTCTCCCGCGGGCCGGTCGACACCGTGGTCAACGGCGCGGCCATCGCCGGCGCCGCCAACCTGGCCAACCTGTTCGACCTGCGCCCCGGCCGCGCTATCAAGGTCGGCCTGCTCACCGGCGGGCCGCTGCTCGTGGCCGCCGTCGTCCGTGACTCGCCGATGACGGCGGCGCTGGCCGCGGTGCCGCTGGGGGCCGCCGCCGCGCTGCTGCCGGAGGACCTCGGCGAGCAGGCGATGCTCGGCGACGCCGGAGCCAACGCCCTGGGCGCCCTGCTCGGCCTCGCCGCCGTGACCCAGCTCGGCCGCCCCGGCAGGCTGGTCCTGCTCGGCACCGTGGCGGCGCTCACCGCCGCCTCGGAGAAGATCAGCTTCACCAAGGTCATCGCGGGCAATCGGGTGCTCAACCGGCTGGACATGCTGGGCCGCCGCCCCGTCGACCCCGTGTGAGGACCGTGCCCGCCGTCATCGGGCGAATGTCAGGAGGAGCGTGACGTCCCGGCTCGCTCGCGGCGTGGCGGGAGGCGCGCTGCTCATCGGGGCGATCACCGTCCTGGCCCGCGTCACGGGATTCGCCAAGCAGTACGCCCTCGCCCAGACCGTCGGCACCAACTGCCTCTCCTCGGCGTACTTCACGGCCAACCAGATCCCCAACATCGTCTTCGAGGTCGTCATCGGCGGGGCGCTGGCCGGGATGGTGGTGCCGGTGCTGGCCGGCTCGGCGGCCGGAGTCACCGAGCCCGGGTCCGGCCGCGACCGGGTGGGGCGGATCACCTCGGCGCTGCTGACCTGGGTGCTCGTGGTGCTCGTCCCCGTGGCCGTGCTCACCGCGCTGCTGGCGGGGCCGATCGTCGGCCTGTTCAGCGTCGACGGGTGCGAGGCGGCGGCGGTGGACGCCGTCGCGACCCGGATGCTGGTCGTCTTCGCGCCGCAGATCCCCCTGTACGGTGTGGCCGTCGTGCTCTACGGACTGCTCCAGTCGCACAACAGGTTCGCCGGGCCGGCCGTCGCGCCGCTCGTCTCCAGCATCGTGGTCATCGTCGGGTACCTGCTGTTCGTGCCGCTCAGCGAGGGCCATGCGGATCCCGGCCAGGTGCCACGGGCCGCCGAGCTCGCGCTGTCCGTGGGCACCAGCCTCGGTGTGCTGGCGCTCGTCCTCACCGTCATCGGCCCCACCGCCAGGCTGGGCCTGCGGTGGCGGCCCACGCTGCGCTTCCCCGACGGGGTGGCCGCGCAGGTGCGCAGGCTCGCCCTGGCCGGGATCGCCGCGCTCATGGCGCAGCAGGCCGCCATGGTGGTCGTGCTGGCCCTGTCCAACAAGGTGATCGGTGAGGGGGCGCTCGCGGCCTACAACTACGCGTGGGCCATCTATCTGGTGCCCTACGCCGTGCTGGCCGTACCGATCGCCACCAGTGCGTTCCCCAGGCTGAGCGCGCAGGCGGAGGGGGGCGAGACGGAAGCGTTCTCGGCGCTCGCGGCGAGCACCACGCGCGCGGTCGTGCTGGTGTCGGGGGTGGCGGCCGGGGTGCTCGCCGCCGCGTCCGAGCCGGGCTCGGTGGTGTTCCTGGACAGCAGCCAGACCACGGTGTCGCCGGTCGAGCTGGCCCGGACGGTCGCGCTGTTCGCGCCGGGGCTGATCGGTTACGGGCTCATCGCGCACTTGAGCCGGGTGCTGTACGCCCTCGGGCGGGGACGGGCCGCCGCCGCCGGGACGGTGGTGGGGTGGGGAGTGGTGATGGTGGCGCAGACCGGGTTCGCGCTGGCGTTCCCCGCCGGGTGGCAGATCGCGGGGATGGCGCTGGGGATGACCGCCGGGATGACCGCCGGCGGGGGAGCGCTGCTGTTCTTCGTGGTGCGGGCGCGGGGCAGGTCCGCCATGGCCGGGCTGGGGCGGGCGGGAGCCGCCGCCGTCGCGGCCGGCGTGGCCGGGTTCGGGGCAGGGGCCGCCGTGGCCGACGCGTTCGGGGCGACCACCGGGACGTGGGCGAACGTGGGGGCGACGCTGCTGGCCGCCGTGGTGGCGCTGGCCGTGGGAGGCGGTGTCGTGGTCCTGGTGGACCGGGCCGACGCCAGGATGGTGGCCGGGGCGCTCGGCAGGCGCGAAGGCCCGTGAAGTGAGCTGCAGGTCGATGGGGGCGAGCGGGGCCTCGTGAGGTCGGGCGAGGGGCTGGGCCGGGGGTCGGTGACGGTCGGTTGAGAGGGAGGAGTGGCTGTGCGGGTGGCATTCGTGCTGGGCACCACGTCCGGAGGCACCGGGCGGCATGTGCTGATGCTGGCCGGTGGCCTGGCTCGGCTCGGGCATCGCGTGGTGGTGGTGGGGCCGCGCAGCGTCGAGGAGCAGTTCGGGTTCGGCGCGGCGGGAGCCCGCTTCGCGGAGGTGCGGGTCTCCGATCGGCCGGATCCGGTCAACGACCTGCGCACGGTCGCGGCGATCAGACGCCTGACCAGGGGAGCCGACGTGGTGCACGCCCACGGGCTGCGCGCCGGTGCGCTGGCCGGGCTGGCCGGGCTGGGCCGGCCGGTACGGCGGGGCGGGCCGAGGCTGGTCGTCACCCTGCACAACGCGCTCACCGCCGGTGGCGCCGTCGGGGCGGTCTACGGGGTGCTGGAACGGATCGTGGCGCGCCTGGCCGATCATGTCCTGGTCGTCTCGCCCGACCTGGGAGAGCGGATGAGCGCGCTCGGCGCCCGTGACGTGCGCCCGGCGGTGGTTCCCGCGCCGGTGCCGCGTCCTGCCCGGCGTGCCCCGGCCGAGGTCCGGGCCGAGCTGGGGGCGGGGGAGCGGCCCATCGTGCTCACGATCGCCAGGCTCGCCCAGCAGAAGGGGCTCGAAAGCCTTTTGGACGCCGCCGCGGGCCCCTGGCCGGGCGGGCGGGAGCCGCTGTTCGTGATCGCCGGAGAAGGGCCGTCGCGGGCCGCGTTGCAGCGCAGGATCGACGACGAGAGGCTGCCCGTGCTCCTGCCGGGCAACCGGGACGACGTGCCCGATCTGCTCGCCGCCGCCACCGTGGCGGTCTGGGCCAGCAGGTGGGAGGGGCAGCCGCTGAGCCTCAGCGAGACGCTCATGGCCGGGCGGCCGGTGGTCGCGACGGCCGTCGGCGGGGTCCCCGAGCTCGTCGGCGACGCCGGCGTGCTGGTGCCTTACGGGGACGTGAACGCTCTGCGCATCGCCGTACAGGAGGTGATCGCGGATCCGGAGGCGGCGGCGCGGCTGGCCGCGGCGGCGGCGCGGCGCGGCGCGGAGTTGCCGGGGGAGGACGACGCCGTCAGGAGCGTCCTGGATGTCTACGAACGGTCAGATCGAAGCCCTGATTAGGTGAGCCATACGCGTTCTCGTATACTGCGTGCGTTAAGGGAGGGGAGTATCCCTTCGCGGCAGCCTCGTCATCACGGTGTAGTCCCACTCCACGGGGCCCCCGGGGCTGCCGGTCCGCGTGTCAGGCGGGCGGGAGAGACCTCCGGCAATCCGTCGTGTATGCCGGAGGTAATACAACGTGAGCGAACCATGGTGGGCTTGGGCTGTCGTCATCGGCGGCCTTCTGGTCGTCCTGGCGATCGACCTGTGGATCGTCGATCGCGGCGAAGCCCGCGAGTTCTCGATGCGGCAGGCCGGTTACTGGGTCTCCTTCTACATCGCGCTGGCCGTGATCTTCGGGGTGATCCTCTGGGCGACATCGGGACCTGTGAAGGCCGGCGAGTTCTTCGCCGGATATATCACTGAATACAGTCTCAGCGTCGACAACCTGTTCGTCTTCTTCATCATCATGAGCCGGTTCGCCGTGCCGAAGGCCTACCAGCACAAGGTGCTTCTCGTCGGCATCCTGCTCGCCCTGGTCATGCGCGGCATCTTCATCGCGGTCGGCGCCGCCGCCCTCGAGCGGTTCAGCGGGCTGTTCTACATTTTCGGCGCCTTCCTGATCTACACGGCGATCAACATCATCCGCCAGCACCGCAAGGGTGAAGAGGAACAGGTCAACGAGAACCTGTTGCTCCGCTGGGCGCGCAGGACCTTCCCCACCACGGAGACCTACGTCGGCTCCAAGATCACGGTCAAGATCGACGGCAAGCGCATGGTCACCCCCATGCTGATCGTCATGATCGCCATCGGCAGCACCGACCTGCTGTTCGCGCTCGACTCGATCCCGGCCATCTTCGGGCTCACCACGGATCCGTTCATCGTCTTCACCGCCAACGCGTTCGCCCTGATGGGACTGCGTCAGCTGTACTTCCTGCTGGGCGGGCTGCTGCAGCGACTCGTGTACATCAGCTACGGTTTGGCGTTCATCCTGGGGTTCATTGGGGTTAAGCTCGTATTGGAAGCTCTGCACGCCAGTGGGGTTTCCTGGGCACCGCAGATCCCCATCTGGGTGTCGCTCACGGTCATCGGCGTCACCATGGTCGTCACAACAGTGGCGAGCCTGGTCAAGTCCCGCATCGACGTGCGCAAGAGCGAGCAAACCCAATCGGAGCAGGTCTAGCGGAATGGCTTTCGAGGCGCTTTGCTTGTGTAGTTGCGTCGTGTCATAGTTGCGTGTTCTGTAACATCACGGCAAAGCGCCTCAGTCCTAGTCACCACCGAAGGTTGTACGTGTCAGTCGATTCTGCTAAGTCGGGCCGCGTAAGGCTCGCACGCGGGGTCTCCCCGTGGCTCTTCCCGACGGTGGCCACGGCGGCCGCCACCGCGCTTCTGACGCGACGGGACCGCCGGTGGGCGCTCGCGGCAGTGCCGCTGGGCGCGTTGACCGGCGCGATGCTCTGGTTCTTCCGCGACCCCGACCGCAACGCTGGCGAGGGCCGGATCCTGTCTCCCGCCGACGGCGTCGTGCAGAGCGTCGACCCCTGGCCGGACGGCCGCACCCGGGTCGCGATCTTCATGAGCCCGCTGAACGTTCACGTCAACCGTGCCCCTCTTGCGGGAAATGTCGCCTCCGTGCAGCATGTGCCAGGTGGGTTCGTGCCGGCTTTCAACAAGGACAGCGACCAGAACGAACGCGTGGTGTGGCATTTCGAGACCGCGCTCGGCGACATCGAGATGGTGCAGATCGCGGGCGCGGTGGCGCGCAGGATCGTGCCGTACGTGAGCGCCGGAGCGAAGGTCGCGCGCGCCGAGCGGATCGGGCTCATCAGGTTCGGTTCGAGGGTCGACATCTACCTTCCCGAAGGGATCTCTCCCGCGGTGTCCGTGGGCGAGAAGACGGTTGCGGGGGTGACCAGAATTGACCACGGCTGACGCCGGCGGTTGGCAGGTCGAAGAGGAAGAACCTCGGGGCCCTGTCGGAAAGGCGTTCCGCCTGTCCGCTGCGGACTCCCTGTCTCTGGGCAACGCTCTGTGCGGATTTCTCGCCGTATGCGTGCTGGCCGCCTCGGCGATCGAGGCGCTCCAGACAGACGGCAAGTTCACGCCCGCGCCCAGTTACTTCGCCACGGCGGTGGTGCTGCTGCTCATCGGCGCCACCTGTGACCTGTTCGACGGCCTGGTCGCGCGGCGCTTCCGCGCCTCTGCCATGGGTGCCGAGCTCGACAACCTCGCCGACGTCATCAGCTTCGGGTTCGCGCCCGCGTTCATGATCGTGATCTGGGGTGGGTTCACCAACGAGGTGCCCTTCGCGGCGGCGGTGGGCGCCGCCGCGGCCGTGCTCGTCGCCGGTGTCGTGCGTCTGGCGCGGTTCGCCTGCGTCAAGACCAAGAGCGGCGACTTCATGGGCCTGCCCATCCCGATGGGCGCGATGACCGTGATCTCGATCGTGCTGCTGTTCGAGCCGAGCTTCTGGTCGCTGCTGGCCGTGCTGGGCGTGGCCTGGCTGATGGTCAGCCGGATCGAGTACCCCAAGCCGAAGGGACAGCTCGCGGCCGTGGTCCTCGCATGGATCATGGTGAACGTGGCGTTCCTCACCTTCTGGGTCGCCTGGCCCGAGGGTGGCGACCTGCCCATCAAGATCGGCGCGACGATGCAGATCGCGCTGGTCGCCGCCATCCCGCTGCGTGTGCTCTTCTACAAGCGCGAACTCCGCCGGGAGGCCGAGCGCATCGGCTCCTGAGCCGGACAGGGCTTCTCAGCCGGGCTGTGACGTGGATGGCATCGCGATGGGCGGGATTTTCGCGGTGCCATCGGATTTGATGGAGGCATGCCGGCCACGCCCCGCGAGCACACGCGTACGTACTTCCTCGGCAGACTGGCCGTGGAGCTGGAGCAGCACGGACTGACCGCGACCCTGCGCGCCGACCCGCCCGCGCTGCGGGTCAGCGATCCCGACGACACGGCGCTGCTCGCCGAGACCGTCGACTGTGTGCCCCTGCCGGAGGGGTGGTTCTACCGGTGGTCGTGGGGGGATCTGGTAGGGGCGGCCGACGATCCCGCGCTGGCCGCCGCCCGGATCGTACGCGTGCTCGCCCGCCGCTGACCGTCACCATCACGCGAGCATGGCGGCTGGCGACGGCCCTCTTGCCGCGCCTTCTCCCAGGGGCTTCCCTCGTGCGGTGCCTTCCGCGCGGTGCCTTCTCCGTGCGGCGCTTTCCCCTGTTGTGGCTCGTAGCGCGGGCCCGCTCCTGGGTTGTGGGGCTGGTGGGCGTTACGTTGCGCGGTGGTCCGGCGGTGCGGGGGCGGTTACCAGCCTCGGGCCTTCCATTCCGGCAGGGAGGGGCGTTCGGCGCCGAGGGTGGTGTCCTTGCCGTGGCCCGGATAGACCCAGGTGTGGTCCGGGAGGCGGTCGAACAGGCGCTCGACCACGTCCGTGTAGAGCTGCTGGAAGCGCTCGGGGTCCTTCTGGGTGTTGCCCACTCCGCCGGGGAAGAGCGAGTCACCGGTGAACAGGTGCTGCTCGTCCTCGCCGCCGTCGTAGAGCAGGGCGACCGAGCCCGGGGTGTGGCCGCGCAGGTGGATGGCCTCGACGGTGACGACGCCGACGGCGATGCGGTCGCCGTGCTCGATCGTGCGGTCCACCGGGATCGGCAGGCCGGGAGCGTCCAGCGGGTGGGCCAGCACCTGCGCGCCGGTCACCGTGGCCACCTGCTCCAGCCCCTGCCAGTGGTCGCCGTGCTGGTGGGTGGTGACGATGGCGCTGATCGGCTGGTCGGCCACCAGGGCGAGCAGCCGGTCCGGCTCGGCCGCCGCGTCGATGAGCAGCCCGTCGCCCGTCTCGGTGCAGCGCAGCAGGTAGGCGTTGTTGTCGTACGGGCCGACCGCGAGCTTGTAGATCGTCAGACCGGGCAGCTCCCGCACGTCGGCGGGGCCGCCGACCTGAACGTCGCCTGTGTAGGTCATGGGTAGTCCTTCGGTGGCGTCGCGGGCAGGTCAGCGGGGGCGGTCATCGTCAGCCACGGCGGTGCCGGCGGAAGGTCCTGGCCTGCCGCGCCGGGTCGCGACGATCGTCCCACTGGCACCACCTTAACGCCCTCGCCCGCCGATCTTCCGGTGAGCCAGGCCAGGACGTCCGCCGGCGCACCCTCCACCTCGGGGCCCTGGCCGAGGTCGTGCCACGGTGTGTGCGAGGAGCCGGTGAAGCGCACCGCGCTGACCGTACTGTGCTCGCGCGACCAGGTCATGAGGCAGTCGTTCAGCTCTCTGCGGACGAACGCGCCGGCCCAGTCCGAGGGGCGGTATCCGGCGCCGAGATCGACGTGGTGCATGCCCAGCTCGCGCAGCCTCCTGACCACGATGTACCAGGCGGGATGCGGGGGTGGGCGCAGGCCGGCCACCGGAGCCTGCCACGCCTGTTCCGGGTGGTCGCGGATCGCGGCGTCCAGGCGGGCGACGCTGTCCCTCAGGTCGGCGACGTGCTCGGCGGCCGGGAGGGCGGCGCGGGACTCGATCTGCTGCTCGCGGACGGCCGGGCTCGGGTACTGCGGGGTCACGACGCCCGTCCTGGCCCAGGTGAGCAGGTTGACGTGGCTGTCGGCGTTCCTGGCCACATGGACGAGCACGTGGCCCCTGGACCAGCCGGGCAGGCGGGACGGCGCGAGGATGTCGTCGTCGGACAGGGAGGCGGCGGTGGTCAGCAACCGATCGTTGGCGGTGGACATCTCGGCCAGCAGTCTCTGCAGAAGAGTCATGATTTGATATTTCATCATCTGTGATCAGGTTGGGCATGACCGGCCCGGCCGCCGGTGAGGGGCATAAACGGGCAGGTCGCGGGGTTGAATGAGCAAGGCCTCCTGTCGGGGTGGGAGTAGGCCGTAACCTGAGAGGGACGGATTTCCGCCAGGCCGTATGCGGCCCTGCCGAAATTGTCGGACCCCCCGTCTACCATCCCCCGTGGACCTATCCGCCTTTCGACATCCGGGATCACCGTGGCAGACCGCCTGATCGTGCGTGGTGCACGAGAGCACAACCTCAAGGACGTCTCGCTGGACCTGCCGCGAGACGCTCTGATCGTCTTCACCGGCCTGTCCGGCTCCGGCAAGTCGAGCCTGGCCTTCGACACGATCTTCGCCGAGGGCCAGCGCCGTTATGTGGAGTCACTGTCGGCGTACGCGCGCCAGTTCCTCGGCCAGATGGACAAGCCCGACGTCGACTTCATCGAGGGCCTGTCGCCGGCGGTGTCGATCGACCAGAAGGCGACGAGCAAGAACCCTCGCTCCACCGTCGGCACGATCACCGAGGTCTACGACTACCTGCGGCTGCTGTGGGCCCGCATCGGCAAGCCGCACTGCCCGGTCTGCGCCCGCCCGATCGCCAGGCAGACCCCGCAGCAGATCGTCGACCGGGTGATGGACCTGGAGGAGGGCACCCGGTTCCAGGTGCTGGCCCCGGTCGTCAGAGGCCGTAAGGGCGAGTACGGCGAGCTGTTCCGCGAGCTGCAGACCAAGGGCTTCGCCCGCGCCAGGGTCGACGGCACCGTGGTCCGGCTGGAGGAGCCGCCGACGCTCAAGAAGTACGAGAAGCACGACATCGAGGTCATCGTCGACCGCCTGTCGGTCAAGGATTCGGCGCGGCGCAGGCTGACCGACTCGGTCGAGACCGCGCTGCAGCTGTCCGGCGGCACGATCACGCTGGAGTTCGTCGACCTGCCGGAGGGCGACCCCGGCCGCGAGCGCTTCTACTCCGAGCACCTCTACTGCCCCTACGACGATCTGTCGTTCGAGGAGCTGGAGCCGCGCTCGTTCTCCTTCAACTCGCCGTTCGGCGCCTGCCCCGAGTGCACCGGCCTCGGCACGAAGATGGAGGTGGACCCGGACCTGGTCGTGCCCGACCCCGAGCGCGAGCTCGGCGAGGGCGCGCTGCACCCCTGGTCGGGCGGCCACACCAGCGAATACTTCGTCCGTCTCGTCGAGGCGCTCGGCCACACCATGGGCTTCACCCTCGCGACGCCGTGGGAGAAGCTGCCCAAGAAGGCGCAGAAATCGCTGCTGTTCGGCCACGACGAGCAGGTGCACGTCCGCTACAGCAATCGCTACGGCCGCCAGCGCTCCTACTACACCACCTTCGAGGGCGTCATCCCGTGGGTGCAGCGCCGGCACGCCGAGGCGGAGAGCGACGCGACCCGCGAGCGGTTCGAAGGCTACATGCGCGAGATCCCCTGCCCGGCCTGCAAGGGGGCCAGGCTCAAGCCGGTCACGCTGGCCGTCACGGTGGCCGACAAGTCGATCGCCGACGTGGCGGGCATGTCGATCGGTGAGTGCGCGAAGTTCCTGGCCGCGCTCAAGCTGTCCGAGCGCGACATGCACATCGCCGAGCGGGTGGTCAAGGAGATCAACGCCCGGATGGGCTTCCTGCTCGACGTCGGCCTCGACTACCTCACCATGGACCGCGCCGCCGCCACCCTGGCCGGCGGCGAGGCGCAGCGCATCCGGCTGGCCACGCAGATCGGCTCCGGCCTGGTCGGCGTCCTCTACGTGCTCGACGAGCCCTCCATCGGCCTGCACCAGCGCGACAACATGCGCCTGCTCGACACGCTCATCAGGCTGCGCGACATGGGCAACACGCTGATCGTGGTCGAGCACGACGAGGACACCATCGCCGCCGCCGACTGGGTGGTCGACATCGGCCCGGGCGCCGGCGAGCACGGCGGCCAGGTCGTCGTCTCCGGCACGGTGCAGGAGCTGCTGGCCAGCGAGGAGTCCATGACCGGCCAGTACCTGTCCGGTCGCAGGAGCATCCCGATCCCCGCCAAGCGCCGTAAGCGCGACAGGAAGCGCCAGATCACCGTCAAGGGCGCGCGCGAGCACAACCTCCAGGGTGTCGACATCGACTTCCCGCTCGGCGTGTTCACCGCGGTCACCGGCGTGTCCGGCTCCGGCAAGTCCACGCTGGTCAACGACATCCTCTACAACGCGCTGGCCAAGGAGCTCAACGGCGCCCGCACGGTGCCCGGCCGCCACGCGCGCATCAACGGCATGGACCAGGTCGACAAGGTCGTGCACGTCGACCAGTCGCCGATCGGCCGCACCCCGAGGTCCAACCCGGCTACCTACACCGGCGTGTTCGACCACGTGCGCAAGCTGTTCGCCGCCACCGCCGAGGCCAAGGTGCGCGGCTACCAACCCGGCAGGTTCAGCTTCAACGTCAAGGGCGGCCGCTGCGAGGCGTGCTCCGGCGACGGCACCATCAAGATCGAGATGAACTTCCTGCCCGACGTCTACGTCCCCTGCGAGGTCTGCCACGGCGCCCGCTACAACCGGGAGACGCTGGAGGTCCACTACAAGGGCAAGACGATCGCCGAGATCCTCGACATGCCGATCGAGGAGGGGCTCGCTTTCTTCGACGCCATCCCGGCGATCAAGCGCCACCTGCAGACGCTCAACGACGTCGGCCTGGGCTACGTACGGCTCGGCCAGCCGGCCACCACGCTGTCCGGCGGCGAGGCGCAGCGCGTCAAGCTCGCCTCCGAGCTGCAGCGCCGGCAGACCGGGCGGACCATCTACGTCCTCGACGAGCCCACCACGGGCCTGCACTTCGAGGACATCCGCAGGCTGCTCGGGGTGCTCGGGCGGCTGGTCGACGGCGGCAATTCGGTCATCGTCATCGAGCACAACCTCGACGTCATCAAGACGGCCGACTGGGTCATCGACATGGGGCCCGAGGGCGGCTCACGCGGCGGCTCCCTGGTCGCGGCCGGCACGCCGGAGGAGGTCGCCCTGGTGGACGAGAGCCACACGGGACGCTTCCTGCGCAAGATCCTGTCTGTCTAGATCCCTGCAGACTTGAGGAGACGTACGGGAGAAAGGGCACCTGGGAGCTCGTCAGGGGCCGTGCCGCGTGAGGCCGTGGGGTCTTGCCACCCGCTTACGGGACCGAGGGGTGCCGCCCCTAGGGTGAAGGGACGGTAACGGCCTGACCTGCACGGGGTCAGCGGGGACGCGGAGGGGTCAGCGGCGATGACGGTTACTGAGGGGGGCTCCGCCATGCCCGCGGTCGGGCGGCGCGAGGCGCTGGGGGCGACCGGGGTCGCGGCCTGCGGGCTGGCGCTCGCCGGGTGCGGCGCCGGCGACGCCGAGGCCAAGCCCGTGGCCGGGATCAAGGGACAGGTGATCGCGAAGACCGCCGACGTGCCCGTCGGCGGCGGCACGGTGGTGCGCAAGTGGAAGATCGTGGTGACGCAGCCGTCGAAGGGCGTCTACAAGGCGTTCGGCTCCGCCTGCCCGCATCGCGGGTGCGCGGTCGGCGCGCCGCGGGACAACGTGCTGAGGTGCCCGTGTCACGGCAGCGAGTTCGCCGCCGACACGGGCAAGGTGATGACGGGCCCCGCGACCAGGTCGCTGGTCGCCTACCAGGTCAAGGTCGAGGGCGACGGCATCGTGGTGGTGTGAACGGGTAATTCTGCGTAGTGCGCGGGATTGGGTCACGGCACGCTGAACCCGGGTCAGGGCGGGAGACGTACCTGAAGTGAAACCCAATACCTGGGAGGACGCACCATGACCGAATCGACGCGCCGCGCGGTGGTGTTCGGAGCCGGAGGCGCCGGGCTGGCCGCAGTTCTGACAGCGTGCGCCAGCTACGGCTCGCCCACCACGGTGGTGGCGGATCCGGCCGAGGAGCCCGCCGGCGACGAGGAGTCGTCGGCCGCGCCGACGAAGAAGGCCAAGGCGCCGAAGGCGCTCGCCGATACCAGTGACATTCCCACGGGTGGCGGCAAGATATTCGAGGGCCAGAAGCTGGTGATCACCCAGCCGACGGAGGGCGAGTTCAAGGCCTTCAGCGCGACCTGCACCCATGCGGGCTGCACGGTGGCCAGCATTTCCAACGGTGTGATCAACTGCCCCTGCCACGGCAGCCAGTTCAAGATCGAGGACGGCTCCGTGGCCAAGGGGCCCGCCGGTGAGCCGCTGGAGGAGAAGCAGATCAAGGTGGCGGACGGCAAGATCAGGCTCGCGTAAGGCGATATTCATCAATTTCTCAGGTGCGTACGCTTGGCTGTGCCGCATGGGAGATGACCTTAAGAGTCGTAGAACGGTGTTCGCGGGCGTCGGCGCGGGCGGCCTGGCGCTGGCGTTGACCGCGTGTGGCGCGGGCGGTGAGACCACGACCGCCGCGCCCGCGACGAGTGAGCCGGCGGCCAGTGCGCCGGCCACGTCGAGTGCCCCCGCGGCCGCCGAGGGACTGGCAAAGACCGCCGACATCCCCGTCGGCGGCGGCAAGATCTTCAAAGAGCAGAAGATCGTGGTCACCCAGCCGACGGAGGGTGAGTTCAAGGCGTTCAGCGCGAGCTGCACCCACCAGGGCTGCGCGGTGGCCAGCATCGAGAACGGGCTCATCGACTGCCCGTGCCACGGCAGCAAGTTCAAGATCGAGGATGGTTCGGTGACGCAGGGTCCGGCGACCAAGCCGCTCCCCGCGCAGGAGATCAAGGTGGACGGCGACCAGATCACGCTCGCCTGACCCGTACGCTTCCGCTCCGCCCGCCGTACCTGGCTCGAAGGTACGGCGGGCTTCCTTGTCGGTGCGGGCCATTAGGCTGGAATCGTGGCGAGATCAGCGGGCAGCCCCTTGAGTTTCCGGCCCAGACCAGGCTCCATCCCCGATTCACCCGGGGTCTACCGGTTCAAGGACGCCCACGGCCGAGTGATCTACGTCGGCAAGGCCAAGAGTCTGCGGCAGCGGCTCAACTCCTACTTCGCCGACTTCTCCGCCCTGCACCCGCGCACCCAGTCCATGCTGACCACCGCCGCGGACGTCGACTGGACCGTCGTCGGCACCGAGGTGGAGGCGTTGCAGCTCGAATACTCCTGGATCAAGGAGTTCGACCCGCGCTTCAATGTGAAGTACCGCGACGACAAGTCCTACCCCTACCTCGCGGTCACCATGGGCGAGGACTTCCCGCGCGTGCAGGTGCTGCGCGGCGCCAAGCGCAAGGGCACCCGCTACTTCGGCCCCTACTCCCACGCCTGGGCCATCCGCGAGACCGTCGACCTGCTGCTGCGCGTCTTCCCGGTGCGCACGTGCAGCGCCGGGGTGTTCCGGCGGGCCGGGCAGATCGGCCGTCCGTGCCTGCTGGGCTACATCGACAAGTGCTCGGCCCCGTGCGTCGGCAGGGTCAGCGAGGAGGAGCACCGCGACCTGGCCGAGGACTTCTGCGACTTCATGGGCGGTAACACCACCCGCTTCATCAAGCGCCTCGAACAGGACATGCGCGCGGCCGCCGCCAAGCAGGAGTACGAGCGCGCCGCCCGCCTGCGCGACGACATCCAGGCACTGCAGCGGGCGCTGGAGAAGCAGGCGGTGGTGCTGGGCGAGGCCACCGACGCCGACGTGATCGCGCTCGCCGAGGACCCGCTCGAAGCCGCCGTCCAGGTGTTCTACGTGCGCGGCGGCCGCATCCGCGGCCAGCGCGGCTGGGTGGTGGACAAGGTCGACGAGGTCACGCCCGGCGAGCTGGTCGAGCAGTTCCTGCTGCAGATGTACGGCGAGGCGGGCGCCGAGTCGATGCCCCGCGAGGTCCTCGTGCCGACGCTGCCGCCGGATGCCGAGGCGGTCGTCGAGCTGCTGTCGGAGCAGCGCCGCGCCCGGGTGGACGTGCGCGTGCCGCAGCGCGGCGACAAGAAGTCGCTGATGGAGACCGTCGAGCGCAACGCCAAGGAGTCGCTCGCCCAGCACAAGATCCGCCGGGCCGGCGACCTGACCACGCGCAGCAAGGCGCTGCAGGAGATCGCCGACGCGCTCGACCTGGAGCAGGCGCCGCTGCGCATCGAGTGCTACGACGTCTCCCACCTCCAGGGCGAGAACGTCGTGGCCTCGATGGTGGTGTTCGAGGACGGCCTGGCCCGTAAGGGCGAGTATCGGCGTTTCGCCGTCAAGTCCAAGGAAGGCGACGTCGCCTCCATCCACGAGGTCATCATGCGCCGGTTCCGGCGCTATCTGGAGGAGCGCTCCGCGACCGGCGAGCTGGCCGCCGAGGACGACGCCCACGGTCCCATCGACCCGGAGACGGGCAAGCCGCGCAAGTTCGCCTACCCGCCTAATCTGGTCGTGGTCGACGGCGCCGGGCCGCAGGCCGCCGCCGCGCAGCGCGCCCTGGACGAGCTCGGCATCGACGACGTCGCCGTGGTCGGCCTGGCCAAGCGGCTGGAGGAGGTGTGGCTGCCGGGCGACGACCAACCGGTGATCATGCCCCGTTCAAGCGAGGGCCTCTACCTGCTGCAACGTGTCAGAGACGAAGCACACAGGTTCGCCATCACCTACCATCGAGCCAAGAGGTCCAAGTCCGTGAAGGAGAGCGCGCTCGACAGCGTGCCCGGCCTCGGACCGGCGCGCCGTCAGGCGCTGCTCAAGCACTTCGGCTCGGTGAAGAAACTGCGCGAGGCCACCGCGGAGCAGATCTGCGAGGTCCCGGGCATCGGCCCGGCCACCGCCGACGTGATCGTGTCGACCCTGAAGGGGGATGGACAGTGAACACCACCGAGCCGGCGTTCGTCATCGTCACCGGCATGTCGGGGGCTGGGCGGAGCACCGCGGCCAAGGCCCTGGAGGACCTCGGCTGGTTCGTCATCGACAACCTGCCACCGGGGCTGCTGTTCGCCATGGCCGAGGAGGCCGGCAAGGTCAAGCTGGCGGCCGACAAGGTCGCCGCCGTCGTGGACGTGCGCAGCCTGGCCTTCACCACCGACCTCAACGCCGCCATCGAGGAGCTCGAGGGCCGTGGCGTCAAGGTGCGCGTGGTCTTCCTGGAGGCCAGTGACGAGGAGCTGGTGCGCCGCTTCGAGAACGTGCGCCGCCCCCACCCGCTGCAGGGCGAGGGCCGGCTGGTCGACGGCATCGCCCGCGAGCGCGGCATCCTGCGCGAGGTGCGCGCCAACGCCGACCTGGTCATCGACACCTCCGCGCACAACGTGCACGAGCTGCGCGGCAGGATCGTCGCCTACTTCGGCGGCGACCACCGGCCCGGCCTGCGGGTCAACGTGGTGTCCTTCGGGTTCAAGTACGGCCTGCCGGTCGACGCCGACCTCGTGGTCGACTGCCGGTTCCTGCCCAACCCGCACTGGGTGCCGGAGCTGCGGCCGATGAACGGCATGGATCCGTCCGTGCGCGACTACGTGCTCGGCCAGCCCGGCGCCAAGGAGTTCCTCGACGCCTACGAGGAGGTCCTCAAGGTCATCGCGGGGGGCTACGCGCGCGAGGGCAAGAGCTACGCCACGCTCGCCGTCGGCTGCACGGGTGGCAAGCACCGCAGCGTGGCCATGTCCGAGCAGATAGCCGCCCGCCTGCGCGACCGCGGCATGGAGGTCCAGGTGAGTCACCGGGATGTGGGGCGGGAGTGACCGATGAACGCCTCGGCGCGGCCGCGAGCGAGTTAAGCCGGATCTCGTCCAGGACGCAGGATCCGCCCGGCGGTCCGAAGGTGGTCGCGCTGGGCGGCGGGCACGGCCTCTACGCCTCGTTGTCGGCCCTGCGCGTGGTGACCGACGCGCTGACCGCGGTGGTGACCGTCGCCGACGACGGCGGCTCCAGCGGCAGGCTCAGGCGCGAGCTCGGCGTGCTGCCCCCCGGTGACCTGCGGATGGCGCTGGCGGCGCTGTGCGGCGACGACGAGTGGGGCAGCACCTGGAGCGAGGTCGTCCAGCATCGTTTCCGCAGCGAGGGCGACCTGCACGGGCACGCCGTGGGCAACCTGCTCATCGTGGCGCTGTGGGAGCTGCTCGGCGACCCCGTCGCCGGGCTCGACTGGGTGGGGCGGCTGCTCGGCGCGCACGGCCGGGTGCTGCCGATGGCGTCGGTGCCGCTCGACATCGTCGCCCAGGTGGAGCTCGACGGGGTGATCTCCACGGTGCGCGGCCAGGTGGCGTGCGCGCAGACCGCCGGCCGGGTGCAGTCGGTCACCCTGGTGCCCGAGGATCCGCCCGCGCGGCCGGAGGCCGTCGAGGCGGTGCTGGAGGCCGACTGGGTGGTGTTCGGGCCGGGCTCATGGTTCACCAGCGTGCTGCCGCACCTCAAGGTGCCCGAGCTCGCCAGGGCGCTGCACCGGACGCGGGCCCAGCGGCTCGTCACGCTCAACCTCGCGCCGCAGCCGGGCGAGACCGACGACTTCTCCCCGCAGCAGCACCTGGAGGTGCTCAGACAGCACGCCCCGGGCCTGTCGCTGGACGTCGTGCTCGCCGACGCCGGGGTGGTCGACGACCCCGACGCCCTTGACAAGGCCGCCGCCGGGTTCGGCGCGCGGTTGGTCATGGCCGACGTGGCCGCCTCCGACGGCTCGCCCCGGCATGACCCACGACGTCTTGCCTCCGTCCTGGACGAGATTTTCCTCCAGAAGCGTTGATCCTGGTCGGCGCGGCGGAAAGGTGCGAGAGACTGCTGTGAGCCGGTCTGAATGGGGGAGGACTAACGCTTATGGCGATGACGGGTGTGGTGAAGGACGAGCTGAGCCGCCTGCCGGTGCTCAAGCCCTGCTGCCGCAAGGCGGAGGTGTCCACGCTGCTGCGGTTCGCCAGCGGCCTGCATCTCGTGGGCGGGCGCATCGTGATCGAGGCGGAGCTTGACACCAACGCGACCGCACGGCGGTTGATCAAGGACATCGGCGAGGTGTTCGGCCACAAGGCGGAAGTGCTCGTGCTCGCGCCCGCCGGGCTGCGCAAGGGCTCGCGTTACGTGGTGCGCGTCTACCGCGACGGCGAGGCGCTCGCCCGCCAGACGGGGTTGATCGACAACCACGGGCGGCCGGTGCGGGGGCTGCCGCGCCAGGTGGTGGCGGGCGCGGCCTGTGACGCGGAGGCGGCCTGGCGGGGGGCCTTCCTCGCGCACGGCTCGCTCACCGAGCCGGGGCGGTCCATGTCCCTGGAGGTCACCTGCCCGGGGCCGGAGGCCGCGCTGGCCCTGGTGGGCTCCGCCCGGCGGCTCAAGATCCACGCCAAGGCCCGTGAGGTGCGCGGCGTGGACCGCGTCGTGGTGCGTGACGGCGACGCCATCAGCGCACTGCTCACCCGGCTCGGCGCGCACGACAGCGTGCTGGCCTGGGAGGAGCGGCGGATGCGCCGCGAGGTCCGGGCCACCGCCAACCGCCTCGCCAACTTCGACGACGCCAACCTGCGCCGCTCGGCCCGCGCGGCGGTCGCGGCGGGCGCGAGGGTGCAGCGCGCGCTGGAGATCCTCGGTGATGAGGCGCCCGAGCACCTCGTGGTGGCCGGGCGGCTGCGGGTGGAGCACAAGCAGGCGTCTCTGGAGGAGCTGGGGCAGATCGCCGACCCGCCGCTGACCAAGGACGCCATCGCGGGCCGGATCAGGCGGCTGCTGGCCATGGCCGACAAGCGCGCCTCCGACCTCGGCGTCCCCAACACCGAGGCCAACCTCACGGTCGACATGCTGTCGTCCTGACCTGCGACGCGCCGTGCCTGCGGCCACGGCCGCCCGGTCCCTGCCGTACTCACCCTCCTGTACGGAATTCGTACGGGAGGGTGAGGTCAGGCCTCGCCGCGGTCGGGCGGGCTGAAGAGGTTGGGCGGGGCGGCGGCGGGCTTGGCGGCCTGGAGCGGCTCGAAGGGAGCGCGGTAATCGGCCTCCCGGTCCGCGGGCGTCTCCTCTTCGGCGGCGGCCTGGGCGAGTCGTGCGCGGCGGCGCAGGCGCAGCACGCGCAGCAGGGTGAGGAGCAGGGCGGTGCCCGCGGCGATGGACAGATCCCGCCAATGGTCGGGTGAGACCCGGAACGAGGTCGTGACCCCCAACGCCGCGTCCGCCAGGACGCGCAGGATTCTCTCCGAGGTGTCAACCGGAAAGCCTACGGTGATGATGATGTAGGCGGTCTGGCCGCCGATGAAGCTGAGCGCCATGGCCAGCAGCGCGTAGAGCGCCGCGCTGAACGGCAGGAGGAGACTCCGCGCCCGCGCCACCCAGTGCGCGAGAGCGGTCACGAGCCCGACGACGAAGGCGCCGGCGGCGGGCAGCACGTCGCCGCCGCCGAGCCACCGGACGTCGTAGGGCAGTTGGACGCGGTAGAAGAGCCACGTGCCGTATGCCGCCGCCGTCAGTAACGCCGCGATCAACCCGATGATCAGTCCGCGTAGCAGGCCGGACCCCTTGTGTGACATCTCAGCCCCCAGAGAATGCCTAATTTACTCCGACGAGTCGGGCACTTTACTCGAACCACGCAAACTATGCCTCCTGAACAGCGATTCCCAAGGCGGGGGTTGCAGTGGTCTAAACCAATTTGGTTCCGATAGGGTTCGATGGTTGAGGTAAGTAGTCCGCCATCACGTACGAGGAGATCGGTTCCGTGAGCATCCGCGTAGGCGTCAACGGCTTCGGCCGCATCGGTCGCAACTTCTGGCGCGCGGTCGCCGCCAGTGGCAAGGACATCGAGATCGTCGCGGTCAATGACCTGACCGACAATGCGACGCTGGCCCACCTGCTGAAGTACGACAGCATCCTGGGCCGTCTGCCGTACGAGGTGAAGGCCTCCAGCGACGAGATCACCGTGGACGGCAAGGCCATCAAGGTCTTCGCGGAGCGCGATCCGGGCAAGCTGCCCTGGGGTGACCTCGGGGTGGACGTGGTCGTGGAGTCCACGGGCCTGTTCACTGACGCCAACAAGGCCAGGGCGCACGTCGACAACGGCGCCAAGAAGGTCATCATCTCCGCCCCGGCGAAGAACGAGGACGTCACCGTCGTGATGGGCGTCAACCACGGCGCCTACGACCCGGCGCGGCACACCATCGTCTCCAACGCCTCCTGCACCACCAACTGCCTGGCCCCGATGGCGAAGGTGATCCACGACACCTTCACCATCGAGAGGGGTCTGATGACCACCATCCACGCCTACACGGCGGACCAGAACCTGCAGGACGGCCCGCACAAGGACCTGCGCCGCGCCCGCGCCGCCGCGCTCAACGTGGTGCCCACCTCCACCGGCGCCGCCAAGGCCATCGGCCTGGTCATGCCCGAGCTCAAGGGCAAGCTCGACGGCTTCGCGATGCGCGTGCCGATCCCCACCGGCTCGGCCACCGACCTCACCGTCGACCTCGGCCGCGAGGTCACCGCCGACGAGGTCAACGCCGCGGTCAAGGCCGCCGCCGAGGGGCCGCTCAAGGGCATCATCAGCTACACCGAGGACCCGATCGTCTCCTCCGACATCGTCACCGACCCGGCCTCCTGCATCTTCGACGCCGGCCTGACCAAGGCCATCGGCAACCAGGTGAAGGTCGTCGGCTGGTACGACAACGAGTGGGGCTACTCCAACCGCCTCGCCGACCTCATCGAGCTGGTGGGCAAGGACCTGTGACCGGAGGCCGCCGCACCGGGCCGTCCGAGCGGACGGGAGGAGCTTAGTTGCGCAAGCTGGACGATCTCGACGTCAAGGGCCGGCGCGTGCTCGTGCGCGCCGACCTCAACGTGCCGCTCGACGGTGAGACGATCACCGACGACGGGCGCATCCGCGCCTCCGTGCCCACGATCACCGCCCTGGCCGAGGCCGGGGCGAAGGTCATCGTCTGCGCCCACCTCGGCAGGCCCAAGGGCCGGCCGAAGCCCGAGTTCTCGCTGCGGCCGGTGGCCCGGCGCCTGGGCGAGCTGCTCGGCCAGGACGTGGCCTTCGCCACCGACGTGGCGGGGCCGGGCGCGCAGAGCACCGTGGCGGGCCTCCAGGAGGGCCAGGTGGCCCTGCTGGAGAACCTGCGCTACGAGCCGGGTGAGGAGTCCAAGGACGACGCCACCCGCCGTGCGTTCGCCGAGAGGCTGGCGGCGCTGGCCGAGCTCTACGTGGGTGACGGCTTCGGCGCCGTGCACCGTAAGCACGCCAGCGTCTACGACGTGCCCGCGCTGCTGCCGCACGCGGCGGGCGGGCTGGTCGTGGCCGAGGTGGAGGTGCTGCGCAAGCTCACCGACGACACCGAGCGGCCCTACGTGGTCGTGCTCGGCGGCGCCAAGGTCAGCGACAAGCTCGGCGTCATCGCCAACCTGCTCACCAAGGTCGACAGGCTCCTCGTCGGCGGCGGCATGGCCTACACCTTCCTCGCGGCCCAGGGCCACGAGGTGGGCAACTCACTGCTGCAGGCCGACCAGCTCGACCAGGTGCGCGGCTTCCTCGACGAGGCGGCCAAGCGCGGCGTCGACCTGGTGCTGCCCGTCGACGTGCTGGCCGCCACCGGCTTCGCCGAGGACGCGCCGTACGACGTCGTGGACGCCACCCGCATCCCGGCCGACCGGGAGGGGCTCGACATCGGGCCCGAGACCCGGGAGCTGTTCGCGGCCAAGCTGGCCGACGCCAGGACCGTTTTCTGGAACGGCCCCATGGGCGTGTTCGAGTTCGAGGCGTTCGCCGGCGGCACCCGGGCGGTGGCCGAGGCGCTGATCGCCTCCGACGCCTTCACCGTGGTGGGCGGCGGCGACTCGGCGGCGGCCGTGCGCAGGCTGGGCCTGGCAGAAGACGGCTTCTCCCACATCTCCACCGGTGGCGGGGCGAGCCTGGAATACCTCGAGGGCAAGACCTTGCCCGGACTCGCCGCCTTGGAGGACTGACTTGAGAAAGCCGCTCATCGCCGGCAACTGGAAGATGAACCTCAACCACCTTGAGGCGATCGCGCTGGTCCAGAAGATGGCCTTCGCGCTCAACGACAAGGACTTCGACAAGGTGGAGATCGCGGTCCTGCCGCCGTTCACGGACCTGCGCAGCGTGCAGACGCTCATCGACGGCGACAAGCTGCGCATCCTCTACGGCGCCCAGGACCTGTCCGCGCACGACGCCGGCGCCTACACCGGTGAGGTGTCCGGCGCCATGCTGGCCAAGCTGGGCTGCACGTTCGTGCTGGCCGGCCACTCCGAGCGGCGTCAGTACCACCGTGAGGACGACGACCTGGTCAACGCCAAGGTGCAGGCGGCCCTGCGCCACTCGCTCACCCCCATCCTCTGCGTGGGCGAGGGGCTGGAGGTGCGCCAGGCGGGCGGTCAGATCGCGCACACGCTGGGCCAGCTCGACGGCGGCCTGCGCAAGGTCTCCGCCGATCAGGCAAAATCGATGGTGGTGGCCTACGAGCCGGTATGGGCGATCGGTACCGGCGAGGTGGCCACCCCCGAGGACGCCCAGGAGGTCTGCGGGGCGCTGCGAGTGCGACTCGCGGAGCTCTACGACGCCGAAGTGGCCTCGTCAGTCCGTATCCTTTACGGAGGCTCGGTCAAGTCAGGAAACATAGCGGGGATCATGGCGCAACAGGACGTCGATGGCGCGCTCGTGGGCGGTGCCAGCATCGATGCCCCGGAGCTCGTGCGAATCTGCCGTTTCTCCGATATGCCTGGCTAACTGAGTCGTTCTGGGGGTGCGACTTGACAACAGGCCGTACCCTCAAGAAGCAAGTTTGAATCGTCACGCGTAACAGAGCATTGAAGGAACAGGCATACCGTGGAACTCGGAATCTCCATCGCCGTCGCCCTGGCGAGTCTTCTCATGATCCTTCTCGTCCTGCTCCACAAGGGCAAGGGAGGCGGCCTGTCTGACATGTTCGGCGGTGGCTTCTCGTCGAACTTCGGTGGTTCCTCGGTGGTGGAGCGCAACCTCGACCGGCTGACCGTCATCACGGGCGTGGTCTGGTTCGTCTGCATCATCGCTCTGGGCCTGGTCGTCAGGCCCTGAGAGGCCAAGTAAACGCGTGACAGTGATTCTCCCCCCGTGTCTCACGGGGCGATCGAGCGAGGAGTTCATCCGTGGGTAGTGGCAACGCGATCCGTGGCAGCCGAGTCGGCGCCGGCCCTATGGGGGAGGCCGAGCGCGGCGAGGCAGCTCCGAGAGTGCGGGTCTCGTTCTGGTGCGCCAACATGCATGAGACGCGCCCCAGCTTCGCCAGCGACGCGGCGGTTCCCGAGCTTTGGGACTGTCCGCGTTGTGGGCTCCCGGCCGGTCAGGACGAGGCGGCCCCGCCTGCCCCGCCCCGGAACGAGCCGTACAAGACGCACCTGGCGTATGTGAAGGAGCGCAGGAGCGACAAGGACGGCAAGGCGATCCTCGAGGAAGCGCTGGAGCGTCTGCGCAACAACAAGTCCCCCTGGTAGGACCGTACGTGAGCGTGGCCCCGGCGACCGTTGTCGCCGGGGCCACGCTGTTGTGCTACGGCCGTTCGTGGACGGGGACGCCGTCGATGAAGGTCATGCGGACCCCGGTGGTCCAGATCTCCGCGGCGGGCAGCGCGAACGGGTCGCGGTCCAGCACCACCAGGTCCGCCGGGCGGCCCGGCTCGATCACGCCGGCGGGGGAGCGGTTGATCCAGGCCGAGCCCGCCGTGTAGGCGGTCATCGCGGTCGCCAGGTCGATGCGCTGCTCCGGCAGGAACGGTGTCCGCGCCGTCGGGTAGTCCGCGTGCACCGAGCTGCCCGGTTCGGTGCGGTTCACCGCCACGTGCATGGCCTGCAGCGGGTCGGCGGTCGACACCGGCCAGTCGCTGCCCGCGCAGAACGAGGTGCCGTGCGCCAGCAGGTCAGCGAACGGATACTGCCACGACGAACGGGGCTCGCCGAGGAAGGGCAGCGTCAGCTCGTCCATCTGCGCGTGGTGGGTGGCCCACAGCGGCTGCAGGTTGGCGGTGACACCGAGCGCGGCGAAGCGCGGCACGTCCGACGGCTCGATGATCTGCAGGTGCGCGATGTGGTGCCGGTTGGCCGGGTCGGTGCCTTCGAAGCTGTCCAGCGCCTCACGCACCGCCCGCTCGCCGATCGCGTGGAAATGCACTTGGAAGCCCAGCCGGTCCAGCTCCGCGACGTACTCCTTGAGCTTGGCCGGGTCCACGTACGACAGGCCCGTGCCGCCGCAGCGGCAGTAGGGCTCCAGCGTGGCGGCGGTGAAGTTCTCCGTGATGCCGTCCTGCATGATCTTCACCGAGGTCGCCGCGAAGCGGTCCAGCCCCTCGGCGGAGGCCCGGCGCGCCACCAGGGAGTCGATCTGCTCCAGGCCGCGGGTCCTGTCCCACCACAACGCGCCCACCACCCGCGCCCGCAGCCGCCCCGAGCGCGCCGCCGACAGGTAGGTGGGGAGCTGGTCGTCGGAGCCCGCGTACGAGCCCACGATCGCGTCCTGCCAGCCGGTGATGCCCAGGGACAGCAGGTGACGCTCGGCGTCGGCCAGGGCCGCGTCGAGGTCCTCGGCGGTGGGCCGGGGCGTGAGCAGGCCCACCAGGTCCATCGCGCCCTCGTGCAGGACGCCGCTGGGGGCGCCGTCGGCGTCGCGCTCGATCCGCCCGTCGGCCGGGTCCGGCGTGTCCCTGGTGACCCCGGCCAGCTCCAGCGCCCGGCTGTTGACCCAGGCGGCATGGTGGTCGCGCTGGATCAGGTAGACCGGCCGGTCGAGGAAGTCGAGCTGCTCGCGCCGGGGCAGCCCGCCGGGGAACGCCGTCATGTCCCAGCCGCCGCCGTCGATCCACTCCTTGCCGGGATTCGCCTCGGCGTAGGCGGCCACGGCGTCGAGGTAGTCGCCGAGTCCGTACAGCTCCGACAGGTCGCATCTGGCGCGCTCGAGACCCGCCTGGACGGGGTGCAGGTGCGCGTCGGTGAACCCCGGCACGAGCAGCCCGCCGTCCAGGTCCACGATGTCGTACGCGGCGGTGAGCCGGGCGAGCTCCCGCTCGGCGCCGACGGCGGCGATGGTCCCGTCCCGCACCAGGACGGCCTCGGCGAAGCCGTCCGTGGCGGTGAACACGCGTCCGCCTCTGAAAAGGATGTCCACAGGGGTGTCTCCCATCTCGGTGCCGCCCATCATGCCCGGAGCGGATGGTCAGTGGCCGGTGATCCGGTCGGCCAGCCGGGCCAGCACGGACGTGCGGGGCATGGAGCGTTCCCGGTGGTCGGCCACCCGGTAGAGGCGGTACATCGCGTGCACACCCAGCCAGCGCAGCGGCTCCGGCTCCCACGCCCGCACCTCGCGCCCCACCCACGGCAGCGTCGTGAGCGACGTCCGCTCGCCCAGGATCAGGTCGCGCAGGGTACGACCGGCCAGGTTGGTGGTGGTCACCCCGTGACCGGTGTAGCCGCCGGCCCAGCCGAGCCCGGTCGCCGGGTCCAGGTGCACGGCCGAGCACCAGTCGCGCGGCACGCCGAGCACGCCCGACCAGGTGTGCGCCACGCTGGAGGAGGCCGCCGCCGGGAAGAAGTCCGTCAGGAGGTCCCACAGGGCCTCGACCGTCCGCTCGTGGGTGTGGCCGCGGGCGTCGACGCGGGAGCCGTACAGGTAGGGCTTGCCCCGGCCGCCGAAGGCGATCCGGTCGTCGGCGGTGCGCTGGGCGTACATGTAGTAGTGCGCGAGGTCGCCGAGCAGTTCGGCGCCGTGCCAGCCGGTCGACTCCCAGAACGAAGCGGGCAGCGGCTCGGTGACGATCATGGAGCTGTTCATCGGCAGCCACTGCCGCCGCAGCCCCGGCAGTCGCGCGGTGAAGCCCTCGGTGGCGCGGATCACATGCCGCGCGCGCACCGTGCCGTACGGGGTCCGCGCCAGGTGCGGGGTGATGCGCGTGACGGGTGTCCCCTCGTAGATCGTCACCCCCAGGTCGCGTACGGCCTGCGCCAGGCCCTGGGCGAGCTTGGCCGGCTGGATGCGGGCGCAGTGCGGGCTCCAGGTGGCGGCGACGGCTCCGGCCACCTGGAGGCGCTCGCCGGGCTCCACCAGCCGCAGGTCCTGCTCGGTGCTGCCCCAGGCGCGGGCGGCCGAGACCGAGGCCCGCAGCCGGGCCGCCTGGGCGGTGGTGCGCGCCACGTTGACGACGCCGTCCTTGACGATGTCGGCGTCGATGCCCTCCTTCTCGCAGACGGCGATCACCTCGTCGATGGAGGCGTACATCTCCCGCTGCAGCCGCCTGGCCTCTTCGGCCCCGTGCGTCCTGGCGTACCGCTCGTGCGAGCCGGCCAGGTCGCCGGTGAGCCAGCCGCCGTTGCGGCCGGAGGCGCCGAACCCGGCGAACTCCTGCTCCAGCACCACCACCTCCAGCGAGGGACGGGCCTGCTTGAGGTAGTAGGCCGTCCACAGCCCGGTGTAGCCGGCGCCGACGACGGCCACGTCGGCCTGGAGGTCCCGGTCGAGCGGCGGGCCGGGGGTGGGCACGCCGGAGGAGCGGTACCAGAAGGCCACATCGCCATTGACGTATCCGGGTGACAAGGGAACTCGCGCGCTCATGACGCCATATCCTGCTATATCCGGATAAGTTTGCGCATCTCGGTACGAATTCCGCGACGAAACATGACGTTAGCGGCACCGTAACAGGCACCCGGCATCCTTCTCCTATGGGATTCATGCGCATCCGCACCACGGTCGACGAGCGGCCGGGACGGCTCGCCTCCCTCGCCGCGGCCCTGGCCGCCCGGGGTGGCAACATCCTCGGCCTGAGCGTCCAGTCCGACAGCGACGGCACCGTCGACGAGTTCGTCGCCGACATCCCCGCACACCCCGAAGCCGTGCGCGAGGCCCTGGAGGCGGCCGGGGGCCGCCGGGTCCAGGTGGTCCCCGCGACCGCGCACGAGCTGACCGACGAGCCCACCCGCGCGCTGCTGCTCGCCTCCAGGCTGCGCGCCATGCCCTGGCGGCTGCCCGAGCTCCTGGCCGAGCTGCTGCGCGCCGACGACGCCAGGTGGATCTATGGTGAGGCGGTGAGCGATCTTCCCGACCCGACGCAGCTCGTGGTGCCCGTCGCGCCGAGGCGTGCCGTACGACTGCGCCGCGCCGAGCTGCCCTTCACCCTGACCGAGGCGGCCAGGGCGGCCTCCTTCGCCCGGCTCGCCCAGCCGCCGGTGGAGCAGGCCGCAGGCGAGAGCCCGGTCAAGCTGGTCGACGGCGCCGAGATCACCATCCGGCCGCTCACCTCCATCTACCGCGAGTCCGTACGCGACCTGCACGACAGGTGCTCGCCGGAGGCGCGCAGGTTCCGCTACTTCACCGCCATGCCCACGCTGCCGCCGCGCCTGTTCGACCGGCTCTGTGACCGCAGCCGGGGATACTCCCTGGTGGCGGGGAACGACGGACAGGTGGTGGGGCTGGCCAACCTGTTCTTCACCGCCGATCCCGGCGTCGCCGAGATGGCCTTCCTGGTCGAGGACCGCTGGCAGGGGCGCGGTCTGGGCCAGGTGCTGGCCCGGATGCTGGTGCGCGAGGCGCGCGACCGGGGCTACGCCGAGGTGAAGGCCACCATGCTGTCGGACAACGTCCGGATGCGCCGGCTGCTGATCTCGCTGGGCGCACCCCTCAACTACACCGAGGACCCCGGCGTCGTGGAGGCCCGGCTGCCGGTCGGAGCGGTGGCGTCGGTCCGATCCTCATCGGCCGCGCTTCCTCCTGGGTGAGGACGGCGACCCTGCGGGGGCGATCGGAGTTCGCGTGGGGGCCTGCGCCATGCGCTAGAAACCCGCCCAGGTGGGGTATCTGACCTGTGTGGATCTTGACGAGGTGGCAGGCCGGTTGTACGCGCTCCCGCCTTCGGAGTTCACCGCCGCCCGTGCCGCGGAGGCAGCCGCGGCCAAGCAGGCGGGCGACGCCGCGCTGGCCCGGCGGATCGCCGGGCTGCGCAGGCCCACGGTCTCGGCCTGGGCGGTGAACCGGGTCGCCCGTGAGCATCCGGGCGAACTGGACGAACTGCTCTCCGTGGGCCAGGAACTGCGTGCGGCCTGGCAGGCGCAGGACGCCGAGGCGCTGGCGGAGCTGACCCGGCGGCGCGGCGAGGTGACCGGCAGGCTCGCCAGGCTGATCAGGCAGGGCGGCGACGTCTCGGCCGCCGCCGCGGCCGAGGTGGACCAGACGCTCGACGCCGCCGTGGTGGACGCCGACGCCGCCGAGGAGGTACGGCGCGGCCGGCTGGTCAAGCCGCTCAGCTACAGCGGCTTCGCCCCGGCGCCCGCTACGGGCGGACGTCCCGGCGGCCGGAAGAAGCCCACCGGGGAGGACGAGGAGGCACGGGCCGGAAAACGCGCGGAGGCCGAGGCCCGAAAGGCCAGGGAGCGGCAGGAGGCCGAGGCCGCGCACCGCGAGTGGCGTGAGGCGCTGGCCGAGGCCGAGCGGGAGCACGGCGAACGCGCGGACAAGGTCGCCAGGCTGGAGGCCAAGCTGGCCAAGGCGCGCAAGCGGCTCGCCGAGAGTGCCCAGCGACTGGAGGTGACCAGGCGCGAGGAGCGGCACGCCCGGCAACGGCTGGAAGAGTAGAACCGGGGAGCCAGCGTGCGGCAACAACCGAAGCCGGGGAGCAGGCACGGCAACGACCGAAGCCGGGGAGCAGGCACGGCAACGACCGAAGCCGGGGAGCAGGCGTGCGGCAGCGACCGAAGCCGGGGGCCGGCGCGCTTGGGAGCGGCTGCCGAAGGGGCGCGCTTGGCAGCGGTCGGCGGGTGGGGTCGCAGGAGCGCTGGGCGGGCCCACAGCGCTCCGGCATGGCCTGGCCGGGACACCTGGGAGTCTGTGGGCCGCAGGGGCAAGCTGGAGCCCCTACAGCCGCTTCTGGCCGGGTTCCCGTCGTGGTCGGACGCCGTGGAGCAGGAGGGGCGGCACGCTGCCGTGAGCGACGGTCAGAAAACCGACATTTTTGTGTGAGATATCGCCATAAACGCTTACCGAACGCGAAATGTCAGCCCTATCGTCGTCGGTATGACCATCGACGCCTTCATCCAAGCTCTGCCCAAGGTCGAGCTGCACGTGCACCTGATCGGCTCCGCCTCGGTGGCCACGGTGCTGGAGCTGTCGCGGCGGCACCCGGACAGCCAGGTGCCCACCAGCGAGGAGGAACTCCGAGCCTTCTACACCTTCCGCGACTTCCCCCACTTCGCCCAGGTCTACGGCGCCGTCAACGCGCTGGTGCGGGAGCCCGAGGACGTGGCGACCCTGGTCCTCGGACTGGCGCGTGACCTGTCCACCCAAGGGGGCCGCTACGCGGAACTGCAGGTGACCCCGTACGCGCACCACATCATGGGCCTGCCGAAACGGGAGATCACTCAGGCCCTGGACCTGGCCGCCAAGCAGTCCCTGGCCGAGCACGGCGTCGAGATGGCGTACATCTTCGACATCCCCTCGGAGTTCGGGAAGGAGGCGGCAGAGATCACGCTCGACCACGCGCTGGGTGAACCTCCCGCCGCGCTGGTAGGTTTCGGGATCGGCGGGATCGAGCAGCGCCGGGCGCCGTTCAGGGACGTCTTCCGCGACGCGTTCGCCGCGGCGCGGGCGGCCGGGCTGCACAGCGTTCCGCACGGCGGTGAGATGACGGGCCCGGAGACCATCTGGGAGGTCATCGAGGGGCTGGGCGCCGAGCGCATCGGTCACGGCATCGCCTGCCTCGACGACCCGCGCCTGGTCGCCCACCTGCGCGAGACCCAGCTCCCGCTGGACGTCTGCCCCACCTCGAACGTGTGCACCGGCCAGGTCGGGCGGATGGAGGACCACCCGCTGCCGCGCATGCTCGCCGAGGGCCTGTTCGTCACGCTCAACAGCGACGACCCGCCCATGTTCGCCACCACGCTGAGCGAGGAGTACCGGGTCGCCGCCCGGGTGTTCGGCTTCGGCGTCCAGGAGCTGACGCTGCTGGCGCGTAACGGCGTCCGGGCGTCCTACCTGCCGGCCGGACGCAAGCAGGCGCTCCTGGACGAGATCGACGCGCTGGCCGCCGCCTGAGCGGTCAGGGAGAGGCGATGCGCCCCAGACCCGGCGGGATCTTCCCGGCGGCGGCGCGGTCGAGCAGGAACAGCGTCCGGCCCCGGCCGCGGGCGCCCGCCGCGGGCACCTGGACGGGCCCGGACTCCGACAGCGCGAGCCGTACGGCACCGGACTTGCCGTCACCGGCCGCCACCACCCACACCTCGCGCGAGGCCTGGATGACGGGCAGCGTCAGCGAGATGCGCGTCGGCGGCGGCTTGGGCGCGCCGTGCACCGCCACCACGGCACGGGTGTCGTAGAGCGACGGCATGCCGGGGAACAGCGACGCCACGTGGGCGTCGGGGCCCATGCCGAGCAGCATCACGTCGAAGCTGGGCGCCGGGCCGTGGTCCTCCGGACGGGAGGCCTTGCGGAGCTCGGTGGCGTAGGCGTCGGCCGACTCCTCGGCCGACAGGCCGGAGTCGGGGCCGAGCATGACGTGCACCCGCTCGGGGTCGACGTCGACGTGGTCGAGCAGCGCCTGCCTGGCCCCGGTCTCATTGCGCTCGGGGTCACCGGTGGGCAGGAAGCGCTCGTCACCCCACCAGATGTCCAGACGGCGCCAGTCGACGGCGTCTCGGGCGGGCGTGTCGCGGATCGCCGCCAGCGTGGCGGTGCCGACCGTGCCTCCGGTCAGCACCAGCGACGCCGACCCGGTGGCGGACTGCACGTCGACCAGCCGGGTGATGATCCGCGCCGCCACGGCCTTGGCCAGCACTTCGCCGTCACGGTGCACAACAACAGTGGGAACGCTCACTGGAACACTCTTTCACGTTTCGGGCATGCCCGGGCGCCGCCGCGCGAGCACGGCGGCGCCCGGGACTCAGCGCCGGTACAACTGCGCCAGGCGCTTGACCGCGGACTCGTAGATCTCGTCGGTGTCCAGCCGGCGCAGCTCCTCCGCCAGGAGCTCCGACAGCTGCCGCCGGGCCAGCGCGACGTTCCTGCCGGGCTGCCCGGGGCGGGACAGCACCGCCTGACGGGCGTCGTCGCGGATCACCGACAGCTCCCCGTCGTCGATCGTGAGCCGGACCGCGGTGATGCCGGGGCCGTCGGAGGCGCCGACCCGCATCTCCGCGCCGAGCCGATCCGACAGCCAGGCCGCCAGCAGCGGCGCGCTCGGGTTGCCCGCGGACGCCTCCACGATCCCCTCGTGCACCTTGCCCACGGGCTGGTCGAAGGCGGCCGCCAGCAGACTGCGCCACGGCGTGAGCCGCGCCCACGCCAGGTCGGTGTCGCCCGGCGCGTAGCCCTTGGCCCGGTCGGCGAGGAAGGAGACGCCGTCGTCGCCGGCGTTCCTGGCGTCGGTGAGTCGCCGCTGGGCGAGCATGCCGATCGAGTCCGCCGACGGCACCTCCGGAGCGCGGCTCGGCCACCACGCGACCACCGGCGTGTCGGGCAGCAACAGCGGGCTGACCACGGAGTCGGCGTGCTCGGTGAGCTCGCCGTACAGGCGCAGCACCACCGTCTCGCCCGGCGAGGACTCGCCGATGCGCAGCTCGGCGTCGAGCCGGTTGGCCTCGTCGGTCTCCCGGTTGATCACCACCAGGATGCGCGACGGATGCTCGCGCGCCGCCTCGGTGGCGGCGCGCAGCGAGTCGTACTGGTCGCGCTCCTCACAGACCACGACCAGCGTCAGCACCATGCCGACGGCGGGCGCGCCCATCTGGTGGCGCAACTGGGTGAGCTGACTTGAGATCTTGCCTGCCGTCGTGTCGGCCAGCATGAACGTGGTCACTTACAGCCTCCTCCAGACGCGCCCGTCGCGGGCCATCATCGCGTCGGACGCCGCAGGCCCCCACGAACCCGACGGGTACGGCTCCGGCTGGCCCTGGGTGGACCAGAACTCCTCGATCGGGTCGAGGATCGTCCACGACAGCTCGACCTCCCGCTGGTGCGGGAAGAGCGGCGGGTCGCCGATCATCACGTCGAGCAGCAGCCGTTCGTACGCCTCGGGCGACGACTCCAGGAACGACTCGCCGTAGGCGAAGTCCATGGACACGTCACGCACCTCCATGGCCGTGCCCGGCACCTTGGAGCCGAACCGCACGGTGATGCCCTCGTCCGGCTGCACCCTGATCACCAGCGCGTTCTGGCCGAGGATCTCGGTGTCGTCCTTGCTGAAGGGCAGGTGCGGCGCCCGCTGGAACACCACGGCCACCTCGGTGACCCGGCGGCCCAGCCGTTTGCCGGTGCGCAGGTAGAACGGCACGCCGGCCCAGCGCCGGTTGGCGATCTCCAGCTTGACCGCGGCGTAGGTCTCCGTGGTGGACTCCACCGAGATCCCGTCCTCCTGCAGGTAGCCGACGACCTTCTGGCCGCCCTGCCAGCCCGCCGCGTACTGGCCGCGCGAGGTGTTGAGCGACAGGTCGGCGGGCAGCCGCACGGCCTTGAGCACCTTCTCCTTCTCCCGCCGCAGGGCGGCGGCGTCGAAGGAGGTCGGGTCCTCCATCGCCACCAGCGCCAGCAGCTGGAGCAGGTGGTTCTGGATCACGTCGCGGGCGGCGCCGATGCCGTCGTAGTAGCCGGCCCGGCCGCCGATGCCGATGTCCTCGGCCATGGTGATCTGCACATGGTCGACGAAGCTGCGGTTCCAGATCGGCTCGTAGAGGTTGTTGGCGAACCTCAGCGCCATGATGTTCTGGACCGTCTCCTTGCCCAGGTAGTGGTCGATCCGGAAGATCGAGCTCTCCGGGAAGGCGGAGTTGGTGATCTCGTTCAGCTCGTGCGCCGACTTCAGGTCATGGCCGAACGGCTTCTCGATGACCACCCGCCGCCACGACCCGTCGGGCGCGTCGGCCAGCCCCGTCCGCCGGAGCTGCTCCACCACCACGGGGAAGAACTTCGGCGGCACCGACAGGTAGAAGGCATAGTTGCCGCCCGTGCCCCGCAGCTCGTCGATCTCCCGCAGCGCCATCGCCAGCGCGTCGAACGCCCCGTCGTCGGAGAACTCGCCCGGCACGAAGTGGATGCCCTCGCGCAGCTGGTTCCAGACCTCCTCGCGGAAGGGGGTCCTGGCATGGGCCTTGACGGCGTCATGGGTCAGCTTGGCGAAGTCCTGGTCCTTCCAGTCGCGCCTGGCGAAACCGACCAGGGAGAAGCCCGGGGGCAGCAGCCCCCGGTTGCCCAGGTCGTAGATCGCCGGCAGCAGCTTGCGCTTGGCCAGGTCGCCCGTCACACCGAACAGCACCATCACGCACGGCCCCGCCACCCGCGGCAGCCGCTTGTCACGCGGGTCCCGCAACGGGTTCGCGGCCGCCACCTCCAGTGTGGTGGAGGTGCCGGCGACGGCGGCCGCCACGGCGACGGCCTCCTCAGGGGGCCCTGCCGGCTCACTCATCTCAAACCTCCTGCGCCGCTGGGAGCGGCCGCGCGGCTCCCCGCCGCGCGGCCCCGCGACAGGGAGGCGGCGCCGGCCTCTCCCTCATCGCGGTGGGACAGTCTCATCAAGGGACCAGGTTCTTGCTGACGCTCTCGATCAGCTCGTTCCAGGACGCCTCGAACTTCTGTACGCCCTCGTCCTCCAGCACCCGGACCACATCGTCGTAGTCGACGCCGGCCTCCTTCAGCTCGGCCATGGTGTTCCAGGCCTGCTCGTAGAAGGGGCGGATGGTGTCGCCGGTGACGTTGCCGTGGTCGGCGGCGGCGTCGAGCGTCTTCTCCGGCATCGTGTTGACGGTGCCGGGGGCGACGAGGTCGTCGACGTACATCGTGTCGGAGTAGTCGGGGTTCTTCACGCCCGTGGAGGCCCATAGCGGCCGCTGCGTACGGGCTCCGGCGGCGCGCAGGCGCTGCCAGCGCTCGGAGTTCATGACCTCCTCGTAGGCGGCGTAGGCCAGGCGCGCGTTGGCGACGCCCGCCTTGCCCTTCAGCGCGTCCTGGCCGCCGATCTTGTCGAGGCGCTTGTCGATCTCGGAGTCGACGCGGCTGACGAAGAACGACGCGACCGACTCGATCGTGGCCAGGTTGAGGCCCTTGGCCTGCGCGGCCTCCAGTCCGGCCAGCCAGGCGTCCATGACCGCGCGGTAGCGGGCCAGCGAGAAGATCAGCGTGACGTTGACGCTGATGCCCTCACCGATCGCCTGCGTGATCGCGGTCAGGCCCTCCACGGTCGCCGGGATCTTGATGAACAGGTTGGGCCGGTCGACCAGCCACCACAGGGCGCGGGCCTCGGCGATCGTCTTGTCGGCGTCACGGGCCAGGCGCGGGTCGACCTCGATCGACACCCGCCCGTCGACGCCGGAGGTGGCGTCGTAGACGGGACGCAGCACGTCGGCGGCCCAGCGGATGTCGTAGGTGGTGATGGCCCGCACGGCCTCGCCCACGTCGACGCCGCGGACGGCCAGGTCGTGCAGCTGGGTGTTGTAGGCGTCACCCTTGCTGAGCGCGCCGGCGAAGATGGTCGGGTTGGACGTCACACCGACCACGTTCTTGTCGCGGATCAGCTCTTCCAGGTTGCCGGTGCGCAGCCGCTCACGGCTGATGTCGTCGAGCCAGATGGACACGCCCTGGCCGGACAGCTTGTTCAAAATCTCGCTCATCTTCTCAGTTTCCCGTCGTCTCGCCCTTGTCCTGACCCAGCTTGGCCAGGCTCGCCCTGGCTGCCGCGGCCACCCGCTCCGCCGTCAGCCCGAACTGCTCGTACAGAGTCTTGTACGGCGCGGAGGCGCCGAAGTGCTCGAGGCTGACGACTTCGCCGCACTCCCCGACGAACTCGTGCCAGCCGAGTGCGATGCCCGCCTCGACCGCCACCCGAGCCCGGATCGACGGCGGCAGAACGGTCTGCCTGTACGCGGAATCCTGCCCCTTGAACCACTCGACACACGGCATGGACACCACTCGTGTCGGAATGCCCTGCGACTCCAGCAGCTCGCTGCCCTCGACGGCGATCTGCACCTCGCTGCCGGTGGCGATGAGGATCACCCGCGGCTGGCCGCCTGCGGCCTCGCGCAGGATGTAACCGCCGTGGGCCACGCCCTCGGCGCTGGTGCCGTCGTACACCGGCAGGTTCTGCCGGGACAGGGCGAGCGCGGCGGGGCGGTCGTTGTGCTCCAGCACCGCCTTCCAGGCGGCGGCGGTCTCGTTGGCGTCGGCGGGGCGCACCACGTCGAGGCCGGGGATGGCGCGCAGCGCCCACAGGTGCTCGATCGGCTGGTGCGTCGGGCCGTCCTCGCCCAGGCCGATGGAGTCGTGCGTCCACACGTAGGTGACCGGCAGCTTCATCAGCGCGGCGAGCCGTACGGAAGGCCGCATGTAGTCGGAGAAGACCAGGAAGGTGCCGCCGTACGGGCGGGTGCCGCCGTGCAGCGCGATGCCGTTGAGGATGGCGCCCATGGCGTGCTCGCGGATGCCGAAGTGGAGCGTGCGGCCGTAGCGGTTGCCGGGGAAGTCCTTGGTCTGGTGCTCCTCCGGGATGAAGGACGGCTCGCCCTTCATCGTGGTGTTGTTGGACCCGGCCAGGTCGGCCGAGCCGCCCCACAGCTCCGGCAGCACCGGCGCGAGCGCGCTCAGCACCTCGCCGGAGGCGCTGCGGGTGGCCATCGAGGCGCCGATCTCGAACGACGGCAGCGCGCGCGCCCAGCCGGCGGGCAGCTCCCGGCGGGAGATGCGGTCGTACTCCGCCGCCCGCTCCGGGTTGGCCTCGCGCCAGCTCGTGTACCCCTGCTTCCACGCCGTGTGCGCGTCGCGGCCGCGGGCGGCCACCTGGTGGGCGTGCTCGAGCACCTCGTCCGGCACGTCGAAGGACTTGGCCGGGTCCATGCCGAGGACCCGCTTGGTGGCGGCCACCTCGTCGGCGCCGAGCGCCGAGCCGTGGATCTTGCCGGTGTTCTGCTTGTTGGGCGCGGGCCAGCCGATGACCGTCCGCAGCCGGATGAAGGACGGCCTGCCGGTCTCGGCCTTGGCCTCCTCCAGCGCCGCGTGCAGGGCGGCCACGTCCTCGGCGTACTTGCCGGAGTCGGTCCAGTCGACGCTCGCGGTGTGCCAGCCGTAGGCCTCGTAACGCTTGAGGACGTCCTCCGACAGGGCGATCTGCGTGTCGTCCTCGATGGAGATCTTGTTGTCGTCGTAGATGACGACGAGGTTGCCCAGCTGCTGGTGGCCGGCCAGGGAGCTGGCCTCGTGGCTGATGCCCTCCTCGATGTCGCCGTCGCTGACGACGCACCAGATGTGGTGGTCGAAGGGGGAGGTGCCGGGCTCGGCCTCCGGGTCGAACAGGCCGCGCTCGCGGCGGGCCGCCATCGCCATGCCCACGGCGTTGCCGAGGCCCTGGCCGAGCGGGCCGGTGGTGGTTTCCACGCCCGCGGTGTGGCCGTGCTCTGGGTGGCCCGGCGTCAGGCTGTCCCACTGGCGCAGGCGGCGCAGGTCCTCCAGCGTGAGTCCGTAGCCGGACAGGAACAGCTGGATGTAAAGCGTCAGGCTGGTGTGCCCCGCGGACAGGACGAAACGGTCGCGGCCGAGCCAGTTGGGGTCGGTCGGATCGTGCCGCATCGTGCGCTGGAAGAGCAGGTAGGCGGCGGGGGCCAGGCTCATGGCGGTGCCGGGATGTCCCGAACCCGCCTTCTCCACTGCGTCCATCGCCAGGGCTCGAACGACATCGACCGCCCGCTTGTCGAGGTCGGTCCATTCGAGGGCTGGCACGAGTTCGGTGCTCAAGTGCTCGGTCTCCGGAATCTACTTGTCATTAGTGGTGGTGCCGGTTGGCATATCCCGCCCACATCGGACCCTAACCGAGTGGGGATGGCGATCGATTCCCTTTCTGTCGTGGTGTCCGTAGATGGCGCGCGCCCCCCATTGGCCGGACCGGCCCACCCTGCGACTACAGTTTGGTTGTTCGCAGGGAGCCACGGCACCCGTTCACGAATCCGCTCTAATCTGAGGTTACGCGTTGACTCCGCACGTGCTGGAAGCGCCTTGACGGTGCTGACGAACAGGCAGACGACGGCCCCCGCCCTCGAGGCCGAGGCGCCGCGAACGATCGGCCCCCGCTCTGTCGGCGCGGTCGTGAAGGCCTACATCGCGCTGACCAAGCCGCGGATCATCGAGTTGCTGCTGATCACGACTCTGCCGGTGATGTTCCTGGCGGCCGGCGGCCTGCCGCCGCTGTGGACGGCCGTGTCGGTGATGGTGTTCGGCACCCTGTCGGCGGGCAGCGCCAACGTCCTCAACTGCTACGTCGACCGCGACATCGACCAGATGATGCGCCGCACCAGGCGGCGCCCGCTGGCCAGGCACCAGGTGTCGCCACGGGGCGCGCTGGTCTTCGGGATCGTGCTGGGCGTGCTGTCCACCGTCGGGCTCTGGCTGACCACCAACTGGCTCGCGGCCGTGCTGTCGACCGGCGCCATCCTGTTCTACGTGCTGGTCTACTCGATGATCCTCAAGCGGCGCACCGCCCAGAACATCGTGTGGGGCGGCATCGCGGGCTGCATGCCGGTGCTGATCGGCTGGGCGGGCATCACCGAGCGGCTCGACTGGGCGCCGCTGGTGCTCTTCGGCGTGGTGTTCTTCTGGACGCCGCCGCACACCTGGACGCTGGCCATGCGCTACAAGGAGGACTACGCGGCGGCCAAGGTGCCGATGCTGCCCGTGGTGGCCACCGAGCGCCGGGTGATCCAGGAGTCGATCGTCTACACCTGGGCCACGGTGGCGTGCTCGCTGGCGCTGTGGCCGGTGGCGGGTACGACGCTGTTCTACCCGGCGGTGGCCGGCGTCCTCGGCGTGATGTGCCTGTGGGAGGTGCATCGCCTGATGGCCCGCCTCAACTCCGGCAGGACCGGGGTGGACCTGCGCCCGATGCGCTTCTTCCACTGGTCCAACGCCTACCTCGCGCTGCTCTTCCTCGCCGTCGCGATCGACCCTCTGCTGGCCTGAGCCCGCCGCGCCGTTGCGGCGGGCCTCTTTCCGGCCGTAATATGCACATATGAACAGCTCTTCAGGTGTTGTGGCGGGATTGGACGCGTGTGTCACGCCGGAGCCGGATGCCGCGCGTGTAGCCGCCACCCGCGACCGGCTGGTCACGCCGGAGGAGGCCACCCGGCTGGCCGAGCTGTTCAGGCTGCTCGGCGACCCGACGCGGGCCCGGCTGCTCTACGCGCTGCTGGAGGCGGGTGAGCTGTGCGTGTGCGACCTGGCCGACGTCGTCGAGGTCACCGACACGGCCGTCTCCCACGCGCTGCGCCTGCTGCGCACGGCCGGCATCGTGGCCAGCCGCCGCGCGGGCCGCATGATCTACTACCGCCTGGCCGACGGGCACGTCCGGATGCTGCTGGACCTGAGCCGCGAGCACCTGAGAGAGGTGACCTGATGGGCACCGGGCACGGGCACGGGCACTCCGCCACGGCCGACAAGCGTTACCTGGTCGGCGCGCTCGCCCTCATCGCCGGCTTCATGGTGATCGAGGTGGTCGCCGGTCTCGTCGCCAACTCGATCGCGCTGATCTCCGACGCGGCCCACATGCTCACCGACGCCACCGCCATCGCGCTGGCCTTGCTCGCCATGCGCATCGCCGCCAGGCCGGCGCGGGGCGCGTACACCTTCGGCTTCAAGCGCGCCGAGATCCTGTCCGCCCAGATCAACGGCGTGACCCTGCTCCTGCTGGTGGCGTACTTCGTCTACGAGAGCGTGCACAGGCTCGTGGACCCGCCCGAGGTGTCGGGGCCCCTGGTGGTCGTCACGGCGGTCGCCGGCATCGCGATCAACGCGCTGGCCGCCTGGCTGCTGTCCAGGGCCGACCGGCGCAGCCTCAACGTCGAGGGCGCCTTCCAGCACGTGCTCAACGACATGTACGCCTTCATCGCCACCGCCGTCTCCGGCATGGTGGTCTGGCTGACCGGGTTCCGGCAGGCCGACGCGATCGCCGCGCTGGTGGTCGCCGCGCTCATGCTGAAGGCCGGCTGGGGGCTGCTGCGCGACTCGGCGCGAGTCCTGCTGCAGGCCGCGCCGAGCGACCTCGACCCGGACGAGATCGGCCGGCTGCTGGCCGCCGACGAGGACGTGGTGGAGGTGCACGACCTGCACGTCTGGACGGTGACGAGCGGCTATCCGACGTTGTCGGCGCACATCATCGCGGCGCGCGGGTCCGACTGCCACAGCCTGCGCGTGCGCCTGGCGAGCCTGCTGCATGACCGCTTCGACATCGGGCACACCACCTTGCAGGTCGACCACGGCGCCGCCGAGACCGGCGAGCACTGCGAAGATCCCCACGGACCCCGGCATCTCGGGAGGACGGCGCGTGAGCATTAGATAACCCCAAGCTGTATATTATTCGGGTGGCTGTGACTCTGCGGTCCAACGGCAGCGTCGTCTTCCGATGCGCCTTCCTCGTCGTGTGGTGCACGAAATATCGCAGGCAGGTGCTCGGCGACAAGGTCGGAGGACGCCTCACGGAGCTCATCCACGAGGTCGTGGCGGACAAGGAGGCCTGGCTGGTGGAGTCGGAGGTGAAGGCCGACCACGTGCGCCTGGTGGTGGAGGTGGACCCGCAGTATGGCGTGCACCGGCTGGTCAAGGCCGTGAAGGGCCGCTCCTCCCACGCGCTGCGCGAGGAGTTCCCGCACCTGCGCAGCCGGCTGCCGACGCTGTGGACCAACTCCTACCTCGTCGCCACCGTGGGGGGCGCTCAGGACGAGATGGTCGAGCACTACCTCGAGCAGCAGCAGGGCCGTTGAATGCCGCCGCCCTGGACGGCGCGCCCGCTCAGCCGGGACCATGAGGTCGTGCGGGACCCGCGAGCATCCGGGCCGACGATCCGGCGGCCGGCCGCCGGGGCGCCGTGAACGCGTCCCGGCCCTTCGGACACGAAGGGCCCACCAGGACGTCCCGTGATCCGCGCTGGGTGCTGAAGGACCGCCCCTCGTCCGGGCTGATCACCGGCCTGGTCCTCACCGGGCTCTGCGCACTGGCCTCGTTCTCCTTCGACGTGCTCAACGGCGAGCCGGTGCAGTTCTTCATCGCGCTCGGCCTGGCGCTGGCCCCCGTCCCGCTGCTGCTGGCGGCCGTGCTCGCGCTGGACCGCATGGAGCCCGAGCCGCGCAGCAACCTGGTCTTCGCCTTCGCCTGGGGAGCCGGCGTCGCCGTGCTCGTGGCCGGCCTGGTCAACTCGCTGAACCTGCACTACATCATGGACACCGTCCAGCTCTCCGAGGCCAGCGCCCGCAACATCGCCGCCACCTTCGGCGCCCCGGTGGTCGAGGAGACGATGAAGGGCCTGGTGCTGCTCGGGCTGTTCAAGTTCCGCAGGACCGAGCTCGACGGGCTGACCGACGGCATCATCTACGCCAGCATGGTCGGCCTCGGCTTCGCCATGAGCGAGAACGTCAGTTACTACCTGGCCGCGCTCAACTCGGAGCAGGGCGGGGTGGGGCTGGCGGTCACCGTGGTGCTGCGCGGCATCCTGTCGCCGTTCGCCCATCCGCTGTTCACCTCGATGATCGGGGTGGCGGTGGCCTTCGCCGCCCAGCGTCCGGGGCCCGAGCGGGTCTTCTCCATCCTGGCCGGCTGGTCCGGCGCCATGATCCTGCACGGCCTGTGGAACGGCCTGGTCTCCTACGGCGGCTTCACCGGCCTGGTGATCGCCTACGTGGTGCTCATGGTGGTGCTCGTGGTGCTGATCACGGTGGTGTTCCGGGACCGGCGCCGCATCGTCGCGCTCATCCAGCGCTACCTGCCGCCGTACGAGCCGACCAAGCTGGTCGGCAAGGACGACATCACCATGCTGTCGGCGCTGCCCCGGCGCAGGCGGGCCCGGCAGTGGGCGAAGATGTACGGCGGCCGGCGGGGGCTGCGCGCGATGAACGACTACCAGCTCGCCGCGACCGAGCTGGGCCTGCTGCACGAACGCGCGGCGCGGCGCATGGTGGACGAGCAGACCTTCCACGAGGAGCAGCGGGCGCTGCTGGAGTGCATGAGCACCGCCCGGGCCGACTTTCCCTCGTCGCCGGCGGGCAAGCCGCCGCCCTACGCCCCCGGCTGAGCCGGACCCGCCCCGGCCGGCCCCCGAGAGGGGCGGACAATTGCCGGCAAAAGGGCGCCGCTCAGCGGTGGGGGAGTGGCCGACTTTTCAGCCCATACTGTCGCGTTTGGCCTCAGGCTCCGGCGGTCGCCCCGGCGGGGGAGTGGGCGGCGGCCTCGCTCAGCGGGCCCCGCGTGCGCAGCGCGGTGACAGCCCGCAGGGCGCCGATCCAGACCAGGGTGGAGCCGACCACGTGCAGCCCCACCAGGAAGGCGGGCACGCCCAGGAAGTACTGCGTGTAGCCGATGACGCCCTGCGCGAGCTCGATCACCAGCAGCGCCAGCGCCGCCCGCCGGGCCGGCCGGGGCGAGTCGGTGACGTGCAGGGCGAACAGCAGCGCGAAGGTCAGCCCGACGACCACGTAGGCGAGGTCGGCGTGCAGCCGGGCCACGGTCTCGATGTCGAAGTCGTAGCGCGAGGCCATCACGTCGCCCGAATGCGGGCCGGTGCCGGTCACCACCACCCCGGCGACCAGCAGGGCGAACACCGCCGCCAGCAGCACCTGGCCGAGCCGCCAGGTGGCGGGGTGGACCACCCGGCGCACGGGCGCGTCACCCTCGCCGGCGCGGGCGTACAGGGCCCAGCAGGCGGCGATCAGGCCGATGGAGATCAGGAAGTGCATGCTCACCGTGAACGGGTTGAGCATCGTGTTGACCACCAGACCGCCCCACAGCGCCTGGGCGGCGATGCCCACGGGCTGCAGCCAGGCGAGCCGCACCAGCGACGCGCGCCGGGGAGTCATCCGCATCGCCGACAGCACGCAGGCGATGCCCACCACGAGCACCAGGAAGGTGACCATCCGGTTGCCGAACTCGATGGCCATGTTGATCGGCGAGATCTCCGGATGCGCGACCGGCAGCAGGCTGTCGGGGGTGCAGTTGGGCCAGGTGGGGCAGCCGAGCCCGGACTCGGTGACGCGCACCACCGCGCCGCTGACCGTGATGCCGGCGTTGACCACCACGGAGGCCAGCGCCCAGCCTCGCATCGTCCTCGTGGTCGGCAGCCAGAAGGACAACAGCCGGCGCACCAGAGGGTGGTGATGGTCCGTGGGTAGCTTCACGTCATCGATGGTAGAGGCCGGGTGGGCCGGTCCCGTCACCGCCTTTTCCTGTAGGTCGATATGTGACATGTTACTCCTGGGAGGTGGTCGATGTCCGACGTGATCGTCGTCGGCGCCGGAGTGGTCGGCGCGGCCTGCGCCTACTACTGCGCCCGCGCGGGACTCGACGTGACGGTCGTGGACCGAGGTCCCGTGGCAGGCGGTACGACCGGCGCGGGAGAGGGCAACGTGCTCGTCTCCGACAAGGAACCGGGCCCCGAGCTCGACCTGGCCCTGCTGTCCAACCGGCTGTGGCGCGACCTCGACCGGTCGGTCGGCGGCTTCGAGTTCGAGGCCAAGGGCGGGCTCGTCGTCGCCGAGACGGACGACGTCCGGCGGCGGCTCACCGAGCTGGCCGCCGAGCAGGACGTCCAGCACGAGACCGTGCCCGCGCACGCCCTGCGCGACCTTGAGCCGCACCTGGCCGACGACCTGGCCGGCGGCGTCCTCTACCCCCAGGACGCCCAGGTACAGCCCATGCTGGCCGCCGCCCGTCTCCTCCAGAACGGCGCCGGAAAGCACAGCGTCCGGGAAGGGGGCGCGCTTCACCTGCGTCTCGGTGTCACCGTCACCGGCTTCGTCCGCTCCGGCGAGCGTGTCGTCGGCGTCCGCACCGACCACGGCGACCTCCACGGCGGCGCGGTCGTCAACGCCGCCGGCACCTGGGGCGGGCGGATCGCCGCGCTCGCCGGGGTGGACCTGCCCGTCCAGCCCAGGCGCGGCTTCATCCTGGTCACCGAACCGCTCGGCGAGCCGCTGATCCGGCACAAGGTCTACACCGCCGCCTACGTCACCAACGTCGCCAGCGACTCGGCCGACCTGGAGACCTCGGCCGTGATCGAGGGCACCCCGGCGGGCACCGTGCTGATCGGCGCCAGCCGCGAACGCGTCGGCTTCGACCGCACCACCTCGCCGCCGGTGCTCGCCCGGCTGGCGGCGCAGGCCGTGGCACTCTTCCCGGCCCTGCGCGGCGTACGCGTCATCAGGTCCTACTGCGGGTTCCGCCCGTACTGCCCCGACCACCTGCCGGTGATCGGCCCCGACCCCCGCGCGCCCGGCCTCTACCACGCGTGCGGGCACGAAGGCGCGGGCATCGGCCTGGCGCCCGCCACCGGCCACCTGCTCGCCCAGCTCGTCCAGGGCCACCGGCCGGACCTGGACCCGCACCCGTTCCGCCCCGACCGCTTCCAGGCCGAGGAGTCCCGTTGACCGAACCCTTCGAGATCACGATCGACGGCCGCCCGGTCCCCGTGACCCCCGGCCAGACGATCGGCGCCGCCCTGCACGCGGCGGGCCGCCGCTCCTGGCGCACGACCCGGTTCGGCGGCCGCCCGCGCGGGCTGTTCTGCGGCATCGGCGTCTGCTTCGACTGCCTCATCACGGTGAACGGCCGGCCCCCCGAACGCGCCTGCCTCCTGGCGGCCCGCCCAGGGGACGAGGTGACGACATGACCCCCACCCGGCCTCCGTCCGTGGCCGGTGACCTCCTGACCCCAGGGTGGAGCCAGGCCTGGGACCTGGTGGTGATCGGTGGTGGGCCCGCGGGGGTGGCGGGGGCCTTGACGGCGGCTCTTCGTGGGCTGCGGGTCGCGTTGGTCGACTCCGGGATGCGGCTCGGCGGCCAGTATTTCCGCCATCGCGCCGCGCCGCCGCACTCCTCCACCCAGGGTTTCGGCCGTTTCCTGCGGCAGGTTCGCGCTCTGGAGGCGCGGGCCCACGTGCTGAACGAGCATCAGGTGTGGAGTGTGACCAGGCGAGCGGACGGTCGGTTCACCGTCCACTGCGTGACGCGGGACGACGCCGGCCGGGAGCGTCCGGTGTCCATCAGGTGTCGCCGGTTGCTGATCGCCACCGGCGCGCATGACAGGCCGCTGCCGTTCCCCGGCTGGGACCTGCCCGGCGTGCTCACCGCAGGCGGCGCGCAGGCGCTGCTCAAGGAGCACGGCGTCGTGGCCGGTCGGCGGGTCGTCGTCGCCGGGACCGGGCCGTTCCTGCTGCCCGTCGCCGTGGGCCTGGCCGACGCCGGGGCGCGGGTGACGGGCGTCTACGAGGCGGGCGGAGGCCTGGGGCTGGCCGGGCATCCTCTGCAGGCGCTGGCCAAGGTGGGTGAGGCGGCCGGTTACGGGCTCGGCCTGGCCAGGCACCGAGTGCCGTACCGGACGAGACGGGCGGTGATCGCCGCGCACGGCGAGCACGAGCTGGAGGCCGTCACCGTGGCCCGCCTCGACCGGGACTGGCGCGTGCTCGGCACCCGCCGGGTCGCCTGCGACACCCTGGCCACCGGCTACGGGTTCATCCCGCAGATCGAGCTCGGCGTCCAGCTCGGCTGCGACACCCGCCACGACGCCGACGGCAGCCCGATCCTGGCGGTGGACCACGGCCAGCGCACCAGCGTCCGGGGCGTCTGGGCGGCGGGCGAGCCCACCGGCGTGGGCGGCCGGCACCTGGCAGAGATCGAAGGCCGCATCGCCGGCCTCGCCATCGCCGCCGACGCCACCGCCCCTTCTGGCGTCGGTGGCCACCCGCCGGTCCCCGCCGGGGCTTCCGGGCCGGGCGGAGCGGCCCTCGGCGGGCTGCTCAGGCGGAGACGGCGGTCGCGGGGCTTCGCCGTGGCGCTGCTGGAGGCCTATCCGGTCAGGGCCGGCTGGCAGGGGTGGCTGCGTGACGACACGCTGGTGTGCAGGTGTGAGGAGGTGCCGCTGGCTCGCGTACGGGAGGCACAGGAGCTCGGCGCCACCGATGCGCGCTCGATCAAGCTGCTGGCCAGGGCCGGCATGGGCTGGTGTCAGGGCCGCGTCTGCGGTTACGCCGTCGCCTGCCTGGCGGGCGAGCCGCCGGCGCCGCCCAGAAGGCCCGTGGCCCAGCCCATCTCCTTGGCCGCCCTCGCCGCGCTCGACGAGGACGGTGCTCGAATGGAATCAGACACGATGGAGGACTCGGCATGACCGATCGCAGCAAGCCCTGGCACGGAGTCATGGTCGCCACCGCGCTGCCCCTGCGCGACGATCTGACGGTGGACTACGACGGCTACGCCGACCACTGCCGCTGGCTGGTGGACAACGGGTGTGACGGCGTGGTGCCCAACGGCTCGCTGGGCGAGTACCAGACGCTCACCGCCGACGAGCGGGCCCGGGTGATCCGGACCGCCGTCGAGGCGGTGGGCGGGGACCGGGTGATGGCGGGCGCGGGAGCCTACGGCGCGGCCGAGTCGCGGCGCTGGGCCGAGCAGGCGGCAGAGGCGGGCTGCGGCTCGGTGCTGCTGCTGCCGCCGAACACCTTCCGGGCCGACGAGCGCGCGGTGTTCGGCCACTACCGCGAGGTGGCCGAGGCGGGCGTCCCGGTGGTCGCCTACAACAACCCGTACGACACCAAGGTGGACCTCGTCCCGGCCCTGCTGGCCAGGCTGCACGAGGAGGGCCTGATCGTGGCGGTCAAGGAGTTCACCGGCGATCCCCGCCGCGCCTACGAGCTCGCCGAGCTGGCCCCGGACCTCGACCTGCTGATCGGCTCCGACGACGTGCTGCTGGAGCTGGCGCTGGCCGGGGCGGTGGGCTGGGTCGCGGGATACCCGAACGCGCTGCCCGTCGCGAGCGTCGCCCTCTATCGGGCGGCGCTCGCCGGGGACCTCGACACCGCGCTGCCCCTGTACCGGGCGCTGCATCCGCTGCTGCGCTGGGACTCCAAGACGGAGTTCGTCCAGGCCATCAAGCTGTCCATGGACCTGGCCGGCCGCCACGGCGGGCCGTGCAGGCAGCCGCGGCAGCCGCTGACGGACGAGCAGGCGGCGGTGGTCAGGTCCGCCACGGAGAAGGCGCTCGCGGAAGGGCTGCGATGAGGACCAAGCGCGTCTTCCACGCCGTCGACTCGCACACCGAGGGCATGCCCACGCGCGTCATCACCGGCGGCGTGGGCGTGATCCCCGGGGCGAGCATGGCCGAGCGCCGCGTGCACTTCCGCGACCACCTGGACCACATCCGCAGGCTGCTGATGAACGAGCCGCGCGGCCACGCCGCCATGAGCGGCGCCATCCTCCAGCCGCCCACCAGGCCGGACGCCGACTGGGGGGTGCTGTTCATCGAGGTGTCGGGCCTGCTGCCGATGTGCGGCCACGGCACCATCGGCGTGGCCACCGTGCTGGTGGAGACGGGCATGGTGGAGGTGGTCGAGCCGGTCACCACCGTGCGGCTGGAGGTGCCGGCCGGGCTGGTGGTCGTGGACGTGGCCGTACAGGACGGCATGGCCATTTCGGTGACGCTGCGCAACGTGCCCTCCTACGCCGACCGGCTGGACGCCCGCGTCACCGTGCCGGGCTACGGGGAGATCGGCTACGACCTGGCCTACGGCGGCAACTTCTACGCCATCGTCGACCTGGACGCCTACGGGCTGCCGTTCGACCGCAAGGCCAAGAACGAGATCCTCGCCGCGGGCCTGGCCACCATGCGGGCGATCAACGCCGCCGACGAGCCGGTGCACCCGGAGGACGACCGCATCCACGGCTGTCACCATGTCTACTTCGCCGCCCCCGGCTACGACGCCCACCACTCGCGGCACGCGATGGCCATCCACCCGGGCTGGTTCGACCGCTCGCCGTGCGGCACCGGCACCAGCGCCCGGATGGCGCAGCTGCACGCCAGGGGCGAGCTGCCGCTGGGCCGTGACTTCGTCAACGAGTCCTTCATCGGCACCCGTTTCGTCGGCAGGCTCCTGGAGGAGACGGCCGTGGGGGACAGGCGGGCGGTGGTGCCCTCGATCACCGGCCGTGCCTGGGTCACCGGCACCGCCCAGTACTTCCTGGACCCCCGCGACCCGTTCCCCGAAGGGTTCGAGCTGTGACCGTCACCACCGTCGACTACCACACCGCCGGCGAGCCGTTCAGGATCGTGACCGGCGGCGTCCCCGAGATCCCCGGCGCCACCGTGCTCGACCGCCGCGTCAACGCCGCGCGGACGGACGGCGCCGAACACGTGCGGCGGCTGCTGTGCCACGAGCCGCGCGGCCACGCCGACATGTACGGCTGCTTCCTCGTCCCGCCCGACGACCCCGGCGCCCACCTCGGCGTGCTGTTCTGGCACAAGGACGGCTACTCCACCGCCTGCGGCCACGGCACGATCGCGCTCGGCGTGCACGCCGTCCGGGAGGGGCTGGTCAGGGCCGACCCCGACGGGGAGACCGACGTGGTCGTGGACGTGCCGTCCGGCCGCGTCACCGCCCGCGTCCGCAGCGAGGGTGGCCGCGTCACGGCCGTGACCTTCGTCAACGTTCCCTCGTACGTCATCGCGCGCGACGTCCCGGCGGCCGGGGTGACGGTCGACGTCGCCTACGGCGGAGCCATCTACGCCTGCGTGCCCGCCAAGGCGCTCGGCCTGGCGGTCGAGCCGGCGCGGCTGGGTGAGCTCATCGCCCACGGCCGCCGGATCAAGGCCGCCCTGGCGGGCCATCCCGCCTCCCGGCACCCCACGGACGACCGGCTGTCCGGCGTCTACGGCGTCATCTTCTACGACGAGCTCGACGGCGGACCCGGCCACGCCCGCCAGCGCAACGTCACGGTGTTCGCCGACGGCGAGGTGGACCGCTCGCCGTGCGGCTCCGGCACCGCCGCCAGGCTCGCCCTGCTGCACGACGAGGGACTGCGCGGCACGCTCGTGCACGAGAGCATCGTCGGCACGGAGTTCCGCGCCCGCGTCACGGGTGTCGTCGAGGGCGGGGTCGTGCCGGAGATCGAGGGCATGGCCTACCGCACCGGCAGGCACGCCTTCGAGCTCGATCCGGACGACCCGATCAGCACCGGGTTCACCCTGCGATGACCGGGCTGCCCTACCTCGACGCCGGCACCGTCGCCCGGCTCGTTCCCGTGGCGGACGCCGTACAGATCCTGGAGGACGCGCTGAAGGCCGGGCTCGATCCCGAGCGGACGCCGCAGCGGCCGGTGGTCGAGCTGCCCGCGGGGCAGCTCCTGCTCATGCCCGCCGCGGCCGGACGCTACGCCGGGGTGAAGGCGGCCACCGTCGCGCCCGCCAACCCCGGACGCGGGCTGCCCCGCATCCAGGGCACCTACCTGCTGCTCGACGGCGACACCCTCACCCCGCTCGCCGTCATGGACGGCATCGCGCTGACGTCCCTGCGCACTCCCGCCGTCTCCGCCCTCGCCGTCCGCCACCTGGCCGGGCCGGACGCCCGCGAGCTGGTGGTGTTCGGGTCAGGCCCGCAGGCGTGGGGGCACGTCCTCGCCCTGCGCGAGGTCCGGCCGCTGACCGGCGTCACGATCGTCGGACGCGACCGCGCCCGCGCCGAGGCACTCGCCGCCCGCTGCCGCGCGCCGGGCCTGCGAACCAGGGCCCTGTACGGCGAGCACGGGCAGGAGGTCGCCGAGGCGGTGGCCACGGCCGATCTCATCGCCTGCTGCACCACCGCCAGGCAGCCGCTGTTCCCCGGTGAGCTGGTCCGTGACGGCGTCACCGTCGTCGCGGTCGGCTCACACGAACCCGAGGCGAGGGAGCTCGACGGCGGCCTCGTGGCCCGCGCCACCCTGGTCGTCGAGGCCCGGGCGGCGGCCCTGGCCGAGGCGGGGGACGTGATCCAGCCGATCCGTCACGGTACGATCACCACTCACCATCTCGCCGGAAACCTCGCGGATCTCGTCGCGGGCCGGGTGACGGTCGGCGCCGGTCCGCGGGTGTTCAAGGGGACCGGCATGGCGTGGGAGGACCTGGTGGTCGCGGCCGCCGCGTACGAAGCGTGGTCACGGACGACATAGGGAAGGGATGGGTGGATGGCTGCCGAATACCGGCTCGACCTGCCGATGGTGGGGGAGCGGCAGAGCCTGCGCGAACAGGTCGCGCACGCGCTCAGGGCCGCGCTGATCACCGGGGAGATGCGCTCGGGAGTGGTGTATTCGGCGCCCGTGCTGGCCGCGCAGTTCGGCGTCTCGGCCACGCCGGTGCGCGAGGCCATGCTCGACCTGGCCAAGGAGGGCCTGGTCGAGGCCGTGCGGAACAAGGGCTTCCGGGTGACCGAGTTGTCCGACCGCGACCTGGACGAGCTCACCGAGATCCGCAGGCTCATCGAGGTGCCCACCGTGGCCCGTCTCGCCGACGCCGGCCGCGCGGCCGACTTCGAGCGGCTCAGGCCCGTCGCCGAGGAGATCGTCGCCGCCGCCGAGGCCGGTGACCTGCTCGCCTACGTGGCCGCCGACCTGCGCTTCCACCTGGAGCTGCTCAGTCTGTCGGGCAACGCCCACCTGGTGGAGGTCGTCAGGGACCTGCGCACCAGGGCACGGCTCTACGGCCTGTCGCAGCTGTCGCAGCGCGGCATGCTGGCCGACTCGGCCAGGGAGCACCTGGCGCTGCTCGACGCGCTCAAGGGCGGCGACGAAGGCGCGGCCGGGCTCATCATGGGCGGGCACATCGAGCATGTCCGGGGCATCTGGGCGAGCGACTCCTAGCCTCCCCCTACTTCTGGCTCCCGCGCATCCGGGTGGAGCCGAGGCTGGCGGCCACGATGCAGATGATGGCCGCCCACTGCTGCGCGTGCAGCATCTCGCTCAGCACCAGCACGCCGATCAGCGCGGCCACCGCGGGCTCCATGCTCATCAGGATGCCGAACACGTGCTTGGGCATCCGGCGCAGTGCCTGCAGCTCCAGGGTGTAGGGGATCACCGAGGACAGCAGCCCCACGCCCAGGCCGATCAGCAGCAGCTCCGGCTGCAGCAGGTCGGCGCCGCCGGTGGTGACGCCCACGGGCGCGACCACCACGGCCGACACGATCATCGCGAACGACAGCCCGGTGGTGCCGGGAAAACGGCCGCCGGCCGCCGCCGAGAGCAGGATGTAGGCCGCCCAGCAGGCTCCGGCCACCATCGCGAAGCCGATGCCGACCCAGCTGACCGTCTGGGAGTCTCCCCACGGCGCGAGCAGCAGCACGCCGGCGCCGGCCAGCCCCACCCACAGCAGGTCCAGCCTGCGCCGCGAGGCCGCCACGGCCACGCCGAGCGGGCCCAGGAACTCGATGGCCACCGCGATGCCCAGCGGCAGCCGCGCCAGCGCCTCGTAGAAGGTCAGGTTCATCAGCGCGAGCGTCACGCCGAAGCCGAGCCCGACCGCCCAGTCGCGCCGCGACAGGCCGCGCAGCCGGGGCCTGGCCACCGCCCCCATGATGACCGCGCCCATGACGATGCGCAGGAACACCACCGCGCTCGGCGGCAGCGCCGCGAACAGCTCCTTGGCGAAGCCCGCGCCCAGCTGCACCGAGACGATCGCCAGCAGCACCAGCCCGGACGGCGGGATGGAGTCGGCGGCCGTGCGCAGCAGGTGGCCGGGCCGGGGAAGGCCGGGTCCGCGCTCCAACGGGTCGTCGAGGGCGAAGGCGGTCACGAGGTCTCCTTTTGCATCAGGTTCGCCACGTGAGCGTACCGACCCCCTCCGACATTCCCGCAGGGAGGGATGGTGATAATGAGCGGATCACCCGACAATCTGGCATTGGACCCATGACCCCCTCCGCCTCGCCGATCACTCTCGCCAAGCCGCCCATCGCGCTCTCCGCAGCCTGTTTCGTCAGCAGCTTCGACCGCTTCGCCGTGACTCCCATGCTGGTGCTCATCGCGGTGGACCTGAACGTCCCGTTCGCCACCGCGGTCGCCGTGGCGAGCGGCTACTTCCTCGCCTACGGCCTGTCGCAACCCCTGTGGGGCGTGCTGTCGGACCGGTTCGGACGGCTGCGGGTGATGCGGACGGCCCTGGTGGGCGCGGCGCTGACCGGCCTGGCCTCGGCCCTGATGCCGGAGCTCGGCACGCTGGTCGTGGCCAGGATCGTGGCCGGCGCCTGCTTCGGGGCGGTGATCCCCACCTCGCTCACCTACGTCGGCGACACGGTCGAGGTCTCGGTCCGCCAGCGTGCCCTGTCCGACCTGATGGGCGTGATGGCGCTGGCCACCGCCACGGCCACCGGGATCGGCGGCCTGCTCGGCGACCTGACGGGCTGGCGGGTGGTCTTCACCGTGCCCGCCCTCTGCGCGCTGGTGTGCGCCTTGGCGCTGCGCGGCGTGCCTGAGCCACCGCGCGCCCGGATCGGCGGCCTGGGCAGGCACGTCGGCACGGTGCTGCGCAGGCCGTGGGCGCTGCTGGTGTTCGCGCTGGCCTTCGTCGAGGGGGCCGTGCTGCTCGGCACGATGGCGTTCCTGGCCACCGCGCTGCAGCACCAGGGGATCTCCACCGCCGTGGCGGGCCTCGGCACCGCCACCTACGGGATCGGCGTGTGGCTGTTCTCCCGGCTGGTCATGCGGCTGTCGCGGGGCTGGCCGGTCTGGCTGCTGATCACCGCCGGCGGCGCGCAGATGTGCGCCGGCTACGCCATCGTCGCGGCCCAGGTGAGCGTGGCCACGGTGACGATCAGCGCGCTGGTGCTCGGCGGCGGCTGGTCGTTCATGCACTCCTCGCTGCAGACCTGGGCCACCTCGGTCGTCCCGCAGGCCAGGGGGACGACGGTGGCCTTCTTCGCCGCCTCGCTCTTCGTGGGCGGCGCCGCCTCGTCGTGGGCGGCCGGACCGCTGGCCGAGGACGGGTCGTACCCGCTGCTGTTCGGACTGGCGGCGGCGGTCGCCGTCCCGCTGACCGTGGTGGCGGCGCTCAGCAGGCGCCGCTACGGCTTACTCCCAGCGGAAGGTGCGAGCGGCCAGCCCCAGTGACACCACCGCCCACACGGCCAGCACCGCGACCGCGCCCAGCGGCAGCGCCGCGCCGCCGGTGAGCACCGCGCGCAGGCCCCCGGTCAGCGCCGAGATGGGCAGCAGCTCCAGGACCGGCCGCACCGAGTCCGGGAACTTCGACAGCGGGAAGACCACCCCGCCGGCCGCCAGCAGCAGCAGATAGACGAGGTTGGCGGCGGCCAGCGTCGCCTCGGCCCGCAGCAGCCCGGCCATGAGCAGGCCCAGCCCGCTGAATGCCGCCGTGCCGAGCAGGATGAGCAGCACCGCGGCCGCCGCCGAGCCCTGCGGCCGCCAGCCGAGCGCCAGCGCCACCAGGACGAGCACCGCCACCTGGACGGCCTCCACCGCGATGACGGCGAGGGTCTTGGCCAGCATCAGCCCGGCCCTGGACAGCGGGGTCGCGCCGAGCCGCTTGAGCACGCCGTAACGCCGCTCGAAGCCCGTCGCGATGGCCTGCCCGGTGAAGGCGGTCGACATGACGGCCAGCGCCAGCACGCCGGGGGTCAGGAAGCCGACCCTGCTGCCGCCGCCGACGTCGATCAGCGGCGCCACCGAGAAGCCGACCAGCAACAGCACCGGGATGATCAGCGTGAGCAGCAGCTGCTCGCCGTTGCGCATCATGGCCCGGACCTCGGCGCCCGTCTGCGCCAGCACCATCCGGGACAGCGGCGCCGCGCCCGGGGCGGGGGTGAAGTCCAGCGCGGAGGTCATCGCAGCTCCCTGCCCGTCAGCTCCAGGAACACGTCTTCGAGTGTGCGGCGCTCGATGCTCAGGTCGTCGGCCGTGACGCCCTCGGCCGCGCACCACGCCGTCGCGGTGGCCAGCAGCTCGGGCCCCACCTGGCCCTCGATGATGTAGTGGCCGGCGGGTGACTCCTTGGCCGCGCTCCCGGCGGGCAGCGCGTTGAGCAGCTCTTCCAGCGCCAGCCCCGGCCGGGCGCGGAAGCGGAGCTGCCGCTCGGCCCCGGTCAGCGAGGCGGGGCTGCCCTCGGCGACCACCCGGCCGCGATCGATGATCACCACCTGGTCGGCCAGCCGCTCGGCCTCGTCCATGTGGTGGGTGGTCAGCACCACCGAGACGCCGGCGCTCCTCAGCTCGCCGACGAGCTCCCAGCAGGCGTGCCTGGCCTGCGGGTCCAGGCCCGCCGTCGGCTCGTCGAGAAAGACCAGCTCAGGCCTGCCGACCACGGCCGCGGCCAGCGAGAGGCGCTGCTGCTGGCCGCCCGACAGCCTGCGGTACGGAGTCCGTACGTGATCGGCGAGCCCGAGCCGCGTCAGCAGCGCGTCCGCGTCCAGCGGGTGGGCGTAGAAGCGGGCGACGAGGCGCAGCCACTCGCCGCAGCGCATCGCGGGCGGCACGCCGCCGGACTGCAGCATGACGCCCACCCGGGGACGCAGCGCGGGGGCGTCGGGGGGCAGCCCCAGCACCCGCACGGTGCCGGCGTCGGCCCTGCGGAACCCCTCGCAGATCTCCACCGTGGACGTCTTGCCCGCGCCGTTGGGGCCGAGGACGGCCGTGACCGCGCCTCGTCCGGCGCGCAGGGTGAGGCCGTCGATCGCGGTGGCGCTTCCGTAGCGCTTGACCAGCTCGACGATCTCAACCGCTGGCTCGACCGCCGGCTCGACGGCTGGGGATTCCATGGCCACGAGTCTAGGGACAGGCCGCGCCGGTCCGGGCCGCAGGTCAGCGCGGAAAGAAATATCCCGGTAAGTAGGATTTGGTGGTCTAAGTGGGAATTTGGTGCACTGAATGCTGGTTTGTTCCCTCGGCCCTCATGGGTCACACACGCCTATGAGGGAGAGGGGTACCGCATGTCCGTGGCAGAAGCCACGCAACCGGTCGTCAAGGAGGACCGCCGAGGTCTTCTGCTCCTCATCTTAGGAGCGCTGTCGGCGATCGGGCCGCTGTCCATCGACATGTACCTGCCCGCGCTGCCCGCCATCAGCGGCGAGATGCTCAGCGGACCCGCCCAGGTCCAGCTCACCCTCACCGCCTGTCTCATCGGCGTCTCCGTCGGCCAGGTGGTCGCCGGGCCGGTGAGCGACGTGCGCGGCAGGAGGATGCCGCTCATCGTGGGCGTGGCGGGCTTCACCGTCTCCTCGCTGCTGTGCGCGTTCGCGCCCTCGGTGCCCGTGCTCATCGTGCTGCGCCTGCTGCAGGGCGTGCTGGGCGGCGCGGCGCTGGTCATCGTCCGCGCCGTGGTCCGCGACCTGTACGACGGCGCCGCCATCGCCCGTATCTTCGCCACTCTCATGCTGGTCAGCGGTCTGGCGCCGATCCTGGCCCCGATCGCCGGGGCCCAGCTGCTGGCGTTCACCTCCTGGCGCGGCGTGTTCGTCGCCCTCAGCCTGATGGGCCTGGTCCTGCTGCTGGCCGTGCTCTTCGGCGTCCGCGAGACGCTGCCCGCGAGCGAGCGGGCGGGCGGCGGGCTCGGGCAGACCCTGCGCACGTTCTGGCACCTGCTGCGCGACCGCTCCTTCATGGGGTACGCGGTCACCGCCGGGCTGTCCTTCGCCGCGATGTTCGCCTACATCTCCGGCTCGCCGTTCGTGCTGCAGGAGGTGTACGAGGCCACGCCCCAGCAGTTCTCGCTCATCTTCGGGGTCAACGCCCTCGGCCTGACCGTGATGGCCCAGGTCGGCGGCCGGCTGTCGGGCCGGGTCCCGCCGGTCAGGCTGGTCGTCATCGGGCTGTTCGTCTCGCTGGCCGGTGGTGGGCTGATGGTGGCCGGCGCCGCGACGGGGCTCGGGCTGCCCGCGATCATCGCGGGGCTGTTCGTCATCATGTGCGGCCAGGGCCTGGTCCTGCCGGGCACCGGGGCGCTGTCCCTGGCGGAGCAGCCCCCGCAGATCGCCGGCTCGGCCTCGGCGCTGCTCGGCGTGATGCAGTTCGCGCTGGGCGCCGGCGCGGCCCCGCTGGTCGGCGTCGTGGGGTCGGACTCGGCGCTGCCGATGGCCGCCTTCATGCTCGTCCTCATCGCCTGCTCGATCCTGAGTTTCATGGTGCTGGGACGGCGGAGGAAAAGTTAGGTAAGGCTACCCTGCGTGAGAAATTGCATTAAGCCGGTGACCGGATCCGTTTGAGAACGGGGAAGGAATTACGGCACACTGATGTTGTCAAAACAGGAAGCGAGCCCGATCCGCTGAGTCGAACGGGTGACGCCGACTGGCAAGCTCCCCGCGAAACGAACCAGGAGTGGTGAGCGACCGATGAAGCCCGTGCCGACCATCGAGCCAGGCAGCGAGCGCAGCACCCGTGCGCGCGTCGCCCGGCTCATCCTGGAGCACGGGCCCATCGCCGCCGTGGCGCTGGGCGAGCGGCTCGGGCTCACGCCCGCCGCCGTCCGCCGGCACCTCGACGCGCTGCTCACCGACGGAATGATAGAACCTCGTACGGTGCGTCCGCGCGGTGAGCGCGGGCGAGGGCGACCGGCCAAGCTGTTCGCCATCACCGACGCGGGGCGCAGTGCTTTCGAGCACGCCTATGACGACCTCGCCGGGAGCGCGCTGCGCTTCCTGGCCGAGCGCGTGGGCGAGCGAGCTGTGACCGACTTCGCCCGCTCGCAGGTGTCCGGCCTGCTGACGCGGCTGGAGCCGGTCATGCGGACAGTGCCGGCCGACCAGCGTGTGCAAGTGCTGGCGCAGGCGCTGTCGGCGGAGGGCTACGCCGCTTCGGCCAGCAAGGCCAAGTCGGGTGGCGACCAACTCTGTCAGCACCACTGCCCGGTGGCCCACGTGGCGGCGGAGTTCCCGCAGCTGTGTGAGGCCGAGACGGAGGCGTTCGCGCAACTGCTCGGCACACCGGTGCAGCGCCTGGCCACCATCGCGCACGGCGACGGGGTCTGCACCACGCACGTGAGCCCGCAATCGCTGGGCGATACCGCACATAGAGACAAGAGCAAGGAGACCGGAAGGTGACTGTCACCGACCGCCCGGAGCTTGAAGGCCTCGGGAATTACAAGTTCGGCTGGTCCGACTCGGATGTCGCCGGAGCGACGGCCAAGCGCGGCCTGTCCGAGGAGGTCGTCCGCAACATCTCCGCGCTGAAGAACGAGCCGGAGTGGATGCTCGACCTTCGCCTGAAGGGCCTCCGCCTGTTCCACAAGAAGCCGCTGCCGACCTGGGGTTCCGACCTCACGACCATCGACTTCGACAACATCAAGTACTTCGTGCGCTCGACCGAGAAGCAGGCCGCTTCCTGGGAAGAGCTGCCCGCCGACATCAAGAACACCTACGACAAGCTCGGCATCCCCGAGGCGGAGAAGCAGCGCCTCGTCGCCGGCGTCGCCGCCCAGTACGAATCCGAGGTCGTCTATCACAAGATCCGTGAGGACCTCGAGGAGAAGGGCGTCATCTTCGTCGACACCGACACGGGCCTGAAGGAGCACGAGGAGCTCTTCAAGGAGTACTTCGGCACCATCATCCCGGTGGGCGACAACAAGTTCGCCGCGCTCAACACCTCGGTGTGGTCCGGTGGCTCGTTCATCTACGTGCCGCCGAACGTCGAGGTCGAGATCCCGCTGCAGGCGTACTTCCGGATCAACACCGAGAACATGGGCCAGTTCGAGCGGACCCTGATCATCGTGGACGAGAACAGCTACGTCCACTACGTCGAGGGCTGCACCGCGCCGATCTACTCCTCCGACTCGCTGCACTCCGCGGTCGTCGAGATCGTCGTGAAGAAGAACGCCCGCTGCCGTTACACGACCATCCAGAACTGGTCGAACAACGTCTACAACCTGGTCACCAAGCGCGCCGTCGCCTACGAGGGCGCGACCATGGAGTGGATCGACGGCAACATCGGCTCCAAGGTCACGATGAAGTACCCGGCCGTCTACCTGATGGGCGAGTACGCCAAGGGCGAGACGCTGAGCGTCGCGTTCGCCGGCGAGGGCCAGCACCAGGACGCCGGCTCCAAGATGGTGCACCTGGCGCCGCACACCAGCTCCAGCGTCATCTCCAAGTCGGTGGCGCGCGGCGGCGGCCGCACCTCCTACCGCGGTCTCGTGCAGATCGAGGAGGGCGCGTACGGCAGCGCCAGCACCGTCAAGTGCGACGCGCTGCTGGTCGACCAGATCAGCCGCTCCGACACCTACCCCTACGTCGACGTCCGCGAGGACGACGTCTCGATGGGGCACGAGGCCACGGTCTCCAAGGTCAGCGAGGACCAGCTGTTCTACCTCATGAGCCGCGGGCTCGAGGAGGACGAGGCGATGGCGATGATCGTGCGCGGCTTCGTCGAGCCGATCGCGCGTGAGCTGCCCATGGAGTACGCGCTCGAGCTCAACCGGCTGATCGAGCTGCAGATGGAAGGAGCCGTCGGCTGATGGGCCTGAACGAGAAGCCCCTGTCGACCCTGCACGAGAAGGCGTCCTACGACCTGGACGACTTCGAGGTGCCGGTGGGGCGTGAGGAGGCGTGGCGCTTCACGCCGCTGTCACGCCTGCGCGGCCTGCACGACGGCAAGGCCGAGGTCACCGGCCAGGTGCTCACCCAGGCCTACACCCCGGCCGGCGTCAGCGCCGAGTGGGTGGGCCGCGAGGACTCCCGGATCGGCCGCGCCTACGTGCCGGCCGACCGGGTCAGCGCGCAGGCCTACAACGCCTTCGAGAAGGCGCTGGTGGTGACCGTGCCCAAGGAGGCCGTGCTCACCGAGCCCGTCCGCGTCGAGGTGCGGGGCGGTGGCATCGACGGCGCGTCCTACGGCCACATCGTGGTCGTGGTCGAGCCGCTGGCCGAGGCCATCGTCGTCCTTGAGCACCAGGGCAGCGCCGTCTACGCCAGCAACGTCGAGTTCCTCGTCGGCGACGGCGCCACGCTGCGGGTCGTCAGCCTGCAGGACTGGCAGGACGACGCCGTGCACGTCTCCCACCACCACGCCCAGCTCGCCAAGGACGCCACCTTCCGCAGCTTCGTGGTGACCCTGGGCGGCGACCTGGTGCGACTGTCGCCGAGCGTGTCCTACACCGGCCCCGGCGGCGACGCCGACCTGGCCGGCGTCTACTTCGTCGACGCGGGCCAGCACCTGGAGCACCGCCTCCTGGTCGACCACTCCACGCCCAACTGCAAGAGCAACGTCGACTACCGCGGCGCGCTGCAGGGCGAGGGGGCGCACGCCGTCTGGATCGGCGACGTGATCATCAGGGTCGAGGCCGAGGGCACCGACACCTACGAGCTCAACCGCAACCTGATCCTCACCGACGGCGCCCGCGCCGACTCGGTCCCCAACCTGGAGATCCTCACCGGCGAGGTCGCCGGCGCGGGCCACGCCTCCACGTCGGGCCGGCTCGACGACGAGCACATCTTCTACCTCCAGGCCCGCGGCATCCCCTTCGACGAGGCTCGCCGCCTGGTCATCCGGGGCTTCCTCGGCCAGCTCATCGAGAAGATCCAGATCGAGGAGATCCGCGACCGCGTGATGAGCGCCGTGGAGGCGGAGCTCGCACGATGAGTGAATTCGAGAAGGTGTGCAAGGTGAGCGACATCCCCGACGAGGGGGTGATCGGCGTCGAGGTGGGGGAGACCCCCGTGGCGCTGGTGCGCAAGGGCGACGAGGTGTTCGCCCTGCACGACGTCTGCTCACACGCCGAGGTGAAGCTCAGCGAGGGCGACGTCTACGACGGCACGCTGGAGTGCTGGCTGCACGGCTCGTGTTTCGACATCCACTCGGGCAAGCCCACCGGCCCGCCCGCGACTAAGCCCGTGAACGTCTACACAGTGAAGATCGACGGCGATGACGTGCTCGTCTCGCTCTCGAAGGAGTCATAAAACACATGTCCACCCTTGAGATCCGTGACCTCCAGGTCGCCGTCGGGGACAAGCAGATCCTGAACGGCGTCAACCTGACCGTGAAGTCGGGCGAGACCCACGCCATCATGGGCCCCAACGGCTCCGGCAAGTCCACCCTCGCCTACGCCATCGCGGGCCACCCCAAGTACACGATCACCGGCGGCCAGGTGCTGCTCGACGGCGTCGACATGCTGGAGCTGTCGGTCGACGAGCGCGCCCGCGCCGGCCTGTTCCTCGCCATGCAGTACCCGGTCGAGGTGCCCGGCGTGTCGGTGTCCAACTTCCTGCGCTCGGCCGTCACCGCCGTCCACGGCGAGGCGCCCAAGCTGCGCCAGTTCGCCAAGGACCTCAAGGCCGGCATGGACGCCCTGCACATCGACGCCGCCTTCGCCCAGCGCAACCTGAACGAGGGCTTCTCCGGCGGCGAGAAGAAGCGCCACGAGATCCTCCAGCTCGAGCTGCTCAAGCCGAAGATCGCGATCCTCGACGAGACCGACTCCGGCCTCGACGTCGACGCGCTGCGCGTGGTGTCCGAGGGCGTGAACCGTTTCCGCGAGTCCGGCGAGACGGGCGTGCTGCTGATCACCCACTACACCCGCATCCTGCGCTACGTGAAGCCCGACTTCGTGCACGTCTTCGCCGCCGGCAAGGTCGTCGAGGAGGGTGGGCCGGAGCTGGCCGACAAGCTCGAGGCCGAGGGCTACGAGCAGTACACGAGGGCGTCTGCATGACTTCCACCAGCTTGGACGTGGAGAGGATCAGGAAGGACTTCCCGGTTCTCTCCCGCGAGCTGCCCGGCGGGCGTCCGCTCGTCTACCTCGACTCGGGCAACTCCTCACAGAAGCCCACCCAGGTCATCGAGACCATGCGTGAGCACCTGGCGATGCACTACAGCAACGTCGGGCGCGCCATGCACGTGCTGGGCTCGGAGTCGACCGAGGCGTACGAGAACGCGCGCGACAAGATCGCCGCGTTCGTCGGCTCCTCGTCACGCGACGAGGTGATCTTCACCAAGAACGCCTCCGAGGCCCTCAACCTGGTCGCCTACTCCTTCGGCAACCGGTCCAACACCGATCCCCGCTTCACGCTGGGCCCCGGTGACGAGATCGTCATCTCGGAGATGGAGCACCACTCCAACATCGTGCCGTGGCAGATGCTCGTGCAGCGCACCGGCGCGACGCTCAAGTGGTTCGGCGTCACCGACGAGGGCCGCCTCGACCTGTCCGGTCTGGCGGAGCTGGTCACCGAGCGGACGAAGATCGTCTCGATCGCCCACCAGTCGAACGTGCTCGGCACCGTCAACCCGGTCGCCGAGGTGCTCGGGCGGGCTCGCGAGGTCGGCGCGCTGGTGATGCTCGACGCCTCCCAGTCGGTGCCGCACCACCCCGTGAACGTCACCGAGCTGGGCGTCGACTTCGTCGCCTTCACCGGCCACAAGATGGTCGGCCCCTCGGGCATCGGCGTGCTGTGGGGCCGCGGTGAGCTGCTGGAGGCGATGCCTCCGTTCCTCGGCGGCGGCGAGATGATCGAGGCGGTCTGGATGGACCGCTCGACCTACGCGCCGGTGCCGCACAAGTTCGAGGCGGGCACGCCGCCCATCGTCGAGGCGATCGGCCTCGGCGCCGCGGTCGACTACCTCACCGGGCTCGGCATGGACGCCGTGGAGGCGCACGAGCGGGAGCTGACGGCCTACGCGCTGGAGGCCCTGCGCGAAGTGCCCACCCTGCGCCTGATCGGTCCCGACTCGCTCGACCTGCGGGGCGGCACGCTGTCGTTCACGCTGGAGGGCATCCACCCGCACGACGTGGGCCAGATCCTCGATGACCGGTTCGGCATCGCGGTGCGCGTCGGGCACCACTGCGCGCGCCCGCTGCACCTGCGGTTCGGAATACCAGCGACCACGCGGGCGTCTTTCTACCTGTACAACACCACGGCGGAGATCGACGCCCTGGTGCGCGGCCTCCACCACGTACAGAAGGTGTTCGCATAGCCATGATCGGCGAGTCGATGTACCAGGAACTCATCCTGGAGCACTACAAGCACCCGCAGGGGCGGGGGCTCCGCGAGCCGTACGACGCCGAGGTTCACCACGTGAACCCGACCTGCGGCGACGAGATCACCCTGCGCGTCAAGATGGGCGACGCGGGCAAGATCGAGGACGTCTCCTACGACGGGCAGGGTTGTTCGATCAGCCAGGCCGCGGCCTCGGTGCTGTACGAGCTCACCACCGGCTCGACGGTCAAGGAGTCGCTCTCCGTGGTCGACGAGTTCACCCGCCTGATGCAGGGCAGGGGACAGGTGGAGGCCGACGAGGACGTGCTCGGCGACGCGGTCGCGTTCGCCGGGGTGGCCAAGTTCCCGGCGCGCGTGAAGTGCGCGCTGCTTTCCTGGATGGCCTACAAGGACGCTGTTGTGAGGAGTGCTGCAGGATGAGCAAACCGGTCGAGACCCCGATCGACCTCGATGGTGACGCCACCGTCGAGGAGGTGATGGAGGCGCTCAAGGACGTCGTGGACCCCGAGCTCGGCATCAACGTCGTGGACCTGGGGCTCATCTACGGCCTCAACCTCGATCCCGCCGACGGCGTCAAGCCCGTCGCCACCATCGACATGACGCTGACCAGTGCCGCCTGCCCGCTCACCGACGTGATCGAGGACCAGGCCCACTCCGCCCTCGAGGGCATGGTCTCCGACGTGAAGATCAACTGGGTCTGGCTGCCGCCATGGGGCCCGGACAAGATCACCGATGAGGGGCGCGAGCAGCTTCGTATGCTAGGATTCAACGTCTGATCATTTCAGGCTGTACGGCTGGCGCCCCGCGTCAGCCGCTTCAGCGTGTCGAGGGGTTCGGGATTTCCGAGCTCCGCATGGGGAATAGTCTTGATCCGCCCCGTGTTGGCACCTTAGGACACCTGACGCCTCATCGCGCGTCCCGCGCCGCCTGCGGCCGGCGCCCCAGGTGCGCCTTCCCCCTCGCTCCGCCCCACGGCGGGCGCACTGCAATGTGTACGGCATGATCGCCGTACGACCCTGGCTCGTCCTTTCGCAGAAGTGACGTGCCACTTCGACTGAAAGGCACGAATTTCGTGACCATGCTTGACGCTGTCATGCCCGAAACGACCCCCGAGCAGGTCCCCGGCTTCGAGGAGCTCGGCCTGCCCAAGCCCCTCGTGACCGGCCTGGCCAAGCAGGGCATCGACAGCCCGTTCCCCATTCAGAGCGCGACGATCCCCGACGTGCTCACCGGCGCCGACGTCCTCGGCCGCGGCCAGACCGGCTCCGGCAAGACCCTCGCCTTCGGCCTGCCCACCATGGCACGGCTGGCAGGCGTCCGGCCGACCCCCGGCCGTCCCCGCGCGATGATCCTGGTGCCGACCCGCGAGCTCGCGCTCCAGGTGCACGACGCCCTTGAGCCGCTCGGCCGCGGACTCGGCCTGCGCATGAAGGTCATCGTCGGCGGCATGTCCATGGGCAAGCAGATCGAGGCGCTGCGCCGCGGCGTCGACATCGTCATCGCCACGCCGGGCCGTCTCGGCGATCTCATCCGCCAGGGTGAGTGCTCGCTGGCCGAGGTGCGGATCAGCATCCTCGACGAGGCCGACCACATGTGCGACCTCGGCTTCTTCCCCGTCGTCACCGAGCTGCTCGCGCAGACCCCGACCGACGGGCAGCGGCTGCTGTTCTCCGCGACGCTCGACGGCGACGTGGACAAGCTCGTGCGGCGTTTCCTCAGAAACCCGATCACGCACTCCGTCGCCCCCGCGACCTCCCCGGTCGACACGATGGAGCACCACGTCGTGCAGGTCAGCCGGGATGACAAGTTCGACGTCACGGCCGAGATCGCCAACCGCGAGGGTCGTACGATCATCTTCGTCAAGACCCAGCACGGCGTCGACCGTCTGTGCAAGCAGCTCGCCAGGGTCGGCGTCAAGGCCGGTGGACTGCACGGCGGCAAGCGCCAGAACCAGCGCACCCGCATCCTGGCCGAGTTCCGCGAGGGCTCCGTCAACGTGCTCGTCTGCACCGACGTCGCCGCCCGCGGCATCCACGTCGACAACATCAGCCTCGTGCTGCACGTCGACCCGCCGCAGGACAGCAAGAGCTACCTGCACCGCGGTGGCCGTACGGCGCGCGCCGGCGAGAAGGGCACCGTCGTCACCCTGGTGCTGCCGAACGAGCGCCGCTCCACCGACGCGCTGACCAAGCGGGCCGGCATCCAGCCGTTCCGGCTCAAGGCCGCTCCCGGGCACCCGCGCCTGGCCGAGGTCGCCGGGGCGCGCACGCCCAGCGGTGAGGCCATCCCCGTCTGGGAGCCCGACGTCCGCAAGCCGCTGCGCGCTCGCCGCGAGGGCGGTCACAGCGGCTCCTCCGACCGTCGCAACCGCCGTCCCCGCCGCGAGTTCGACGGTGGCGAGCGTCGCCCCCGTCGCCATGACGGTGGTGAGCGCCCTTTCGTGGGCGCGTCGGCTGACGACCGGCGCCCTCGACGTCACGAGAACGGCGACCGTCCGGCCACGGCCACGGCCGCTCCCATCGAGGACCGTGACCGCAGGCCGGCCGGCGACCGCGGCCAGCGTGGCGGTTTCCGCTCCGACGACCGTGGCGCCAGTGGCGGTTTCCGCTCCGACGACCGCCCGCGTGACGGCTACCGCTCCGGCGGCTCCCGTCCGGACGACCGTGGCGCCAGGGGCGGCTTCCGCTCCGACGACCGCCGCGCCTCGGGTGGCCGCCGCTTCGAGCGCTGACCGGCTGATGGGCGCCTAGCTGTGTTGATCGGCTCGTGTTGATCTGCGGCGTCGCCCGCCCTACCCCTTAGCGGGGTGCGGCGGGCGGCGCCGTTCGTCATGTCGGTATGGGCTGCGCCAAGAGCGGCGCATGAGTGTGCCTGGTCTCGCCTGGCGGACGCGCGGCATCGCCAGGTGCCCGCGCAGACTAGGCTTGACTCGCACGTCAGCCGACCGACGAGAGAGATCATGAAGACCTTCGAAGAGCTGTTCGCCGAGCTGTCCGAGAAGGCGCAGACCCGGCCCGCTGGTTCGGGCACTGTGGCCGCGCTCGACGCCGGCGTCCATGCCATCGGCAAGAAGGTCGTGGAGGAGGCCGCCGAGAGCTGGATGGCGGCCGAGCACGAGTCCCATGACCGGGCCGCCGAGGAGATCTCGCAGCTTCTCTACCACGTGCAGGTGCTCATGATCGCGAAAGGGATCGGGCTGGACGAGGTGTACAAGCATCTCTAGGGCGCCCCGCGCCCGCCTCCGCCCACACCCGCGAACATGGACAACACCGAGGAACAGACATGCTACGTCTGGCCGTACCGAACAAGGGCGCGCTCAGTGAGGCCGCCCAGATCATGCTCAAGGAGGCCGGCTACCGGTCTCGCAGAGACAGCAAGGAGCTCGTCGTCGTCGACGAGGACAACGGCTGCGAGCTGTTCTTCCTGCGCCCCCGCGACATCGCCGTCTACGTCGGCGAGGGCACCCTCGACGTCGGCATCACCGGCCGGGACATGCTCATCGACTCCGGCGCGCCGGTCGAGGAGATCATGCCGCTCGGCTTCGGCGGATCGACCTTCCGCCTGGCCTGCAACGCCGGCACGATGACCTCCGTCAAGGACCTGCAGGGACTGCGCGTGGCCACCTCCTACGCCGGCCTGCTCGACAAGTACCTCTCCGAGGAGGGCGTCGACGCCCGCGTCATCAAGCTGGACGGCGCCGTGGAGACCGCGATCAGGCTCGGCGTCGCCGACGCGGTGGCCGACGTCGTGGAGACCGGCACCACCCTGCGCAACGTCGGCCTCGAGGTGTTCGGCGAGCCGATCATGCGCTCGGAGGCCGTGCTCATCAAGCGCCAGAGCTCGCCCGAGACGCCGGCGGCCGAGCAGCTCGTCCGCCGCTTCCAGGGGGTCGTGCACGCCCGCGACTTCGTCATGATGGACTACGACATCCGCGCCGAGCGGATCGAGGAGGCCATCGCGCTCACTCCCGGCATGGAGGGGCCGACGGTCTCGCCGCTGCACCGCGAGGGCTGGGTGGCCGTGCGCGCGATGGTCCGCCGCAAGGGCCACCAGCAGGTCATGGACCAGCTCTGGGACCTCGGCGCGCGGGCCATCCTGGTCACCGACATCTACGCCTGCCGCATCTGACGAAGGTCACCGCCGATCCCGGACGGAGCTCACCGTCCGGGATCGGCGTGCCCGGTGTCATGCCGCCCGCCTCGCTCCAGAGCGGGGCGAGCCCGGCTCAGGTGAGTCCTTTCACCGCCGCGATGGCCAGGTCCACCTTGTCGGGGTCCGTGACGATGCTGGTGCCGAAGCGCAGCAGCGGCGGGAAGTACGGCGTGGTGCTGGTGATCACCTTCTGGTCGTGCAGCCGGTTCACCGCCTCCTCGGGCTGGAGGCCGTCGATCGTGCAGCACACCAGGCCCGCCGACAGGTCGGGGGATTCGGGGGTGACCAGCCGGACGTGCGGAATGTCGCGCAGGCCCGCCTTCAGCCGGGTCGCCAGCTCCTGGGTGCGCCGCTGGATGCGGTCCTTGCCGATCGCCTGCTGGAAGTTGAACGCCTGCGTCATCGCCCACCGGTGCTCGAACGCCTTGTAGCCGCCCGGGGTCGCCAGCTGCGCCGTGGTGTCGAGCGGCCCCTCACGCCGCTGCCAGGCCACGAACGAGGCCCGCCCGAACCCCGGGATGACCGGCGCGAGCGCGTCCCACGCACGCCCCCACAGGAAGCCGGTGCCGCGCGGCCCGAACAGCCACTTGTGCGTGCCGGTCGCCAGGAAGTCGCAGCCCAGGTCCCCGACCTCGTCGGCCATCGCGCCGAACCCGTGCACCCCGTCCACGCACAGCAGCGCCCGGTCCTGCTCGTCGCGGCCCTTGTTGGCCTCGGCCAGCATGTCGGCGATGGCCCGGATCGGCAGTCGCACCCCGGTGCTGGAGTGCACCCAGGTGACCGCCACCACCCGGGTGCGCGGCCGCAGGCCTTCCTTGATCGCGCTCACGATCCGGTCAGCCGACGCGCGCGCGGGATCGTCGTACAGCCTGATCCGGCGCACCTTCGCGCCCGTCCGGTCGGCGAGCAGCCGCACGCCCTCGTGGGTGGCGAGGAAGTCGTGCTCGGTGGTGAGCACGTCCTGGCCGGGGCGCAGCCTCAGGCCGGAGTAGAGCAGGCCGAGGCCCATCGTGGTGCTGTCGGTCAGGGCGATGTCGCGGGAGTCGGCGCCGATGAAGCGCGCGGCGGTCTCCAGGACGGAGTCGTCCGGCGAGGCGTTGCCTCCGGGCAGGTAGTGCGGGTCGGCGTCGAGGCCGTCACGATGCCGCCTGATCGCCTCCCGCACGGTGGCGGGCGCGGGCGCTAGGACGAACGCCGCGAACTGCCCGTACGCCGGATCGAGCGTGAACTGCGCCCGGACCGACGCCCAGTCGTCCGGGGCGAAGGAGGGCGATCCCTCGGGGGTGGGGGACGGCGTGGCGGTGCACGCGGCCACACCGGCCAGCATTCCCGCGCCGAGCAGGGCCCGTCTGTTCAGCTGCCGAGTCACGACTCCTTTCCTACCCTGGCCCGGGTCCCCGTGCCCAGGGGGCGCGCACAGTCGTTACGCGCCGTCAGACATGCGCCGTCGCCACCTGCCGGATCAGATCCGACACCCGGACGATCCCCAGGCAGCGATTGAGCTCGTCGGTGACCACCAGGTCGTCGTAGACGCGCAGCCCGTCCCGGCCCGCCACCTGCATCGCCGCGACCGCCGGAGTGCTCTTCGGCACCGTGCGCGGCGTGTCGGCCAGCCGCCGGGCCGGCTTCGAGCCGTGCAGCGCGTGCCCGTACCGGGAGGCGATCGACAGCAGGAACCGGCTGCGGTCCAGGCTGCCCTCGGGCCGCTGGTACTCGTCCACCAGGATCACGCTGGTGATCGTCGGCTCGTGCCCGAACGCCTCCACCGCATCCTCCGCCTTCGCCGCGACGGGCAGCGTCACCGCGGGCAGCAGCAGCTCCTGCACCCGTGGGCCGAGCGTGACCGTGGCGGACGACTCGACGGGGGGCGGCAACGGCACCCGGATCCGCCCGTCCGGCCCCGGCGCCAGCAGCGGGCCGTGCGCCAGCCGTGCCCCCTGCGTGCGGGCCGCCGCGAGCTCCGCCTCGGTCGTGACGCCCGGCGCCAGCACGTGCGCGCCGACGCCCCGCGCCAGGGACGCCACCGCCCGCATCACCGCCGTCGCCCGGTGGTCGCGCGGCGCCCGCGCGACCACGTCGGGCGCCAGCCCCACCAGGTACGGCGCGGCGTCCGCGATCAGGTCGAGGGGCGCGCTCTGGCCGCCGGCGCCGCCGAAGCCCACCAGGTAGCCGTGGTTGCGCAGGGCTTCGAGCACGACCCGGAGCACCGGCCGGTCGCTCTCGGCGCACGGGCCGTGCAACAGCAGGATGGCCTCGCGGGGATGGCGTCCGGCGCGGTGCAGCGCGTCGTGCAGAGGCGCCATCGCGCCGGCCCCGGCCAGGGCGACGCGCATGGGGAGGTCCAGCATCATGGGCAAGGGGGCCGCCCGGAGGTGACCTGAGGCGTCCAGCGCCGCTGGGTAAGCGATGACGGCCCCGGTGTCGAGATCCACGATGGGGCCGGTGAGCAGGGAGGACACGTAGTGATGATGGTGGCTGCGTGGGCTACGGCGACACCCTGGTGAAATGAAATTTACCGACATTTTCCGTGTATTCCATACTTCGTCGGCTGGGATTCGGCATGGGCTAGCCTTCCGGCATGGGCGCGCGACCGGCGAAGGGCGGCGGCCGGTGGGTCTCGGTGCCGCCGGAGCGGGTGCACCCATGGATCGACGGGTTCGCCGGGCGGCACGGACCGTTCGAGGCGTCCGGTGACGAGCGGACGGTGCGGCTGGTGGCCGCCGACGGCGGCGTGGCGGAGCTGCATGTGCCCTTCCCGCCGATGAGGCCCGGGCCGCCGCACGTCACCAGGCTGGTCGAGCACGCGCGGGCCGAGCGGCGGGTGGGCGTGGTGCTGGTGCGGCTCGGCGGCTACGCGGCAGGGGTCTTCCACGGCGGCTCGCTGGTGGCGTCCAAGGTGGGCGCACGCCTGGTCCAGGGGCGGACGGCGGCGGGCGGCTGGTCGCAGCAGCGCTTCGCCAGGCGCCGGGACAACCAGGCGAGCAAGGTCTTCGAGGTGGCGGCCGACACGGCGCTGCGCGTGCTGTCACCCCATCTGGAGGAGCTCGACGCGGTGGTGCTCGGCGGCGACCGCAAGGCGGTCGACTCCCTGCGCTCGGACCGCAGGCTGGCGCCGCTGCTGGCGATGGAGGCCGAGCCGTTCCTCGTCGTGCCGGACCCGAGGCTGGCGATCCTGCGTGACACCCCGCAGCTGTTCCGCGCGGTCAGGATCCGGGTGGTGGACCCGGCCTGAGACGAACCGGTTGAGACGAACAGGTTGGGACGAACCGCTTGAGACCATCCGTTTGAGACGATTCAACGCGGCTATGATGAGCGCGTTCACAGTGGCACGGCTCATGGGGATCAATGGCGACCACGAGCATCAAGGAGGTCGCGCGGCTGGCGCGCGTCTCGGTCGGCACGGTCAGCAACGTGCTCAACCGCCCCGAGGTCGTCTCGCCCGCCACGCGTGAACGGGTCCTCACGGCGATCCGCGAGCTGGGCTTCGTCCGTAACGAGGTGGCCCGCCACCTGCGGGCCGGGCGCAGCCGCACGGTCGGGCTGGTCGTCCTCGACGTGTCCAACCCGTTCTTCACCGACGTCGCGCGGGGCGCCGAGGCGCTCGCCGACGAGCACGACACGATGCTGGTGCTCTGCAACAGCGCCGCCGACCCGGCCCGCGAGCGCCGCCACCTCGACCAGCTCGAACAGCAGCGGGTCCTCGGCATCCTGATCACCCCGGTCGACGCCGCCGGCCCCCACCTGGCCGAGCTCGCCGCCCGAGGCACGCCCGTGGTGCTCGTCGACAGCCCCGCTCCCGGCCCGCAGTGCTCGGTGGCGGTCGACGACCGGCTCGGCGGCCACGCGGCCGGGGCGCACCTGGTCGAGCGGGGGCACCGGCGGATCGCGTTCGTCGGCGGGCCGCTGTCGATCAAGCAGATGGCCGACCGCCGCGCGGGCGTCCGCGACGCCGTCCACGCGGCCGGTGACGGCGTCGAGCTGATCGACCGCCTCACGCCCACGCTGAGCGTCGCGGCCGGGCGGGCCGCCGGTGAGCGCCTGGCGGCGCTGCCGGACGGCGAGCGGCCCACCGCCGCCCTGTGCGCCAACGACGTGCTGGCCCTGGGGTTCCTGCAGGCCATGGCGGCGTGCGGGCTGCGGGTGCCCGAGGACATGGCCATCGTCGGCTACGACGACATCGATTTCGCCGCCGCCGCGGCGATCCCGCTGTCGTCGGTGCGCCAGCCGCGCGAGCTGCTCGGCCGCACCGCCATCGACCTTCTGCTGGAGGAGGTGACCGCCCCGGAGCGGCACCGGCACCGGCAGGTCATCTTCCAGCCGGACCTGGTCGTACGCGAGTCGAGCCGGGCGCGCAGGATCGGCTGAGGCCGTGGGGTGAATCGGTTCAAACCGGCGGGCACTCCGGGAAATCAGAAGCCGTCTCCGGACGTTGTACGTGAGGCGCTGTCAGGGGCCTGACCAGCGAGGTCCGGTGATCTTCGCCGGGCCTCGGGGGACACACAAAGCAGAGGTGGGGCTCCCGATCAGGGGCCTACACTGATCGGTATGCACACTCCCGATTGACCGGCGCCGCGCGCCCAATCCCTCGTTTCCTACCTCGGGAGTGTTTCCTTCGCCATGATCATTGCTACTGACATCGAACTGCGTGCGGGCTCGCGGTTGCTCATCGAGAGCGCCTCCTTCCGCGTCAACCCCGGAGACAAGATAGGCCTTGTCGGCCGTAACGGCGCGGGCAAGACGACCCTGACCAAGGTGCTCGCGGGCGAGGCGCTGCCCGCCGCCGGCACCGTGACCACCACCGGCAACGTCGGCTACCTGCCCCAGGACCCGCGCACCGGCGACCTGGAGGTGCTCGCCCGCGACCGCATCCTGTCGGCCCGCGGCCTCGACGAGGTGCTGCGCAGGCTGCGCGAGGCCGAGGCCGGCATGTCCTCGGCCGACCAGCGCACCCAGGAGAAGGCCGTGCGGCAGTACGGCCGCCTCGAGGACCAGATGCACGTCCTGGGCGGCTACTCCGCGGAGTCGGAGGCCGCCTCCATCTCCTCCAGCCTGGGACTCGCGGACCGGGTCCTGGGACAGCCGTTGAAGACGCTTTCCGGGGGCCAGCGCAGACGCGTCGAATTGGCGAGAATTCTTTTCAGCGGAGCGGAAACTCTCCTTCTGGATGAGCCGACAAACCACCTAGATGCGGACTCAATCGGGTGGCTTCGTGATTTTTTGCGCTCTCATCAGGGCGGCTTGGTGATCATCAGCCACGACGTCCAGCTTCTTGAAGCCACGGTCAACAAGGTCCTCCACCTCGACGCCAACCGGTCCTCGGTCGATCACTACAACGTCGGCTGGAAGACCTATCTGGCGCAGCGGGAGACCGACGAGAAGCGCCGCAAGCGCGAGCGGGCCAACGCCGAGAAGCAGGCGGGCGCGCTGCTCGCCCAGGCCGACAAGATGCGTGCCAAGGCCACCAAGGCCAAGGCGGCCCAGGACATGATGCGCCGCGCCAACCGGCTGCTGTCCGGCACCGAGGAGGTGCGCCAGGGCGACAAGGTCGCCAAGCTGCGCTTCCCCGACCCCCAGCCGTGCGGGCGCACCCCGCTGATGGCGGAGGGCCTGTCGAAGTCCTACGGGTCCCTTGAGGTCTTCACCGACGTCGACGTGGCCATCGATCGAGGTCACAGGGTTGTCATCCTCGGGCTCAACGGCGCCGGCAAGACCACGCTGCTGCGGCTGCTCGGCGGGATCGAGCGCCCCGACACCGGCGCGATCAAGCCCGGCCACGGCCTGAAGGTCGGCTATTACGCCCAGGAGCACGAGACGCTCGACAGCGACAGAACCCTCCTGGAGAACATGCGTTCGGCAGGCGGAACGTTCACTGACACCGAGCTGCGCAAGGTCCTCGGCTCCTTCCTGTTCACCGGCGACGACGTCGACAAGCCCGCCGGAGTCCTGTCCGGCGGCGAGAAAACCCGCCTGGCGCTGGCCATGCTGGTGCTCTCCAGCGCCAACGTGCTGCTGCTCGACGAGCCCACCAACAACCTCGATCCGGTCAGCCGGGAGCAGGTTCTCACCGCTCTGAGGTCGTATTCAGGATCGATCGTCCTGGTTACCCATGACGAGGGTGCCGTCGATGCCCTTTCACCGGATAGGGTGATCTTGCTGCCAGACGGAACTGAAGACGCGTGGAGCGAGGAATTTTCCGATCTTGTGGCACTTGCCTGATCTTAATTTGGGTGGGTACGGATCTTTTCCCGTGGAGTAGGTAGCCGATCCCGCTGAAATGACTGATCATGGCGGAGTAACGCTGCGGAAGTCCGGCACTACAGGAGGTACTCGTGGCCGAGACACTGAAGAAGGGCACCCGGGTCACCGGGGCCGATCGTGAGAAGCTGGCCGGAGATCTAAAGAAGCGCTATGCCGCGGGTGAGAGCATCCGCGCCCTGGCCGCTTCTACCGGCCGGTCCTACGGGTTCATCCATCGCATCCTGAGCGAGTCCGGAGTGACTCTGCGCGGGCGCGGCGGGGCGACCCGAGGTAAGTCCAAGCGCTGACGGCCGCCTCGGAACGTGCGACCGCAGCCGCTCGTCCCTAGCCGCCGACGTCGCGCCCGAGCCAGAATCATATTCTGTAAGCTCGGGCGCGACGGACAGTGGACGAGGGAGCGGGCGATGTCGGAAGCGAAGGCGCCACAACAGCGCGGGGGGTATACGGAGGACGTTTCCGCCGAAAGACTGGCGGAGATCGGACTGCGCTTCGAGGTGGACGGTGAGATCGCGACGATCACACTGGACCGGCCGGACAAGCGGAACGCTCAGACGTTCGCTACCTGGTCGGCCCTGGCTCGCATCGGTGACAATCTGCCGGAACGGGTTCGCGTGGTCGTGGTGAACGGTGAGGGACCGTCCTTCTCGGCGGGGATCGACCTGCGCATGTTCACCCCTGAGGGGGTGCCCGGCCAGGGCTCGTTCAGCTCGGCGGCGCGGCTCGACAGCGCATCGTTCGAGGAACTGCTCGAGCAGGCCCAGCAGGGATTCCTGTGGCTACGCCGCCCAGAGATCGTTTCCATCGCGGCCGTGCGGGGTCACGCGATCGGCGCGGGATTTCAGCTCGCGCTCGCCTGTGACCTGCGTATCGTGGCCGACGATGTCAAGTTCTGCATGAAAGAGCCCGCACTGGGGCTGGTGCCCGATCTGACCGGCACCAAGCCGCTGGTGGACCTGGTAGGCCTGGCCAAGGCGATCGACATCTGCCTGACGGCCAGGGTGGTGGAGGCGGACGAGGCCTTCCGCATCGGCCTGGCCGAGCGGGTGGTCGCCGGGGGGGACCTGGCGAAGGCCGTACAGGAGAAGGCCGCGCAGCTGCTGTCGACCAACCGGGACGCGGCGGCGGCGACCAAGCGACTCCTCCAGGGGGCGCAGGGGCGCACCCTGGAGGAGCAGCGCGCCGCGGAGGGCGCCGAGCAGGCCGAGCGCCTGAGGGCCCTGTTCGCGGGCGGCTCGTGAGGCCCGTTTTCGCCTTGAGCTGATGTGGGAATCGCCGGACGGCACGGTGACGCTCTGCTGAGGGAGGAGGGACTCCCTATATGGCGATGATGGGCGGCGGTTTCGGTCCGTCGGTGTGGGCCTCGCTGCGGCGCGACGGCTCGGTGACCAAACAACGGCTCTCGCCTGGCACGGTCAGGCGCATCGCCGGCTATGCCAGGCCCTACACCAAGCAGATCGTCGCCTTCCTGCTGCTGGTGGTGGCGGGAGCGGTGATCGTGGTCGCCAACCCGCTGCTGATGAAGGCGATCATCGACGACGGCATCCTGGCCGAGCGCAGCGAGGTCGTGATCGGCCTGGCCGTGGCGATCGCGGCGCTCGCGCTGGTCGACGCCGGCCTGACCCTGGTGCAGCGCTGGTTCTCCTCCCGCATCGGCGAGGGGCTGATCTTCGACCTGCGCACCGAGGTGTTCGACCACGTCCAGCGGATGCCGGTGGCGTTCTTCATGCGCGCGCAGACCGGCGCGCTGGTCTCCCGGCTCAACACCGACGTCATCGGCGCCCAGCGCGCGCTGACCAGCACGCTGTCGTCGGTGGTGTCCAACGTGGTCAGCCTCGTCCTGGTGCTCGGCGCCATGCTGGTGCTGTCGTGGCAGGTCACGCTGGTCGCGCTGATCCTGCTGCCGATCTTCATCGTGCCGGCCAAATGGGTCGGCCGGCGCATGTCGGCGCTGACCCGCGAGCAGATGCAGCTCGACGCCGAGATGAGCTCGGTCACGACCGAGCGCTTCAATGTGGCGGGCGCGATGGTGGCCAAGCTCTACGGCAGGCCAGAGGACGACGCGCGGATGTTCAGCGACCGGGCCGCCAGGGTCCGCGACGTGGGCGTCACCGTCGGCATGTACGCCACCATCTTCCGGGTCGCGCTCGGCCTGGTCGCGGCGCTGGCCACCGCGCTCGTCTACGGCATCGGCGGGGTGATGGCCGTCGGCGACGTCTTCGAGCTCGGCACGCTGGTGGCGCTGGCTGCCCTGCTGATGCGCCTGTACGGGCCGCTGACCTCGCTGTCCAACGTGCACGTGGACGTGATGACCGCCCTGGTGAGCTTCGACCGGGTCTTCGAGATCCTCGACCTCCGGCCGATGGTCGCGGACAAGCCGGACGCCCGGCCGCTGCCCGGCGGGCCCGTCACGATCGAGTTCGACGACGTGCGTTTCGGCTACCCGTCGGCCGAGGAGGTGTCGCTGGCCTCACTGGAGTCGGTCGCCAGGGCGGAGACGGGCGGCCCGTCCCAGCCGGTGCTGGGCGGCGTGTCGTTCACGGCCGCGCCGGGCTCGCTCATCGCCCTGGTCGGCCACTCCGGCGCGGGCAAGACCACGATCACCTCGCTGGTCTCCCGGCTCTACGACGTCAACGAGGGCGCGGTCCGGATCAACGGGATGGACGTGCGGGAGGCCACGCTCGCCTCGCTGCGCGACACCGTGGGCGTGGTCATGCAGGACCCGCACCTCTTCCACGACACCATCGGCGCCAACCTCCGCTACGCCCGCCCGGAGGCGAGCGAGGAGGAGATGTGGGCGGCGCTGCGCGCCGCGCAGATCGGCGAGCTGGTCGAGGCGCTGCCCGACCAGCTGGAAACGGTCGTCGGCGACCGCGGCTACCGGCTGTCCGGTGGCGAGAAGCAGCGCCTGGCGCTGGCCCGGCTGCTGCTGAAGGCGCCGCGCGTGGTCGTGCTCGACGAGGCCACCGCGCACCTTGACTCGGAGTCGGAGGCGGCGGTGCAGAAGGCGCTCAAGACCGCGCTGCGCGGCCGCACCTCGCTGGTGATCGCGCACCGGCTGTCGACGATCAGGGAGGCCGACGAGATCCTCGTCGTGCACGACGGGCGCATCGCCGAGCGGGGCCGCCACGAGGAGCTGCTGGCGCGCGGCGGTTTGTACGCCGAGCTCTACCGCACCCAGTTCAGCTCTTCAGATAGCCCAGTCGGGTGAGCTCCTGCTTGGCCACCTTCTCCACCAGCTCCAGGTCCGCGGGGCGGAGCCGGGTCCGCCAGGAGCCCACCTCGGGGACGCGGGGGCCGTAGAGGGCGATCTTGGACACCCGCGTCTCCAGAAACTCCGACAGGGTGGCCACCGACCGGGCGGGCTGCTGCACCAGGTCCTCGTAGCGGAGGGTGAGGAGCTGGTCCTCGGGCAGCTCCTTGCGCAGCGTGGCGCTCAGCCGCACCGCGCTGCGCCAGCGCAGCGCGCTCTTGCCCGCCACGGGCATGGTCTTCCACCGGTCGCGGTGCTCGTCGCGGTTGACGCCGAGGAAGGCGTTGGGGAACTCGGTGTCCTCCGGCAGCATCACCGGCTTGAACCAGGCGAGGCTGGCCGGATCGTCGAGCATGTCGGCGGTCACGTCACGGCCGTCGCGGATGAGCTGCACGAACCGGGCGTCGGGGAAGGCCCGCAGCAGCACCGGGGCGCTGTAGATCAGGTCGGGGCTGGCGTCGCCGAACCTGGTCACCTCGTCCGTCGACACGCACGGCCCGGTGGTGGTGACGCCCCCGGCCTCCCGGCACGGCTCGGAGCACAGGCCGCACGAGCCGCCCAGCACCTGCCACGACTCGGCGAGCGCGTCGCGCAGCACCCGGACGGCGCCGGAGGTGCGGCCGATCGACGGCTTGCGGGCGAAGGCGTAGACCACGTGGGCCACGCAGGCGCGGCCCATGGTCACGTGACAGCCTGGCGCGCGTTTCAGGGCACGGGCGAGCAGGTCCGCGCCGGAATGCGGAGCACCGAGCAGGAAGACCGGCCTGCGGACCTTGATGCCGTTGACCACGAGGATGTGGGGCGGAAGTCGCATACGACAGGTAAGTGTGGCACCGTTTGGCAGGTGGGCGAGCCAGCGCCGGGCCGGTCGTGAGCGGCGCCCGCGCAGACCGTACGATGCCTTCGCCGGTCGGCCGCGCAGCTGGGCCGGTCGGCGGCACCGCCCCCGCTCGTCATGGAGTTGATCGATGCAGTCAGGTGACACCGTCGCCGTCGTCGCCCCGTCAGGTCCGGTGGACGCCCTCCTGCTCGGCCGCGGCGTCGAGCGGCTGGAGGGGCTCGGGCTGAAGGTCGTCGTCGGCCCGCACGTGTTCGACCGTCAGGACCTGGGCTATCTGGCCGGTGCGGACGCCGCGCGCGCCGCCGACCTGCAGTCGGCGTGGTGCGATCCGGCGGTCGGCGCGGTCTTCTGCGCAAGGGGCGGCTACGGCGCGGCCAGGCTGCTCGGCCTGCTCGACTGGGACGCCATGCGGGCGGCCGGGCCGAAGACCCTCATCGGCTCCAGCGACATCACCGCGCTGCACCACGCGTTCGCCGCCGAGCTGGGGGTGCCCACGCTGCACGGCCCGATGCCCGGCGGCCTGCTCATGGGCGGTGAGCAGGGGCCGGAGCCCGCGACGTGGGAGCACCTGCGGGCGGCCCTGTTCGACGCGCCGGCGCCGGTCGCCGGTGACCTGGTGCTCGCGCCGGGCCGCGCCGCCGGGGTGCTCCACGGCGGCAACCTGTCACTGCTGGCCTCCCTGTGCGGTACCGCCTACCAGCCGTCGTTCGCCGGCAAGATCGCCCTGCTGGAGGACATCGGCGAGCAGCCCTACCGGGTGGATCGCCTGCTCACCCAGCTCCTGCAGTCGGGGGCGTTCGCCGGCGTGCGGGGGATCGCGCTCGGCTCCTGGGTCGACTGCGGCGACCCCCTCCCGGTGCTGCGCGACCGGCTGCTGCCGCTCGGGGTGCCCATCCTGGCAGGGCTTCCCATCGGCCATGGGTCTCCACAAATGAGTGTGTGGCTTGGGGCTCTTGGGGTTATCGATACCGAATCGTGCTCGCTGTCTGGTCCGTTCTGGAACGAGGAGCAGGCAAGGTAGAACGCACATGCGGACGAAACCGACAGAGAGGGACACGGCGCGTGAATCTATTCAAACGTGACCGGGAGTCCCCGCGCCGTACCGAGGACGTCGACCTCGACTCGCTGCTCGCGCTCGTCGCGGACTCGCACGGCTACACCTGTACGTTCGCCGCCGACGGCGGATCGCTGACCCTCGGCGGCGGCCGGGAGATCCTCGTCCGGCTGACCGGGCTGCGCCGCGAGGTGGGCCGCCGGCCCAGGGAGGACTGGCCGATCCTGGTCTCCGAGCACCTGGCGCACGCCGTCGCCGCCGCCGACGAGCTGCTCGACGTGTGCGACCTGGAGCAGGTCAGGACGTTGCTGTCGACCCGGGTCGAGGCCGTGGACGAGGTGGCCGACCTGACCAGGGTGGTGGGCCGTCACCTCAACGGCGACCTGGTGGAGCTGCTCTCCGTAGGGTCCCGGCCGGTCCGTCCCGAGGAGGCCGGCTGCTGGCCGCTGCCGACCGCGCAGGCGATCGACCTGGCCGTCGCCAACGTCAGAGGGGCGGACAAGCTCTCGGTGGAGTCCATCGAGCTGTCCGGCACCCCGGTCACCCGGCTCACCGGGCATACTCCGTCCGCCGCCACGCATCTGCGCTGGCTGGAGGACTATCTGCCGATCCCCGCCGACGGCGCCCTGGTCGTGCTGCCGGACCCGTACACCCTGCTCGTGCACCCCGTGGACGGGATCGGCGTGGTGCGCGCCATCGAGCGGCTGCGCGTGCACGCCGCCCGCACCGGCGGGCTCAGCGCCCAGGTCTACTGGTGGCACGACGGGCGGCTGACGCTCATCCGGGCCGACCTCGTGCTGCAGCGGGGCCAGACGCGCCTGGTCGTGGCCCCGCCGCCGGAGTTCGCTAAAGTGTTGGCCCGCTTGGCCGCGTGACGTCCTTCGACAGCGCCCGCGCGGCGTGGATCAGCGGGACGTGCGAGAAGGCCTGCGGGAAGTTGCCCACCAGCCTGTCGTAGCGCGGATCGTACTCCTCCGCGAGCAGCCCGACATCGTTGCGCAGCGCCAGCAGCCGCCCGAACAGCTCCTCGGCCTCGTCCTTGCGCCCCTGCATGGCCATCACCTCCACCAGCCAGAAGCTGCACGCCAGGAACGCGCCCTCGCCGCCCGGCAGGCCGTCGACGTCGTTGTCGGCCGCCACCGGATAGCGCAGCACGAACCCCTCCGCCATCAGCTCCTTCTCGATCGCCGCCACGGTGCCGGTCACGCGCGGGTCGTCCACCGGCAGGAAGCCCACCATCGGCATCAGCAGCAGAGCCGCGTCCAGCTCGTGCGAGCCGTAGGACTGGGTGAAGGTGTTGCGCTCGGGGTCGAAGCCCTTCGCGCAGATCTCGGCGTGCACGGCCTCGCGCAGCGCCTTCCAACGCTCGACGGGCCCCTTCCGGTCGAACCGCTCGACGTACTGGACCGCCCGGTCGAGCGCCACCCAGCACATCATCTTGGAGTGCACGAAGTGCCGGCGCGGGCCGCGCACCTCCCACAGGCCCTCGTCGGGCTCGTCCCAGTGCTCCTCCACATAGTTGATCAGCTCCCGCTGGATGGCCCAGGCGCGGTCGTCGGGCGCCAGGCCGGAGGTGCGCGACAGGAACAGGCAGGCCATCACCTCGCCGTAGACGTCGAGCTGGAGCTGGTTGACCGCCTGGTTGCCGATCCTGACCGGGCGGGAGCGTTCGTAGCCGTCAAGCCAGTCGAGCTCCAGCTCGGGCAGGCGGCGTTCGCCCGCGACGCCGTACATGATCTGCAGGTCCTGCGGTCTGCCGGCGATCGCCCGCAGCAGCCACGACCGCCAGGCGCCGGCCTCTTCCAGATAGCCGTTGCCGATCAGCGCGTCGAGCGTCATCGTGGCGTCGCGCAGCCAGCAGAAGCGGTAGTCCCAATTGCGCACCCCGCCCAGGTCCTCCGGCAGCGAGGTGGTGGGCGCGGCGACGATGCCGCCGGTGGGGGAGTAGGTGAGGGCCTTGAGCGTGATCAGCGAGCGGATCACGGCCTCGCGCCACGGGCCCTGGTGGGTGCATGTGCTGACCCAGTCCTTCCACATCTCCTCGGTCTCGGCCAGCTGGGTCTCGCCATGGATCTGCCGGGGCATCGGCTCGTGCGACGGATGCCAGGTGAAGACGAACGACAGCCGTTGCCCCTCCTTCACCTCGAAATCGGCCACGTGCGCGTAGTCGCCGCCCTTGAGCGGGATGGGGGAGTGCAGCCAGACCGAGTCCGGGCCGCCGACCGCCTGCAGGTGGCCCTCGAAGCGGCGGATCCAGGGCACGATCCGGCCGTAGTCGAAGCGGACCCGCAGCTGGGTGGACATCCGCACGGTGCCGGAGACGCCCTCCACGATGCGGACCACGTCCGGGTTGACGTCGCGCGGCGGCATGAAGTCGATCACCCGGACGGTGCCCGTGGGGGTGTCCCACTCGCTCTCCAGGATGAGGGTGTCGGTCCGGTAGCGGCGCCGGGTGGCGGGCCGGCGGCCCTCGGGGCCGAGCCACCAGTGACCGTTGCGATCACCGCCGAGCAACGCGGCGAAACAGGCCGGTGAGTCGAACCTGGGCAGGCAGAGCCAGTCGATGGAGCCGTCCCTGGCCACCAGTGCCGCCGACTGCATGTCCCCGATGAGCGCGTAGTCCTCGATCCGCATGCCCCGACGCTACTCGGAGGAAGGGTGATCACGCGGCCGAGTCCGGGCATGTCGCGTCATGCCGGTCCGGCCACGTGATCAGATCTGGGTCCTGCCCGTGCGGGGCGGACATTCACCTCAGGTGCTCACCTCAGTGGGAACCAGCGGGCGAACAGCTGGGTCAGCGGGCCCACGGCCAGCGCGAACACCAGCGTGCCCAGGCCGACCGTGCCGCCGAGCAGCCAGCCGGCCGCCAGCACCGTGACCTCGATGAGGAAGCGGCTCAGCCGGACCGACAGGCCCAGCCGGACCAGGCCGGTCATGATCCCGTCGCGAGGTCCCGCGCCCATGCCCGCGCTGATGTAGAGCACGGTGGCCAGCGCGACCGATGCCACACCGAGCGCCACGTAGAGCCAGCTCAGCACGGGGTGACCGGAGGGTGGCAGCAGCAGGATGGCGGCGTCGGCGAACAGGCCGACGAAGATGACGTTGCTGACCGTGCCGAAGCCCGGCCGCTGCCGCAGGGGGATCCAGGCCAGCATGACCAGGGCGCCGACCACGATGATGACGGTCCCGATCGACAGGCCCGCCCGCAGGCCGACGCCCTGGTGGAAGACGTCCCAGGGGCCGTTGCCGAGCCCGGACCCGACCTGGAGGCCGATGCCGGCGCCGTAGAGGGCCAGACCTCCGTAGAGGCGGGCCAGCCGGCCGGGCAGGCCGCTGACGGCCGGAATTGTCGCTTCGCTCATAATGACCCCAGCGTGACATGGCAGAACTTGCCAAAACAGGGCCAATCATCGAAAGTGGCCCTGTGAGGCATTTGTCCGCCGGTCAGGTGGCCCGGCTCGTCGACGTCAGCCGCGAGGCCCGGCCCTACTACCGCGCGCTCGCCGACGCCGTGCGCACCCTGGTCATGAACGGGCAGATCCCGGTGCGGGTGCGCATGCCCGCCGAGCGCCACCTCGCCGAGACCCTCCGGGTCAGCCGCAACACCGTGACCGCGGCGTACGACCTGCTGCGCGAGCGCGGCTTCCTGGAGAGCAGGCAGGGCTCGGGAAGCTGGACCGCGCTGCCCGACCCGGCCGTCAGCTCCGACAACCCCTGGCTCGCCGCCTACGACGACGGCCTGATCCAGCTGCACGCCGCCGCCCCCGCCGCACCCCGCGCCCTGCGCGAGGCGATGCTGGAGGCCGTCGACGACATGCCCCGGTACGGGATGGGCAACGGCTACCACCCGCTGGGCCTGCCCCTCCTGCGCGAGCGGATCGCCGCCTACTACACCGCGCGCGGGGTGGCCACCCGGCCGGAGCAGATCCTGGTCACCACCGGCTCCCAGAACGCCATCAACCTCGTGCTCGGCGTGCTCATCGGCGCCGGCGACGCGGTGGTCGTCGAGTCGCCCACCTACCCGCACGCCATCGACGCGGCCCGCCTGCGCGGCGCCAGACTGGTGCCCGTCGGCGTCTCCTCCGAGGGCTGGCGGACCGACCTGGTGTCCGGCGCCATGCGGCAGTCCTCGGCCCGGCTGGCCTACCTGATGCCCGACTTCCAGAACCCCACCGGCGCCCTCATGGACGACGCCGCCCGCGCCGCCGTCACCGAGGCGGCCAGGCGGGCCGACACCCTCCTGCTCATCGACGAGGCCTGGGCGGAGCTCGCCCTGGACGAGGTGCCGGGCACGGCCCCGATGGCCGCCTTCGGCCACGACGGCCGGGTGGTCACCATCGGGTCGGCGTCCAAGCTCTGGTGGGGCGGGCTGCGCATCGGCTGGATCCGCACCACCGCCGCGCTGGCCCGCCGGATGGCCCTGCACCGGGCGTCCAAGGACATCGCCAGCCCCGTGCTGGACCAGCTCGTCGTGGCCCGGCTGTTCGACCGGCTCGACGAGACCAGGGCCGAACGCCGCCGCACCCTGCGCGCCTCACGCGACGCGCTCGTGGCGGCGCTGCACGAGCAGCTGCCCGCGTGGGAGTTCGCGGTGCCGCGCGGCGGCGGCACGCTCTGGATCCGGCTCGGCACCGGCTCCGCCGTCACCCTCGCCGAAGCCGCCGCCTGCCACGGCGTACGACTCGCGCCCGGCCCCTGGTTCGGCCTCGAAGGCACGCTGGAGGGCTACCTGCGCCTGCCGTACACACAGCCGCCCCAGGTGCTGCGCGAGGCGGTGACCCGCATCGCCGAGGCCTGCCACCGCGGCCGGGTCGGCTCCGTCCCCCTGCCGGACTCACTCAGCCCGATGGTCTGAGCGGCGCCGTGTCGGCTCGGCGCGGCGGGAGCTTTCCCCGGGGTTCGACACCTGGAGGACGTGCACGCGGGCGGAGGCGTCGACGATCATCGCGGGTCTTACTCGCCGAGGCCTCTGGCGAGGGGGGCGCGCCAGTTGAGGCGCATGGCGGCGAAGCGGAGGCCGAAGGCGAGCAGGGCGGCGGCCAGGGTGGCGGGCCAGCCGTACACGCCGGCGACCGAGAGGCCGGCCAGCGTGGCCGAGCCCAGCAGGGCGGGCAGGGCGTAGAGCTGCCGGTCGTACAGCAAGGTGGGGATCTCGCCCGCCAGCATGTCCCGCAGCATGCCTCCGCCCACCGCCGTGGTGACGCCGAGCAGCGTCGCGTGCAGCGGGCTCAGGCCGTACTCCAGCGCCTTGGCCGTGCCGACCGCGCAGAACAGCCCGAGACCGGCGGCGTCGAACACCAGGATGGCGGGCATCACCCGGGCCACGTGCGGATGGAAGAAGAAGACCACGACCGTCGCCACCAGCGGCACCACGACGTAGCCGACGCTCTGGAACGCGGTGGGGCGCACGTTGAGGACCAGGTCGCGGACGATGCCGCCGCCCAGCGCGGTGATCTCGGCCAGCACCGCCATCCCGACCACGTCGAGCCGCTTGCGCACGCCCATGAGCGCGCCCGACAGGGCGAAGACGAAGATGCCCACGAGATCGAGAAGTTCAGCCACGGTGGCAATGTCTACCGGATCGGCGGCGTCGCGGGAACGTGGTGCTCGGACATCATCGCCCGCAGCCTGCGGGTGAACATGAACAGCGCCAGCCCGGCGACGATCGCCATCGCGGCCAGCAGAAGGTAGTAGGCGGGGTCGGACAGCACGTCGCCGAGCCGCCCGGTCTGCCCGCCGACCGCGTCGCCGACCGACACGGCGATGAACCAGATGCCGAGCATCTGCCCCTTGAACGCCAGCGGCGCCAGCTTGGTGGTGACCGACAGCCCGACGGGGCTGAGTGACAGCTCACCGAAGACCTGGACGAGGTAGACCAGCACCAGCCACCAGACCGACACCCTGCCGCCCTGTGCCAGGGCGGCGGCCAGCGCCATGACCACGAAGCTCAGGCCCACCATGACCAGCGCGAAGGCGAACTTCTGCGGCGTGCTCACCCGCGTGCCGACCTTGACCCAGAGCGCCGCGAACACCGGCACGAAGATCATGATGAACAGCGGGTTGAACGACTGCGTGGTCGCCGCCTGGATGGGGATGCCGAACAGCGACAGGTCGGTGTGGTTCTGGGCGAAGAACAGCAGCTTGCTCGGCGCCAGATCGTAGATCATCCAGAAGATCGAGGCCGCGACGAACAGCCAGATGTACGCCTTCATCCTCGACCGTTCGTCCTCGGTGAGGTTGTGGCTGCCGAACATGATGTAGCCGAAGTAGAGGACCGGCACCGCCAGGATCAGGACCGTCATCACCAGCGTGAACCGGCTGAGCGTGAAGGTGCCGCTCGCCGCCCAGGCGCCCAGCGCGATCGCCGTCACGGCCACGGCGGCCGAGACCACCAGGGCGAAACGCCGCGTCTCCTGCGGCGTGAGCGGCACGTTGGGCCGCTCGCCGACGCCCCGCAGGCTTCCGCGGCCGCCCCACGCGTACTGCGCCAGGCCCAGCGCCATGCCGACCGCCGCCGCGCCGAAGCCCAGGTGCCACCGGTCCCCGGCCGCCAGCCGGCCCACCACGATCGGCGCGAAGAAGGCGCCGAGGTTGATGCCCAGGTAGAACAGGGAGAACCCGGCGTCCCTGCGGGCGTCGTCGTCCTCCGGGTAGAGCTTGCCCACCATGACGGAGATGTTCGGCTTGAGCAGGCCGGTGCCGGCGATGATGAGCAGCAGGCCCAGCCAGACGAAGAACGGCGTCGGCACCGGCACGGCCATGCTGATGTGGCCGCACATGATGACGAACCCGCCCCAGAACACCGACCTGCGCGGGCCGAGGATCCGGTCGGCGATCCACCCGCCGGGCAGCGCCACCAGATAGATCAGCGCGCCGTAGACGCCGACGACCGCCTGCGCCGTCTCCTCCGTCATCCCCAGCCCCTGCTGGACGGGGGAGGCGACCAGGAACGTGGCCAGGATGGCGCGCAGGCCGTACCAGCTGAACCGCTCCCACATCTCGGTGCCGAACAGCGTCGCCAGGCCCCACGGATGGCCGAAGAACGTCCTGCCGCCGTTGGTCATCCCAGCCCCCCAAGGATGCGAAATGCGTGCGGTTCATCACTGTACGTGACGAGTGGATCAGACCCTTGCCGCTACCCGCGCGGTGTGGTGCGATGCATCCCAACCGTGCAAGTGGTTACTGACTGGAGGCGGGTGCCATGGCCGATGTCCTCGGAGTCCGGGCGGAGATCGAGCGGCGGATAGCCGGTCGCACCGTCTGCGAACAGCTCAGGCAGGTGGCGGAGAGTCACCCGGACGCACCCGCCTACTCCGACCCGGTGGAGGGCGGCGGCTGGGACACCCTGACCTACGCCGAGGCGCGCGGTCGGGTGCTGGAGATCGCCGCCGGGTTAGCCGCGCTCGGGCTGGAGCCGGGTGAGTCGGTGGCGATGATGATGGTCAACAGGAGCGAGCACGTCCTGGCCGACCTCGGCGCGGTGCACGCGGGCGGCCTGGGCTGCACCGTCTACTCCACATTCGCGCCCGACCAGATCGCCTTCGTCGCCGCAGACGTGGGCGCCAGGATCGCCGTGCTCGGCGGGCCCGCCGAACTCGCCCGCTGGGCGCCCGTCCTCGACCGGCTGCCCGACCTCCGCAAGATCATCATGCTGGAGGGCGCACCCGGCGACGACGACCGGTTCATGGCCTGGCAGGACTTCCTCGACCTGGGCCGCGCCCGGCTCGCCGAGGACCCCGCCGGTGTCGAGGCCAGGTGGCGGGCGGTCGCGGCCGACGACGTCGTCACCGTCCTGTACACCTCGGGCACCACCGGCATGCCCAAGGGCGTCCCGCTCAGCCACACCAACGTCTTCTACGAGGTCGAGTCCACCGACAGGATGACCGCGCTGCCCGTCCAGGGCACCCAGATCTCCTATCTCACCTACGCGCACATCGCCGAGCGGGTGCTCAGCCTCTACCTGCCGCTGGTGAAGGTCTCCCACGTGTACTTCTGCACCGACCTGGCCAATCTCGGCGCCACGCTCGGCCAGGTCAGGCCGATGATGTTCTTCGGCGTGCCGCGCGTGTGGGAGAAGATGATGGCCCGCCTGAACGCCGTGCTCTCCACCCAGCCCGCCGAGCAGCAGGAGGCCGCGCGCCAGGCCATGGCGGCGGGGGTCGCCTATGTCGAGGCCGGGCAGTGGGGCGGCACCGTCACCCCCGAGATCCAGGCCGCCTACGACCAGGCCGACGGCGCGCTCCTGTCGATCATCCGCGGCATGATCGGCTTCGACCGGGCCCAGTGGACCGCCACCGGCGCCGCGCCGCTCTCCGACGAGGTGCAGCGCTTCTACGCCGGGCTCGGGCTGAAGGTCATCGACGTGTACGGGATGACGGAGACGACGGGCGCGTTCACCGGCAACAGTCCCGCCTGCTACCGCCTGGGCACCGTCGGCAGGGCCGAGCCGGGGGTCGAGGTGCGCATCGCCGACGACGGCGAGATCCTCACCCGTAGCCCGCTCAACACCGGCGGCTACCTCAACCGCCCCGAGGCCAGCGCCGAGCTCGTCGACGCCGACGGCTGGCTGCACACCGGCGACATCGGCACCGTGGACGACGACGGCTTCTACCGGGTCGTGGACCGTAAGAAGGAGCTGATCATCACCGCCGGCGGCGAGAACATCTCCCCGGCCGAGATCGAGAACCACCTCAAGGAGCACCAGCTCATCGGCCAGGCCCTCGCCTACGGTGACAACCGGCCCCACCCGGTGGCCGTGCTCACCCTCGACGGCGAGATCGCGCCCGGCTGGGCGCAGGCGCGCGGCATCACCTTCACCGACCTCACCGACCTGGCCGAGCATCCGGAGGTGCTCAAGGAGGTGGAGGCGGCCGTCGAGGCGGCCAACACCAAGCTCGCCAGGGTCCAGCAGGTCAAGAAGTGGGCGCTGCTCGGCACCGAGTGGACGATCGAGACCGAGGAACTCACCCCCAGCCTGAAGCTGAAGCGGCGCGTCGTGCACGCCAAGTACGCCGAGCTCATCGAACGGCTCTACGCCGGCTGACCCGAAGGTTCCCGGCGGCGGTTTTTGCCATCCGGGGCGTGTGTCGTGGTCCTGGTCATTACCGGATGGTTCCTACCGTCTTGATCATGACCAGAAGCCTTCTTCTCGTCTCGCTCGCGGCGGGGGCGCTCACGGTTCCCATGCCTGCGTCCTCCGCTGCGACCGAGCTCGCCATCCGTCAGATCAATGTACGGCCCGCCGCCCCCGTGGTCGGAGCCGGGAACTCCGTCCGCCTGGTGATCGACGTGGTCGCCAAGGGGGTGAGCAGGCGTGACGGGGTGAGCGTCAAGGTCGAACCGGGGGCGCCGCCCGGCCCGGACATCAGCCCCACCGGGGAGCCGTCCCCGTCTCCACGGCCGTCCTCGCCGCCGCCCTCGGACGACTCCGGCGACACGGGCGACACGGGCGACTCGGGTAACGAGTCGTCCTCGGAAACCTGGGACGAGTGGTCCAACCAGGACGAGCCGTACTCGGAGAACTGGGAGGACTGGTCCGAATCGGGCGACTCGTCCACCGACACGCGCGACGAGTCGCGCGGAGAGCCGTCTGCCGAGCAGCCCGCGAAACCACCCACTGGGGCGAAGACCCGGCCGGACGCCGAGTCGCCGACCGGCGACCGTTCCGCCAAGGAACCCAAGAAGAAGGCCCCGCGCGCCGGCTCCTCGGACGACCCCGCGGAGAAGGAAGTCTCACCCTCCGGGTCTGAGGGAGAGCCGTCGGCGGAAGGGCGCTCGCCTTCGGGGTCTGAGGGAGAGGCGTCGGCGGAGGGGCGTTCGCCCTCCGGGGCCGGGGAGGACTCTTCAGGTGAGGAAGCCCCGCCCTCCGGGTCCGGGGACGACTCTTCGGCCGAGGGGGTCTCGCCGCCCGGGGCAGCGGAGGGCTCGCCCGCCGATCCCACGGAGGAGCAGGCGGCGCCGTCCGAGCCGGTCAAGGCAGGAGCCGGTCAGGCCACGCAGGAGGTGCCGGCCTCGGAGCAGGCGGCGTCCGCGCGGCCGGTCTGGCGGGCCGTACCCAGCCCGATGCGGATGAGCGACGGGTGGCAGACGTGGCGGTTCCTGCCCGACAAGGCGCTGAACCGGTACTACCCCGCCGGCACCTGGACCATCACCGCGACCGCCAAGGGCCCGAACGGGACGAGCGTGACGTCGTACGCGTCGTTCCAGCTCAAGCGGGAGAGCAAGCTGGGATCCGTACGGGTGGCCAGGGCCGGTGACGCCCAGGGCGTGCGGCTGAGCGGCTCGCTCACCAGGCTGGACCCGCGCGGCGCCGCCGGCTTCTCGCCGTTCGCCCGGCAGCGGGTGGAGATCCTCTGGCGGCAGGACTCGTCGGGGACGTGGCAGCGGGTCGCCGAGGCCACCACCACGGCCAACGGCGCGTTCCGACGCACCGTCTCCGGCCGGGCCGGCGGCGAGTGGCGTGTCCGCTACCTAGGAACCGGACACTACGCCGCAGATGCCTCAAGAATTCGACAAATCACCCAATAGCGCCATAAAGACAACCTAAAGGCGACAAAAGCTGTACGCCATGAATGTCGTTGTTAAACCGTGATCCGACTTTCTGCAACTTTTGTTTACCCGAACGCGTCATTCGCGTTGACGCACACCGTTCGGTGTGCGTTCCACACGGGGAAGGAAGTCACCTTCATGATGCGACGTCTCGCCGCCGGCGCGGCGGCGGCCGCCTTGGGCGCCACCGTGCTCGCGGGGGCCGCAGCGCCGGCCATGGCAGCCAGTCCCGGCAACGACGGCGGTCACACCAGCCTGTCGTTCGACGTCAACCCCGAGCCCGCCTGGCGCGGTCAGCCGGTGACGGTCTCGGGCAAGCTGTCGGTTCGCTGTGACGAGGACTACATCAGCGGTTTCGTCGTGGTGCACCACGCGAACCACTGCGAGAACGAGGGGAGCTGGCACCGCCTCGGCTGGAAGCGGGTCGCCATCCTCTTCCAGCCGGCCGGCAGTGGCCAGTGGCACCACGTCGAGTCGGTGAAGACCGGGCGCGACGGCTACTTCCAGACCAGGGTCCGGGCCTACCAGTCCGGCACCTGGCGCGCGGTCTTCGAGGGCTCCCGTTACCTGGAGTCCTCCACGGCCACCGACTGGGTGAAGGTCATCGGCCAGCGTCACCACCGCGACAGGCACCACCACTAGCCTCCACCGGGCGGCCACCGCCCGTGGAAGTGAGCTCGAACGCCCGGCCCCGCACGACGGGGGGCCGGGCGTTCGGCGTTGTCGGGCCACGATCGCCGCACCGGTTCACGGATCGGGATGAATTGCACGGCCCAAGCCTAGCTGATATACAACTAGTAGAACAGATAGAACATGGGGCCAACGTCCTGAGGAGGACACATGATCCAGGTGACGATCCAGCAAGGGACGCTGACGGTGCACTTCGCTCCATGGGCCAGGCTGTTCAGCAGGGCGGCCGCGGTCAGCGTGCCGGTCGACGGCATCCGCGAGACGCACCACCTCGACCGGCCGCTCGCGGCGGCCACCGGCCGGCGTGCCGGCCTGCTCGTCAGCGGGGTCATGAAGGTCGGCGTCTGGACCTCCTTCGGCGGCGTCAGGCGGCTGGTCGCCGCCCGCGGCGGCGAGCCCGGCCTCCGGATCGTCATGCGGGACAGGCGATCGGGCTACGACGAGCTCATCCTCAGCGTCCGCGACGCCGAGGGCATCCGCCGGGCCCTGGCCTCGGTGGCCGCGTGACCGGCATCCAGGTGCGCGGCCTGACCAAGCGGTTCGGATCCGTCGCGGCCGTCACCGACCTCAGCTTCGACGTCGCGCCGGGGACGGTCACCGGCTTCCTCGGGCCCAACGGTGCGGGCAAGACCACCACCATGCGGATGCTGCTCGGCCTGGTCACCCCGACCTCCGGCACCGCCACGATCGGCGGCAGGCGCTACGCCGACCTGCCCAGGCCCACGGCCACCGTCGGCGCGCTGCTGGACGGCTCGGGCTTCCATCCCTCCCACACCGCCCTGGACCACCTGCGGCTCTACGCCCGGATGGGCGGGTACGACGCCCGCCGCGTCGAGCGGGTGGCAGAGCGGACCGGGGTGTCGGAGTTCGCCCGGCGCAGCACGCGCGGCCTGTCCACCGGCATGCGGCAGCGGCTCAACCTCGCCACCGCCCTGCTCGGCGACCCCCGGGTGCTGGTGCTCGACGAGCCGGGCAACGGCCTCGACCCCGAGGGCATCGCCTGGCTGCGCGGATTCCTGCGCGAGCGGGCCGAGCAGGGCTGCGCGGTGCTGGTCTCCAGCCACCAGCTCGCCGAGGTCGAGCAGGTGGCCGACCGGGTCGTGGTGATCCGCGACGGGCGGCTGGTCGCCACCGCCTCCACCGCCGAGCTGTCCGGCGCGCGGAGCGTGCTGGTGCGGTCACCACGGACGGACCTGCTCCGGGCCTGTCTGCCGGCCGAGGGCGGCGAGGTGGAAGAGGCCGGATCGGACGCCCTGCGCGTCCACGGCCTGACCGCCGAACAGGTGGCCACCGCCGCCGCGGCCCACGGCGTGCCCCTGCACGAGATCACCCCCGAGCGCCCCACGCTGGAGAAGGCGTTCCTGCACCTCACGAAGGAGTCCCGATGATCGCGCTCATCTCTGCGGAGTGGCAGCGGCTGACCACCACCAGGCTCTGGCTGTGGGGGCTGCTGGCCGCGCTCGCCAGCGGCGGGCTGACCGGCCTGCTCGCGCTCGTCGGCCCGGAGAACTTCACCCCGCCGATGCCGGGCCTGCACACCGCCGAGGGCGCCACGGCGCTGCTCGGCCTGCTCGGATTCACCGCGTTCGTCCCCGCCCTGCTCGGTACGGCCGCCGTGGCCGGTGAATACCGGCACGGCACCGTCTCCACGACCGCGCTGTTCGCGCCCAGGCGCTGGACCTGGCTGGTCGCCAAACTCGCGGCCTACACCGGGGGCGGGCTCGCCTACGGCCTCGTGGCCACGGCGGTGGCGGCGGCGGGCCTGTTCGGCGCGGCGGCCCTCAAGGGCGTCGAACTCGGCCTGCCCGCCGGCGCGGTGCTGGCGCTGCTGGCCCGCATCGCCGTGACCATGGCCGTCTACACCCTGCTCGGCGTGGCGACGGGCGCCCTGCTGCGCAATCAGGTGACCGCGCTCGCCGTGGTCGGCGCGTACCTCTACCTGGTCGAAAGCCTGCTGATGCTCGTTCCGGGCGTCCGCTCCCTCTACCCCTTCCTGCCGGGCGGCGCCACCTCGGCGCTGACCGGGTTCACCCAGCTGGCCGACGCGATCGCCGAGCAGACCGGCAGCGCCGCCGTCGGCCTGCTGTCCGCTCCGGCGGGCGGCCTGCTGCTGCTCGGCTACGCGCTGGTCGCCTCGGCGATCGCCGTCATGGTGCCGCTGCGGCGCGACATCACCTGACGGGCACCCGAAGCTCCCGGAAGCCCGCGATCCGCACCGTGCGGGCGGTGGCGTCCGCGGGCAGCTCGAACAGGTCCCAGAACTGCCTGGACTGGCCAGGGGCGAACTTCTCGGTGGCCAGGCGCACGCCCGCCACGCCGGTGCAGGCGCAGTAGGAGTCGACGCCGCCGTCGTCGGTGGGAACCTGGAGCCTGCCAGGCAGATACCGGCGCCCGGCGGCCTCGTCGGTGAGCGTGACGTTGCTCGCGGCCTGATACTTGAACGACATCCAGTCCTTGGCCCGATGCAACTCGTTGAACCAGGCCTCGCCGTCGCCCTCGTTCGTGACGGTGTAGGTCAGCAGGCCCAGGCCGCCGGGCAGCCGGCGCAGGCCGTCCACCGTCATGGAGATCGGCCGGCCGTCCGCCCTGGTGGTGCCCGTCAGGCCGGTCGCGTCCGGAGTCCCGGCGGGCGGGAGGGTGGCCGCCGGCTCCGGCTCGGCGGGCCGGGGCTTGGCGAAGGTGACCGTGACCCGGCGGTTGCGCCGCTTGCCCTCCTCGGTGTCGTTGCCGTAGAGCGGGCTGCGGGAGCCGTACCCCTTGGCCTGGAACGTGACGCCGGGGCGGGTCACCAGCGGGGACAGTGCCTTGCGCACGGCCTGGGCGCGGCGCCGCGACAGCGGGTCGTTGACGGCGTCGGTGCCGGAGGAGTCGGCGTGGCCCTCTACCCGTACGGAGGGGCCGGGCGAGGAGTCGACCAGCTTGGCGGTGCGCGCCAGGATCGTCCGGGCGCGCGCGGTGAGGGTGGCCTCGTTCACCGCGAACAGCACGTCGGAGGAGAGGCTGACCCGCAGGTCCTCGCCGTCGTCGGCGGTCTCCTCGGATCTGTCGAGGGACTGCGAGGGGGTCACGACGCGGCGCGTGACGGTGGTGACGGGCTCGGCGTCGGGGTCGGGGACGTTCATGCCGGCCGGGATGACGGGCGGCTCGTCGCTGATCGGCACGTCGAGCATGGGCGGGCCGACGGGGGTGACGACCGTGGTGGTGGCCGGGTCGCCGGAGGGGGACGGCAGGACCGCGTACACGGTGATCGACTGCCCGGCGTCGATGAAGTAGCCGAGGCCGTCGCGCCGCTGGTCGCTGCACAGGCAGGGAGAGCCGGCAGGCTGGTACGGCAGGATCCAGGCGCGGGCGCGCGAATCGAGCACCCCGATGCCCGACGCCCACCGGATCTCTCCCAGTGGGCGCGTGTTGTCGCCCATCTCGCCGGTCCAGGGGATGTGCTCGCCGGTGCCCGTGTTGCTGAGCCTGAGCTGGGCGATCAGGTGCCTGCCCTTGACCCGGTCGAGCCCGACGACCTCGACCTTGAGGTCCGGAGTGAGGGTGCTGCGCGTCTCGGCCAGCGCGGGCCGCCCATCCAGGCCGTCCAGGCTGTCAGGGCCGTCCGCGCCGGTGGGGCCGGCGGTCGGGCCGGTGGAGGCGGCGGTCGCCGCCGGAGCGTTGGGGGAGGGAGGATCCGCAGGCGGGGCGGCGGTCGGGATGGCTCCGCAGGCGGTCACTCCCACTGCGGCGAGGAACGCGGCGAGGAACGTGCGGAGCGCGACAGGGATCCGATGGTTCACCGGACAGATGATGTCGCACTTCCCAGATGCGTGCTTTTCTCCCTGTAATGCTGAAATTTCAGTACGGTGAAGTGAAGTTCAGTGATGGGGGGGGTCCATGGGACGGGTGCCTGGGCGGGCCACGCTCAAGGAGGTGGCCGATCGGGCGGGTGTGTCCATCGGCACCGCGTCCGCCGTCTTCTCCGGCAAGTCCTGGGTCTCGCCGGACACCGGCTCCGCCGTGCGGCTGGCGGCCGAGGAGCTCGGCTATCGGCCGCGGGCGCGCAAGGCGGTCAGGGAGAGCGGGCTGATCGGGTTCGTCTCCTCGGTGAGCGACATGTTCTCGCCGTCCAACCCGTACTATGCCCCCGTCCTGTCCGGGGCGCAGCAGGCCTGCGCGGAGCTCGGGCTGTCGATGACGTACGAGGTGGTCCACCCCGGCGGCGACCGGCTGCCGCTGTGCGTGGAGCGTGAGCAGGTCAGCGGGCTGCTGGTGCTGAGCTTCGCGCCCGACCGCGACTACCTGCGCCGGATCCTCGACGCGGGCGTCACCTGCGTGCTGCTGGAGCACGCCGTCGAGGAGCTGCCCGTCGACTACATCCGCCACGACGACGAGACCGGCGGCTACCTCGCCACCCGCCACCTGCTGGAGCTCGGCCACACCGACCCGCCGCCCGCCATCATCACGGCCGACGACCGGATCGTGCCCGCCGCCCGCCGCCTGGCCGGATACCGGCGGGCGCTGGCCGGGCACGGGCTGCGCGCGCCCTCGTCCTACGTCAGGCGCAGCGACTTCAGCTCCAAGCTCGGCTACGAGCAGATGGCGGCCCTGCTCGCGCTGCCGAAGCCGCCGACCGCCGTGTTCTGCGCCAACGACGAGTCGGCCCTCGGCGCGCTGGACGCGCTGCGCGACCGCGGGCTGAGCGCCCCGGGCGACGTCAGCGTCATCGGCTACGACGACGTCGCCATGTCCGCGCACGCCTCGCCGCCGCTGACCACGATCGCGGCCGACAAGGAGTTGCTGGGCGCCCAGGCGGTCTGGCATCTGGTGCAGCGCATCCAGCGGCCCGACATGACCAGCCGTGACACCGAGCTGGCGGTCCGGCTGGTCCGGCGCCGCTCCACCGCGCCACCGCCCCGCCGCGCTGAACCGGTCACCTGATCAGCGCGTATCTACACACATCGGACACAGTGTGCCCATGGAGGTGTGGTGGAGCTCAGCCTTTTGCGCGCCCAGGCGCACAGCCCCTCGTACTTTTCGCTGATGAGGGGTGCGGTGGGACAGAGCGCCCCGGTGGACTTCTGCATCCCGTGCAACCCGTACTTCCCGACCCCGGACATCTTCGAGCACCTGGGCAGGAACCTGGAGACGATCCTGAAGTTCTACCCCAGCGACGCCGACACCATCACCGCGGAGCTCAGCTCCACGCTCGGCCTGCACCCCAAGACGGTCGCCATGGGCAACGGCTCCACCGAGCTGATCACCTGGATCGACCACCTGCTCGTGCGGGAGAGCCTGGCGGTGCCCATCCCCACCTTCGGCCGCTGGACCGACCAGCCGCTGGAGACCGGCAAGCGGGTGGACATGTTCCCGCTGCTGGAGAACCGCAACTTCGGGCTCGACGTCAACGAGTACGTCTCCTTCATCCGGATGCGCGGCTCCCGGGTGGCGGTGATCTGCAACCCGAACAATCCCGACGGCGGCTACCTGCCCAAGCACGAGGTGCTGCGGCTGCTGGACGAGCTCATCGACCTCGACCTGGTGATCGTGGACGAGTCGTTCGGCGACTTCGTCGACGCCGAGCCGTTCCCCGGCGTGGCCGCGGAGGCGGCGGTGCGGCCGAACGTGATCGTGCTGCGCAGCCTGGGCAAGAACTTCGGCCTGCACGGCATCCGCTTCGGCTACATGGTGGCCAACCCGGCGCTGGCGGGCAAGGTGCGCGACGCGCTGCCCAAGTGGAACCTCAACTCCTTCGCCGAGGTCGTCGTGTTCATGATGAAGCAGTTCATGGGCGAGTACCAGGAGAGCCTCAGGCGGCTGGCCCAGGACAGACGGGCGATGTTCCACCAGCTCAGCTGCATGCCGGAGCTGTCCGTCTTCGCCTCTCAGGGCAACTTCCTGCTGGTGAAGCTGCCCGCCGGGTTCGACGGGGTGCCGCTGCGCGACCACCTGCTGACCGAGCACGGCGTGTACGTGCGCGAATGCGGCAACAAGCTGGGCACGACCAGCCGCTTCCTGCGCCTGGTGGTGCGTCCGCAGGAGGACGTGCGGCGGCTGCTGGTCGGCATGACGCAATTCCTCTACTCCGGCAGTCTGCACGAGACGCCGGTCGTCGGCCTGCACCACCGGCATGTGAACCCGCTGTCCGCCTGACAGCCGGGTCAAGGCCGGGACGCGACGGGTAGCATGACGATCAAGCTGCTCGTCAGGCCAAGGAGACATGTCCCCGTGACCGAGCTCGAACGCGTCCCGCCTGGTGTCGACCCCAGCGTTCCCAGCTCCGCCAGGGTGTACGACTACCTCCTCGGCGGCAAGGACCATGTCGCGATCGACCGGGCCGTCGCGGAGAAGCTGCTCGCGGCCGCGCCCGACGCGCGCCTGGTCGCCCGCGCGAACCGGCTCTTCTTGGTACGCGCCGTACGCCACCTGGCGGAGCAGGGCGTGCGGCAGTTCATCGACATCGGGGCGGGCATCCCCACCTCGCCCAGCGTGCACGAGGTGGCCCGCGAGGTGAGCCCCGCCTGCCGGGTGATCTACGTCGACAACGACCCGGTCGTGCGGATGCACGCGCAGGTGCTGCTGGCCGACGCCCCTGGGGTGGCCAGCGTGCAGGCCGACCTGCGCCGCCCCGCCGACGTCCTCGCCGACCCGCACGTCACCGGCCTGATCGACTTCGACCAGCCCGTCGTCGTGCTGCTGGTCGGGGTGCTGCACTTCGTCATGGACGAGGAGGACCCGGCGGGGATCGTGGCGGCGTTCCGGCGGCGGATGGCGCCGGGCAGCCACGTGGTGCTCTCCCACGCCATGGCCGAGAGCGATCCCGAAGCCATCGCCCAGCTCGTCCTGGCCACCGCCAACACGCCCGCGCAGTCGACCTTCAGGACGCGGGCGGAGGTGATGGCGCTCTTCGCCGGCTTCGACCTGCTCGAACCCGGCCTCGTCCCCGTTCAGGACTGGCGGGTCCCCGGCGACGAGGAGTCGATCCCGCTGCTGGAGGGACGGCCGCACATGCGCGTCGAGGGCGCCGTGGCCCGCCTCAGGACCGGCTGAGCGCCCCGGCTGCTCACCCCGCTCGGCACGGCCTCGCGATGGGCATGATGGAAGGAGGCTGAACCCCCCGAAAGGGTCCGCGCATGCCCCGTTCAGGCTTCGCTGTGTCCTGCTCCCTCCTGCCGTTCGGATTCGGGCTCTCCATCCTCGTGGTGCTGCTGCTGGAATGGCTGCGCCCTGACGTCATCCCCTTCGAGCTCGGCACGTTCTGGACCGTCGAGCAGCCGTTCTGGACCGCCTTCACCGACTCGCTGCTGCTGGCCTGGCCTCCCATGGCCGCCGGGCTGCTGATGACCCTGATCCGGCTGCCGCGCCACCGCCACGTCCAGCGGCAACTCGCCTGGGGCGACGTCGCCCGACCGGGGCGGATCATCACGCTCGGCCCGTTACAGCTCCTCTTCCGCAGCACCCTGGAAGAGATCCTCTTCCGGTGGCTGCTGTTCTACGCGGCCATCGCCGGGGCGGTCATCGCGGACTTCGTGGTGCTGGGCCTCGCCGGCCTGCACCCGATCCCGTGGATCTTCACCGAGGTGTTCATCCCGGTGGCGGACTTCGCCACGGCCGGGCGGCTGCACGAGGTGCTGACCACCGCCCCGTGGACGGTCGCCGCCGCCATCCTGACCAGCAACGGCCGCTTCCGCAACAGCCACACCTACCAGGGGCTGCTCGGGTGGATCTGGTCCTGGTACCTGGGCATGTTCCTGTTCCTGATCATGTTCGAGCACGGACTGGTGGCGGCCATCGCGGTGCACATCGCCTACAACCTGGCCACCCTCGTCGTACACGTGGCGATCACCGGCGTGCTGCCGCGCATGCTGGTCGAGTGAGCCGAGGGTGGGTGCGTCCCACCCTGGAGAACGGCGGCCTGGTCCTCCCGGCGGTGTCCCACCAGGGTGGAGGGCATGACCGGCTCACCTTGGAAGGCACTGACCATGATCAGAAGACTGCTCCTCCTCTTCGTCACCGTGGGCGTGCTGAGCGCCTGTGATCGTCCGTCCTCGCCTGCTTCCTCCGGGCATCCGGCGTCCTCGCCTGCCTCTTCCGGGCATCCGCCGTCCTCGCCTGCTTCCTCCGGGCATCCGTACGTGGGGATGTGGGTCACCGCCGACGGGCGGATCCGGCAGGAGCTGCTGCCCGACGGGCGCTACGAGGAAGAGCGGAACGGACGCAAGCGCGCCTACACCGGTGGCTACACGGTGACCGGTGACCACATCGACTACGTGGACGACACCGGTTTCACCGCCGACGGCACCTTCGTCAGCCCCGACGTCCTCCACCACGGCGGCATGGTCATGCATCGCGAGCGCTGACCGTACGAGCGCTGACTGTCGCGGGCGAGCGCAGACGCCTCGCGGCCAAGGGGCCGCGAGGCGTCGCCGGGACTCCGCATCAGGCGCGGGAGACCATCGTGCGGGTTCTGTCAGCGAGCGGCGAAGACCTGGGTCCAGACGATCTGGCCCTGGCTGTTCTTGACCGCGCCGACACCGATCAGGTTGTACTTGCAGTTCATGATGTTGGCCCTGTGGCCGGAACTGTTCATCCAGCCGCTCATCACGGCGGCGGGGGTCCGCTGGCCCTTGGCGATGTTCTCCGCCCAGCCGGAGCCGCCGGTGAAGCCGGCCTGCCTGATGCGGTCCAGGAAGCTGCGGCCGTCCTGAGAGGTGTGGCTGAAGTAGTTCTTGACGGCCATGTCCGAGGAGTGGCCGAAGGCTGCCTTGCGGAGCTGCGCGTCATGCTTGAGCGGCCGGCAGCCGTCCTTCGCGCGCTCAGCGTTGGTGAGCCGGACGACCTCGTTCTCCTCGGCTGATCCGACCGTGTCCGACGGAGGCGCGGTCGAGGTCTTCGTCGGCGTCGGGATCGGCCGGGGAGTCAGCGTGGTGGTCGGCTTGGGGGTGGGGACCGACGTGACCGTGGGGGACGGCGAGGGGCTGTCCGTGGGGGTGTCCGTGGGGTGGCAGGACAGCCTGACCGGCCGGGACTTGGTGCTGTGGCCGCGATAGTCCGTGGCCACCGCGTAGTAGACGCCCGGCTTGCAGGGCAGGGCGATGGTGACCCGGGCGTTGCGGGACTTCCTGGCGCCGCTCTTGACGACCGGGTCCGCGCCGGGCTGGGCCCGCTTGACCCGGACCCGGACGACGGCGTTGAACAGGCAGCCACGCCGGGTGGCGGTCGCCTGGATCCTGCCGTCGTCGTTGACGAGCGGTTTGGCCACGGAGACGCGGCACGCGGCCTGCGGCACCGTCGCGGCGTGAGCCGTGGCGACGGGCGCCGACAGTGCGGCAACGCTTACGAGGCACGCGAGTACCCCTAAGGGTCTACGCATAAGGGAATCCCTCCAGTTGCGGTAGACGCTGGATGGATTCCGCATTCTGTCGAGAAGGTAAGGCCTCTGTCCTGAAATTTCGGATATTGGGGTAAACCAAAGTGTCAGGAGGGGCGTCTATTGGCCCTATCAGGACAGGCCGAAGGCGTTCAGGAGCCCGGCGATGCGCAGCTGGTCGTGGACCCTCGGGGTGGGCTCCGCCACCTGGAAGGAGGCCCCGACCTCCCAGGCCGCCTTCATCGCGTCGACCAGCACCCCGACGCCTGAGGAGTCAAGGAACACCACCGCGGCCATGTCGACGCGGACCGCCGAGGGCCGTTGCCCGGCGATGGCGGCGGAGATCGTCTCCCGGACCCGGGGCGCGTTGGTGTAGTCGAGTTCGCCACGCAACACCACCGGAAGCGTGCCGTCCGTCACCGTGCCGACCGACACCACGTCCATGTCGATTCCTCCTTCGCCGATCGGGGCCGGCAGGCACCGAGTTCATACGTGACTGCTCGGGCACGTACCGTCGAAACCGGTTCATCGCCGGAATCTCTGGCGAAGTCATCCCATATACGAGTTTCTATTACCGGTCTTCCCCGTCCGTTACGGAAAGCGACCTTTCCGGTGCGATTCGCATTGATTCTTCCGGGACGGGCCGGCGCCCGGACCCGCCTCAGAAGGAGACGGGCCCGGGCGTGATCCGCCTAGCGAGCACCCATGAGGTGGTCCATCGCCAGCTGGTCGAGCCGCTCGAAGGCCATGCCCCGGGCGGCCGCCGCGTCGGCGTCGAAGTCCTCGTAGGAGGCGCGGTCGGCGAGCAGGTCGGACAGCGACTCGCCGGCCCCCAGGGTGGGCCTGGCCAGGTCGTCCAGCCGGGAGGCCTTCAGCGCCTCCTGCACCTCGGGGTCGGCGCGGAAGGCCAGCGCGCGCTCCTTGAGCACCAGGTAGTTGCGCATGTTGCCGGCGGCCGACGCCCAGACGCCGTCGATGTCCTCGGTCCGCGGCGGCTTGAAGTCGAAGTGCCGCGGGCCCGCGTAACCGGCCGTCTCCAGCAGGTCCACCAGCCAGAAGGCGTCACGCAGGTTGCCGGCGCCGAAGCGCAGGTCCTGGTCGTACTTGACGCCGGTCTGGCCGTTCAGGTCGATGTGGAACAGCTTGCCGTGCCACAGCGCCTGGGCGATGCCGTGAGTGAAGTTGAGCCCGGCCATCTGCTCGTGGCCGGTCTCCGGGTTGACGCCGACGAGCTCGGGGTGGGCCAGCTCCTCGATGAACGCCAGCGCGTGGCCCACGGTCGGCAGCAGGATGTCGCCGCGCGGCTCGTTGGGCTTCGGCTCGACGGCGAACCGCAGATCGTAGCCCTGCGTGAGAACGTACTCACCGAGCAGGTCGAAGGCCTCCTTCATGCGGTCGAGCGCCAGGCGTACGTCCTTCGCGCCGCCGGACTCGGCGCCCTCACGGCCGCCCCACGCGACGTACACCTGAGCGCCCAGCTCGACGGCGAGGTCGATGTTGCGGATGGTCTTGCGCAGCGCGAAACGGCGCACGTCGCGGTCGTTGGCGGTGAACCCGCCGTCCTTGAAGACCGGGTGCGTGAAGAGGTTGGTGGTGGCCATCGGCACCTTCAGGCCCGCCGAGTCCAGGGCCTGGCGGAACCGCTTGATGTGGTTCTCCCGCTCGGCCTCGGTGGATCCGAAGGGGATCAGGTCGTCGTCGTGGAAGGTCACGCCGTACGCGCCGAGCTCGGCGAGCCTGTTGACGCTCTCGACCGGGTCGAGGGCGGGGCGGGTGGCGTCGCCGAACGGGTCGCGGCCCTGCCAGCCGACCGTCCAGAGGCCGAAGGTGAACTTGTGTTCCGGGCGGGGCGTGAGACTGTCAGTCATCGGGACTCCTATTCGTAAGGGCAGAAAACAAATTAATATGCGAAGGGTGGTGGTGGGAAGACCACCCCCCATGATCGTGAGGAGTGAGGCATGTCGGCACAGCGCGTCGTCATCGGCATTGACAGCTCTACCCAGTCGTCGAAGGCCCTCGCCGTGGACGTGGACACCGGCGAGGTTCTGGGTGAGGGGCGTGCCTCGCACGTCGTGAGCTCGGGGGCGGGCAGGCAGAGCGACCCGGAGCAGTGGTGGCAGGCGCTGTGCGCGGCCGTCGAGGGCACCGGGTACGCCGCGGACGCCCAGGCGGTCTCCGTCGGCGGCCAGCAGCACGGGCTGGTGACCCTGGACGCCGACGGCGCGCCGGTGCGCCCGGCGCTGCTCTGGAACGACGTCCGCTCCGCGGACCAGGCGGCGAGCCTGGCCGTCAAGTACGGCGCGGACGAGCTGGCCCGGCGCACCGGCAGCGTGCCGACCGCGGCGTTCACCATCGCGAAATGGATGTGGCTGCGCGAGCACGAGCCCGCCGCGGCGGCCAGGGTCGCGGCGGTCCGGCTGCCGCACGACTACCTCACCGAGCGGCTCACCGGCGAGGCCGTCACCGACCGGGGCGACGCCTCCGGCACCGGCTGGTGGACGTCCCAGGGCTACGACGCCGAGCTGCTGCGCGACGTCGAGCTGGACCCGGCGATGCTGCCGCGCGTGGTCTCCGGCCTGGCGGGCACCGTGCGGGCGGGCGGTCCGCTGGCCGAAGGCACCCGGGTCGCCTCCGGGACCGGCGACAACATGGCCGCCGCCCTCGGCCTCGGCGTGCGGCCGGGGACGCCGGTGCTCAGCCTCGGCACCTCGGGCACCGTCTACGCCGTCTCCCGCCGGCAACCGCAGGATCCGACCGGCATCGTCTCCGGCTTCGCCGACGCGCTCGGCAACTGGCTGCCGCTCGCCTGCACCCTCAACTGCACCCAGGCCGTCGACAAGATCGCCGAGCTGCTGGGGCGTGACCGGGAGGCCGTCGAGCCCGGCGGCGAAGCGGTCGTGCTGCCGTTCCTCGACGGCGAGCGGACGCCCAACCTGCCGCACGCCGCCGGACTGCTGTACGGCCTGCGGCACGACACCACCGCCGGGCAGCTGCTCCAGGCGGCCTACGACGGCGCCGCGGCCGCGCTGCTGGGCGCGCTGGACGACGTCCTGCGGGCGGGCGGCGAGCAGCCGGATCACGACGTGCCGCTGCTGCTCATCGGAGGCGGCGCCAAGGGCACCGCCTGGCGCCAGACGATCCGCAGGCTGTCGGGGCGGCCGGTGCTGGTGCCCGAGGCGGGCGAGCTGGTCGCGCTGGGGGCCGCGGCGCAGGCGGCCGCGCTGCTCACCGGCGAGGCGGCGGACGAGGTGTCCCGCCGCTGGGGGACCGCGCAAGGGGAGCTGCTGGACCCGCTGCCCAGGGACGTCGAGACGGTGGAGCGGATCGCCGCCACGCTGCCCCGGGCCGGACAGCTCTTCGCCGCGCCTGGGCATGAGTGACCCCACCGGGGCCGAACCGGATCGTTCAACAATCGTGCGCGTACGGCCCGGCTCCGGGCGTCCGGCGGGCAGGCCCGCCTCGCAGCAGGGGATGCGGCAGCACAACCTCGCCCTGGTGATGGGCACCGTCGCGGCCGACGGTCCGGTCTCCAGGGCGGCCGTCGCCGGGCGGACCGGGCTGACCAGAGCGGCCGTGTCCAGCCTGGTGGACGAGCTGCTCGCCGGCGGGCTGCTGACGGAGCTCGGGCCCGCCTCGAACGGCCGGGTGGGGCGGCCTGGGAGCGCGCTGGCGGTCAGCGAGCGCGGTCCCGCCGGGCTCGGCCTCGAAGTCGGCGTCGAACACCTCGGCGCCTGCGTCACCGACCTGCGCGGCGAGGTCCGGGTCTGGACACGGGTGGAGAGCGCCAACGCGGCCCTCACCCCCGCCGAGGCGCTGACTCGCCTGTCCGCCCTGGCCGACGACGCCACCCGCCAGGCCGCCTCCCTCGGGCTGCGGCCGGTGGCGGCGGTCGTGGCGGTGCCCGGCCTGGTCGGCGACGCGCCGGGCCGCGTGGACCACGCCCCCAACCTCGGCTGGCACGACGTCGCCGTCTCCGAGCTGTGGCCGGGGGAGCTGCCGCTCCGGGTGGAGAACGAGGCCAACCTGGGCGCGCTCGCCGAGCTGTGGGCGCACCCGGTGGCCGCCGACTTCGTGCACGTCTCGGCGGAGAGCGGCATCGGCGCCGCCCTGGTCGTCGGCGGTCGCCTGTTCAGCGGCGCGCGGGGGCTGGCGGGCGAGCTCGGTCACATGCCCGTCCACCCGGACGGCCACCCGTGCACCTGCGGCGCCCGCGGCTGCCTGGAGCAGTACGCGGGCAAGTCGGCGGTCCTCCGCATGGCGGGCCTGGCCGCTGATGCCGGGAGTCTCGCTCAGCGGGAGGCTTCCGGAGGGCGGTGTGACGTGATCGAGGCGCTCGCCGTCCGGGCGGGGGAGGGGGAGCCCCTGGTGCTGGACGCGCTGCAGCGGGCGGGCACCGCGCTGGGCACGGCGCTCGCCGGGGCGGTCAACCTGCTCGACCCGGCGGCCGTGGTGCTCGGCGGCGCCTACGCCGAGCTGGGCACGTGGTTGCTGCCGTCGATGCGCCGCGAGCTGGCCGAGCGGGTCACCGTACGCTCGTGGGATCCCGGCGCGCTGACCGTCTCGGAGCTGGGCAGGCGGGGGCCGCTGCTGGGCGCGGCGCTGGTCACGGTCCGCGCCATCCTGGAGGATCCGGCCGCCCTGTGGTCCTGAGCGTCCCCGGCCCTGTGACGCTCGGCTCGCCGGGGCGTACGCCTCCGGCGACGGCGACGGCGACGGAGATGTGAGGTCGTCAGCGGCGGCGCAGGAGCACCACGATCGCGCCCGCCGTGGCGGCGGCGAGCAGAGCCGCCGCGCCGATCACCCACACCAGGTCGCCGTCCCGCACGGCGGGTGCGCCCGTGGCGGCGGGCTCGGCACCCGGCACGGCGGCGTCGCCGAAGATCACGTCGGAGCAGGAGTAGTACGTGTCCGGTGTGTCGGAGTTCTGCCAGATCGTATAGATCAGGTGGCGGCCGGTCTTGCCGGCGGGCAGCCGGCCCTCCATGGCGTAGGAGCCGTCCCTCAGCGGTGGATCGGTGACCTTGAGGAAGGGCTTCCGCTCCAGGTCCGACCAGGCCAGTGGCCGGGACGGATCGTAGCCGTCCGCCGTCACGTACATCCGGAAGGTCCCCTGATGCGGGATCGTGCCCCGATACCGGAAGGTGTAGTCCGCGCCCGGCGTCAGCTCGGTGGCGGGCCAGTCGGCGCGGGCCAGGTCGAGGCCGCTGAACAGGTCGAGGCCGCCGCTGCACAGCTTCCCGTCGGGGATCAGCTCGCGGTCCCTGCCCGCGACGTCGGCCACCCGCAGGTCGTCCCATCGCTCGGCCATCGCCGGACCGCTCACCCCGGCGGCCGCCACGCAGGCCGGCCCGGCCTTCAGCCCGCTCTCCGCGCCGCAGGCCGCCGCCCGGCTGACAGGACGCTCCAACGCCCCGTGCGCCCCGGCCGCCCCGGTGGCCCAGACGGGCAGCAGCAGGCCCGCGCCGAGCACGGTGGCGACCATGCCCACGATCCGGTGTCGCACGGCCACGTCGAAGCCCCCTCAGCGAGACAACACCCGTCGGCAACAGGTACGAGCCGCCTGTCGTACAAGTTCACCAGGGCACGGAGTGACGTGGTCCTCGACCGGGTGGGAGAGAACGGGGCGGAAAGGCCGAGGGCGCGGCGGCGACAGGCCGGGCGCCCGGCCAAGGCCGGTTCGGCCTGCGCGCGTCCGCGCGAGGCCGATTCGATCCAGCCCCGCGCGTCACGCCGTGGGCGGGATCATAATGCGGGCATGCGCCACGCCGACTGGAGTGTCCTGTCCCCCCGCTGGGCCGGGGTCCGCAGTGAGGAGACCGAGGTCCATGGCACGACCGTCCACTACCTGAGGGCCGACGGGCCCGCCGACGGGCCCACTCATCTGCTCGTCCACCCGCTCGCGGGCAGCGCCACCCTGTGGCTCGACGCCATCCCCCCGCTGGCCCGGCTGGGCACGGTCATCGCCCCCGACCTGCCCGGCACGCTCTTCGGGCACACCGGCACCCCGCACCCCCGCGCCGCCAGGGCCGAGCCGAACGCGCGTTTCCTGCGCGCGTTCACCGCCAGGCTGGGCCTCGACGGCGTGACCCTCCACGGATGGTCCATGGGCGCCCTGGTCGCGCTGATGTTCGCGGATCTGGCGCCGGCGCGGGTCGACCGGCTGCTGCTGGTCACGCCGCCGCTGCCGGGCCCGCTGTCCGAGGAGGAGGCGCGGTGGTGGCGTACCGAGGGAAGATTGATCATGGCCGCCGGGGCGCCCCTCGCCCGCGCCGCGCTGCGCCTGACCGCCCGTCCGCTGCTGGACTACAAGCTGAGGGTGTACGCCGAGCGCAGCGCGCGGACGAACGAGCTCCTCGGCGGTGACCTTTCCCGGCTGAGTCCGGACATGGCCTCGCTGCTGGCCGCCGAGCTGCGCAGCGCCCGGCCCGACCGGCTCGGCCACGCCGTCACGGCCGTGGCCTCGCTCCTGACGGCCGTGTACGTCGACCAGCGCCCGGTGCGCGAGATGATGGCCAGGCTGACCATGCCGACGCTGCTGTGCCTGGGCGGGCAGGACCAGTTGACGGTCGACGGCTCGTTCGACGAGCCGGGCACCCGGCGGCCCGGCTGGGACCGGCACGTGTTCGAGGACGCCGGGCACCTGCTGCCGCTGGAGCTGCCCGAGGCCTACGCGGAGGTGGCCGGGCGCTGGAAGTGAGCGGACTGAGCGCACATTGGTAGCGAAACGGTCTGGGAACTGAGAGCCGATCGGTCCCATCCTGGCCTCCGTGATCAGGGGGAGAGAACAAGTCCCGTACGTCAGCCGGAGGCGGCGCGCGGACAGGTTGTACGAGCTGGACGGGTTACGGCTGCTGGCCGCGCTGTGCGTGGTGGTGTTCCACTACACCTTCTCGGGGCCGGTGGGCGAGACCACCACGGTGGCGTTCCCCGAGCTCGCCGGCCTCTCGCAGTACGGCTATCTGGGCGTCGACCTGTTCTTCCTGATCAGTGGATTCGTGGTGCTGATGAGCGCGTGGGGGAGGAGCCCCCGCGCCTTCGCGGTGTCCAGGCTGGCCCGGCTCTACCCGGCCTACTGGGTCGGGATCGCGGCCACCACGCTGGTGACCGTGACGCTCGGAGCCGGCCTGTTCGACGTCTCGATCGGGCAGGTGCTGGTCAACCTGACCATGTTCCAGGCCGTGCCGAACGTGGCCAACGTGGACGTCGTCTACTGGACGCTGTGGACCGAGATGCGGTTCTACTTCCTCATCGGCCTCCTGACCCTGGTCGGCATGACCAGGACCCGGGTCATGATCATGCTGTGGGGATGGCTGGGGTTGACCGCCCTGGTCCAGTTCGCGCCTGTGCCGGGGGTCGCCGACCTGGTCGTGCAGTCGGAGTTCTCCCACTACTTCATCGCCGGGATGGCGCTGTTCCTGCTGTACGAGTACGGGATCAACTGGCAGCTCGCCCTGATCATCCCCCTCTGCCTGGGCAACGCCGTCTACCGGGGCATCGGCTACGCCGACGCGGTCGGGACCCGCTACGGGGTGGAGTACGACCCGGTGGTGATCGTCGCGGTGGTCGCGACGATCTTCCTGGTCATGACGCTGATCGCGTTGCGCGCGCTCCGGCGGCTGGCGCGGCCCTGGCAGGCGACCGCCGGAGCGCTGACGTACCCGCTCTACCTCCTGCACGCCCACATCGGGTTCATCCTGATCAACCTGGTCGGCGACGCGGTGAACCGGTACGTGGTGCTGGCCGCGCTGATCGCGGTGATGTGCCTGGCCGCCTACGCGGTGAACCGCTGGGTGGAACGGCCGATCGGCCCGCTGATCAGGCGTCTGGCAGGGCCTCGGGAGCCTCGTACACCTCCCGGTGCCACAGCGTCTCCGCCACTCGCTCCAGCCCGCCCGCCAGGTGGCGGCGGAACGTACTGATCGGCAGGCCGAGACGCTCGGCCGCGGCCTCCTGGGTGGGGACCCGGCTGAGGTAGGCCGAGACCACGGCCTGATGCTGGCGGGCCGCCCGCGGATCCGTGCCGACCTGCTCGACCGCCTCCTCCAGCAGCTCGCGCAGCGCCTGGGCGGGATCCGGCGAAGGGTGGTCGGCCACGAGCCTGCTGCGGGTCAGCGGATTGCCGATCAGGGCCCCCGGCCGCGACAGGCTGCGCATCGCATCGCGTACCGCGGAGTCGAAATCCGGCCGCGACAGCACCAGCAGGCCGGGCGGCTCAGGCGGCGGGGCCGCACGGGGCCCGGACTGCCCGCGCCGGCCCATGCGCTCCAGCCAGGCCTCCGCGGTCGTGGTGCGCCAGTCGTGCGCGAACAGGCCGTAGGTCTCCCTGCCCCGGCGCAGGCGTACGGCGAGGTCGTGCAGGTCGTGGTGGCGCAGGTAGCGGCGCCAGGACTCCGGGTCCCGCATCACCATGAACGCCCAGGCCAGCCGGTCGGCCCGCAGGCACTCGCCGATGGCGCGCCACTGGACCAGGTCCATCACCGGCGAGGGGCCCTGATGGGCGGGCATCACCCAGGCGCGGCCGAAGGCGACGTACTCCCCGGGCCGCAGCGGGGCGGTGGCCCGGATGTGCTCCCAGGCCGGGCCCAGCATCACGTCGGCCGCGAGCTCCTCCTCGCTGGGCTCCGCCATCACGATCCACGACATCAGGCCGACCGGCTCGCCGGTCTCGGTGTCGCGGTGCACCCAGAAGGACTCCGGCCGCCTGCTGATCCAGAAGGCGGCGTCGGCCGCCGACTCCGGGCCCTCCGCCTCGGCCGCCATGCGCAGCAGCTGGGCCCGGTCCTCGGGCCGGTACGGCTCCTCGTGCACCTCGCCGTCGCCCCGCCAGCCCTGGAACTTCGAGGTCACCCCGTCGTGGCGGTGCAGGTAGAACAGCGAGCCCATGGCCGTCGGCGCGGCCTGGTCGCAGGCCACCCGCACCTGCCCGGCGAGGTGCGCGTGGATGCGGCGGTGCATGTCCGCGTACCCCTCGGGGTCGCGCCAGCGCAGATCGGCCTCCAGCGCGTCCCTGACCACGTCGTGCGGGAACAGCCCGTGCCTGTTCGCCTCGATGAACGGCAGCCTGCGCAGCCACGCGAACAGCGGCCCGGCGTCCTGCGGCAGCACCGCGCGCAGCAGCTCCTCGGTGGTCGTGCGGGCGTGCGCGCACACCTCCAGCGCGTGGCGGTGCGCCGGTGACGGCACCTCGCCGACGAGCTGGTCCAGCAGCGTCTCCGCGACGTCCTTGCGCAGCGTCCAGCGCGCCGACGCCCGCTCGTCCTTGGCCGCGACCGCCGCGCCCAGGCAGAGCGCCAGCGGGTGGCCGCCGGCGAAGGCGAGTAACGGCTCGCGCAGCTCGGACGCCACCCCGCGGGCGTCGATCAGCTCCATGGCCTCGTCCGGCGCCAGCGGGCGCAGCGGGATCACCCGCAGCACCTCCGCCCAGCCCGGGTCGGCCTGCCAGCGCAGGTCGGGCGGGTTCCGCCCGGCCACGACGACCAGCGCCCCCACCGGCACGCGCGGGAGGAAGCGCTCTCTGAGCCAGCCCGCCAAGCCCTGGCAGAGCTCGAAGGTGTCCACCAGGAGCACCACCCGCTCGCCGGTCAGCACCTCGCCGGCCTGCGCCTCGAACGCGGCGGGCGAGGGGTCCACGGTGTGCCCGTCCACGGTCACCACCCGTCGGCCGGCCGCCCTGGCCTCGGCGGCGAAGCGCCGTAACAGCGCCGACTTGCCGATGCCGCCGGGGCCGTGGACGTACAGCACGCCGAACGATCCGTCCGTGCCGAGCGTGGCCCGGAAAAGCGCCAGTTCCTCGCCGCGTCCCACGAACGCGCGGTCGCGTGCGGCCTGTATGCGCTGCCCCAGCGATGAATATTCCCCGTCAAGACTGGACAACATGCAGCAACCCTAACTTTTCGCTTCTGGTCAGGATTGCGTAAACCAGCGACACATTTGTATATTTTTCGACATTTGTTCGCTTGCGCGTCATCTCGGTCCCCTGAACTGGTCACTTGCCGAGGTGGCGTGGGGGTGGGGAGGTCGTGGTAAGCTGGTCCTGTGTTCGCAGTTCTGGTACCCATGGATTTCGTGTGCGCCTGACGGGATGTAAGCCCTCGGGCGCATTTGTCTTTTCGCCGGTCATTTCCGGATGGGTCGATTGCGGCGACATGGAGTTCGTGACCTGCGGATTCCGTCTTTTGCGCCTATGAAGGAGATCGACATGGCGACTGGCACCGTTAAGTGGTTCAACAGCGAAAAGGGCTTCGGCTTCATCGAGCAGGACGGCGGCGGCGCCGACGTCTTCGCTCACTACTCCAACATCGCCTCTCAGGGCTACCGCGAGCTGCGGGAAGGCCAGAAGGTCAGCTTCGACGTCACCCAGGGCCAGAAGGGCCCGCAGGCGGAGAACATCGTTCCCGTCTAAGGACGACGCACCTGCACGACCTGGGGCCCGCACCTTCCCGAAGGTGCGGGCCTTCGTGCTGTCACGCCCCGTCCAGCAGCTCCCGGGCCTGCTCGACGACCGCGTCGACCGGGATGTCCGCCACCCACGACGGGTCGTGCTCGCAGCGCTCCGCGTCGGGATCGAGCCCGCTCGCGCCACAGACCGGGCAGGCCGCGGTCCAGGACACCAGCGGCCGGTGCCGGGCCCTGGTGAGCGGCCCGGCGTTGATCAGGTTGCCGCACCAGTAGATCCCCACCGTCGCCGTGCCGACGGCCGCGGCCAGGTGGCGGGGCCCGGTGTCGTTGGCGACCAGCAGCTCGCACCGCTGGTACAGCGAGGCCAGCCCGCCGACGCCGAGCGCGCCCACGAGCGGCACCGCCGGACGTCGCATCGCCCTGACGACCCGCGTCACCAGCTCGCGCTCCGCCTCGGTGCCGGTCACCACGGTCGGCCGGTCGAGCCGGTCGCCGACCGCGGCGAAGCACTCCGCCGGCCACTGCCGCCGCGGATCCATGGCGCCGGGATGCAGCGCCACCAGACCGGCGGGCGGCTCGCCGAGCGCCGCCGCCACCTCGGCGGCGTCGGCCCCGGTCAGGGCCACCCGCGGTTCGAGCCGGTCCGCGACCCCGCCGACCAGCGCCGCCACCTCCAGGAAACGCAACGTCTCATGCTGGTACGGCGCGTACGGCACCCAGCGGTCGAGCGGTTCCGCGTCGGGGGTGCGCAGGCCCACGGTCGTCCGGGCCCCCAGCGCGCGGACGAACGGGTTGGAGTGCCGTCCACCGCCGTGGATCTGCACCGCCAGCCCGAACCGGCGCTCCCGCAACCGCTCGAACAGCTCCGGCGGCGCCCGATGACCGGCCGCCATGGTGGACACGCCGGTGATCGGCGGCAGCGCCACCACCTCGTCCACCGGACCGGGACGCCCGTCCAGGAACGCGGCGTGCCACGCCGTCCCGAGCAGCGTCATCGTGGCGCCCGGACAGGCGTTCCTGATCGCCTCCAGGGCCGGTAGCGCCAGCAGGAAGTCGCCCAGCGCGTTGGCGCGCAGCACCACGATCCGCTCGATCCCGTCCAGCCTCGCGCTCCCACCCGCTGCGGCACGCCTGTCCCCGGCGCGCTCGTCACCGGCGTGCGAACCGTGGCCCATGCCGCTCACAGAGGTCCCGGAGAGCCCGGTGCGGGCAGGGAGCGCACGCGTTCGATGAGGGCCGTGGTGGACCGGTCGGAGACGTACTCCAGCACCTTGACCTCGCCCCCCATGGCCCTGACCAGCGGGGCCTCCGGCAGCATGTCCGGGGTGTAGTCGCCGCCCTTGACGTACAGGTCGGGCCGGGCCATCCGCAGCAGCCGCTCGGGCGTGTCCTCGTCGAAGCTGGTCACGTAGTCGACGAAGGTGAGCGCGGCCAGCACCGACATGCGGTCCTCGCAGGAGTTGATCGGCCGCCCCGGCCCCTTCAGCCGCGCCGTGCTCGCGTCGCTGTTGACCGCCACGACCAGCACGTCCCCGAGCCGCGAGGCCTCCTCCAGGTAGCTCACGTGCCCGCGATGCAGCACGTCGAAGCAGCCGTTGGTGAACACGATCCGCTGCCCGCGCCGCCGGTGCCCGTCCAGCCGCTGCGCCAGCCGGTCGGCGGCCTGCACCAGCCCGTCCTCGTGCCCGCCGGCCCTGCGCAGCTCCCGTAGCAGCTCCTGCCGGGTGCAGGTGGCGGTGCCGGGCCGACGCACCACCACCGCCGCGGCGGCCTGCGCCGCCTCCGCGGCCTGCTCGGGAGCGGCGCCGCCCGCCAGCCACAGCGCGAAGGCGGCCGTGTAGGTGTCGCCCGCCCCCGTCGCCATGTGGTCGGGCGCGGGCTCGGCATACGTGCGGTAGGGCCGCCGCCCCGGCCGGTGCAGCAGCGTTCCCTCGCCGTCGAGCGTCGTCACCACCATGCCGGCGCCGGACGCGGCCAGCAGCCGCGCCGAGCGCCGGGTGAGGAAGCTCACCCGGTCGGCCACGTCGCCGTCCTCACGCAGGAGCTGCAGCACCTCCCCGTAGTTCGGCAGCACGACGGCGGGCCCGCACACGCGCCAGGGCGTGACCGCGTGCGCGTCCACGAGCAGCAGAGGCACCCCGGCGAGCGCCTCCCGGACGGCGGGCGTACAGACCCCGCCCCCGTAGTCGCAGGCGATCACCACGTCGGCGCCCGGGAGCGCCCGCTCCAGCTCGGCGAGGATCCGCGCCTCCGCCTCACCGGCGATCGGCTCGCGGTCCTCCTCGTCGTAACGGGCGATGAGCTGCTCGCCGACCATGAGCCGCTGCTTGTGGGGGGTACGGCGGCCCGGCACGGTCACCGTGCGCGCCTCGACGCCGAGCAGGGCGAGGGCCCGGCCGAGCCGGTCGGCGCAGGCGTCGTCCCCGACCGCGCCGACCAGCCGGACCCGGGCGCCGAGCGCGACCAGGTTGGCGGCCGTGTTGCCGGCGCCGCCGGGCGCCTCCTCGGTGGCCTCGACGCTGACCACGGGCACAGGGGCCTCCTGCGCGATCCGCCTGACCGGCCCGCGCAGCCAGGAGTCGAGCATCACGTCTCCCACGACCACGGCGTCGATGTCCCTGTCCATACCGGGCGACTACCTGGAGAGACGACTCTCAAACAAACGGTCGCGGGGCTGACCCGCGCGCAGTCCGTAAATATCCATCTTTATGGTCTTCTGTCGCCTTGATTCGGTGATGGGTCTTCCCGCAGGGGCAGGACGGAAGGCTGAGGAGCTTCTCCCCTCACGAGGAGGTGGCGTGATGACCCAGTACGCGGTGCTCATCTACGAGGCCGTGGCGCCGGCCGACCTTCCATCGGAGGTCCAGCACGCGCACGACCGGCTGCCCGGCCTCATCGCCGAGAACGGCGGCCGGATCGTCGCCGGGCTGGCGCTGGAACAGCCCGAGACGGCGACGACCGTTCGCGGCGGCCTGGTGACCGACGGCCCGTTCATCGAGACGAAGGAGGCGGTGGCGGGCGTCTTCGTGCTCGAGGCCCGGGATCACGACCACGCCGTCAAGCTCGCCGAGCTCACCCCGATCGTCAGGGGAGGCGTGGAGGTCCGCCCGCTGATCGGCTTCCAGGTCACGCGGCCCGGCTGATCCGGCGCTGATCGCCTGCCATGCCGGGCGGCTGCATACAGTCGTCCCATGACGATCGCCAAGTCCCTGCTGCTGTTCGTGCTGGCCGCCGTCGCCGAGATCGGCGGCGCGTGGCTCGTCTGGCAGGGACTGCGGGAGCAGCGCGGCCTGCTCTGGATCGCCGCCGGCGTCCTCGCCCTGGGCGCCTACGGATTCGTCGCCGCCTTCCAGCCCGACTCGAACTTCGGCCGCGTCCTGGCCGCCTACGGCGGCGTCTTCGTGGCCGGCTCGCTGCTGTGGGGGATGCTGATGGACGGCTTCGAGCCCGACCGCTGGGACCTCATCGGCGCGGCGATCTGCCTGGTCGGCGTGCTTGTCATCATGTACGCCCCGCGCGGCTGACCGGCCGGCCCGGCCCGGCCCCGCCGCCCGTCAGGGCTGAGCCGCGTCGCGGCGGAGCACGACGAAGGCCACGTCGTCCTCCCGCGAGCCGAAGGCGGCCAGGATGCGGTCGCAGAACGCCTCCAGGTCGTCCTCGACCGTCTCCGCCAGCGTTCTGGCCCGTTCCAGGCTGTCGTCCAGCAGGGTGTGGCGGTCCTCCACCAGCCCGTCGGTGAACAGCATGAGGGTGCCCCCCGGCGGCAGCAGCAGGTGCTCCACCTTGTAGTCCTCGGTGGTCACGCCGAGCAGCAGGTTGCCCAGGCCGTGGTAGTGCCCCTGCGGGCCGGCCAGCAGTGGCGGGATGTGCCCGGCGTTGGCCAGCTCGATCTCGCCCGTCCCCGGGTCCAGCAGCAGCATGCACACGGTGGCCGTCATGCCGGGGTGGTAGCGGCGCAGGATCTTGTTCAGCAGGTCCATCGAGGCCGCCAGGTCCACGCCGTCGATCACCGAGGCCCGCAGCGCGTGGCGCAGCTCGGCCATGATCGTCGCGGCGTGCAGGGAATGCCCCATGACGTCGCCGATCGCCACCAGCACCCGGTGGTCGATCATGAGCACTTCGTAGAAGTCGCCGCCGACCTCGATGTTGTCCACCGCGGGCTGATAGCGCAGGCCCATCGTCAGACCGGGCACGTCCGGCACCCGCGAGGGCAGCAGGCTGCGCTGGAGGGTCAGCGAGATCGTGTGCTCCTCGGTGTAGGCGCGCAGCGCGTCCACCGCGAGCGCCAGCTCCTGGGAGAGCTGGAGCAGCAGGTTGAGCTCGTCGGCGTCCAGCTCCGGGGCGGCCTCCAGCCCCAGGAAGACCGGCGGCCTGCCCTTCTTGGTACGGCACAGCACGCCGGTGATCGGCCGGGTGAGCTCCATGTCGGGCATCAGCGTGACCCATTCGCCGGCCTCGACGGTGAGCACCTCGGCCCCGGCGGCGTCGCCCAGAGCGAGCCGGCACAGCCGGTCCAGCAGGTTGGGCGCGGCGCTCTTGCTGCTGGGGGCCTCGCCGGGGCGGGCGCGGTAGTTGCGCAGCCGGCCGTCGGCGGGTACCGCCAGCGCGCCGGAGTGGCGGCCCATGATGTCGACCGTGCCCTGGACGGCCACGGTCAGCAGCCGCTCGAAGGAGTCGGCGCGGTTGATCCGCAAGGTCACCTCGGCCAGCATGGCCAGCCGGTCGGCCATCACCTCGGCCTGCCGGCGCGCCCGCGAGTAGCGCAGCGTCGCCTCCACCGTGGCGGCGAACTCGCTCGGCTCGATCGGCTCCGCCAGATAGGCGTCGGCGCCGCGCTCCAGCCCTTCGGTGCGGTCGGCCACGGTGATGGCGTTGCCCGACACCTGGATGACCGGGATCGAGGCCGTCGCCGGGTTCGCCTTGATCCGCTCGCACACCTCGAAGCCGTTGAGGTCGGGCAGCAGGACGTCCAGCACCACCAGGTCCGGGCGCTGCTCCCGCAGCACGGTCAGCGCCTCCTGGCCGCCGGCCGCCTCGATGACCCGGTGGCCCGACCGCCGCAGCCAGCTCGACAGGACGTAACGCTTGGTGGGGGTGTCGTCCACGACCAGGACACAGGCGGTGGACTCAGGCACGGTCGGCCCCGGCCGCCTGGAGCACCGCGCGCAGCAGCTCCTCGCGTCGGAGGTCGAGCTTGGACAGCACGGGATGCCCCTCCGCGGCCTTGCCCGGCGCCACCGTCACCACCACCACCGCCACCTCCCTCAGATCATCGTCCTCCGACATGCGCTGCAGCAGAGCGTTACCGTCGAGGCGGGGCATGAGCATGTCGAGCACGACGACGTCCGGGCGTCTGTCCTTCATCACTTCGAGCGCTTCGACCCCGTCGGCGGCCTCGTCCACCTGCCCGGCGAACCCGTACAGCATTCTACGGGCGGCGGCGCGGAAGCCCTCGTCGTCGTCGGCGATCAGCAACCGCCCGACCTGGGGACGTCCTCCGTGGTACGGCAGCCGCACGGTCGCGGTCGTGCCCTCCCCGACGGTGCTGGCGAGCTCCAGCGTGCCGTCCAGCATCTCCGTGAGCTTGGCCGCGTACGACAGCCCGATCCCCGTCCCCTTGCTCTCGGCCTGTGCCGGGGACGGGACCTGGAAGAACTCCTCGAACACCTGCCTGAGGTACTCCTGGGGGATGCCGATGCCGGTGTCGGCGACGGTGATGACCACCTGGCCGGCCGGTTCGTCCAGGCGGGCGCTCAGCCGCACCTCGCCCTGCCGGGTGAACTTCAGCGCGTTCGACAGCAGGTTGCGCAGGACGCGGGTGAGCATCACCTCGTCGGTGTAGATCTCGGTGACCTCGTCGGCGACCTCGGTGCGCAGGGTGACGTCGCTGGTGGCCTGCATCGTCAGGTGGAGCTGGTGCACGAGCCTGCCCAGGTCCACCGTCGCCAGCTCGGGGCGCAGGCGTCCCGATTCGGCCTTGGCCATGTCAAGGAGCTCACTGACCAGGGAGAGCAGCGTCTCGGCGGAGCCGCCGATGAGTCCCACCTGGTGCGTCTGCTCCTCCGTCAGCGGCTCGCCGCCCGGCCCGACCAGCAGCCTGACCAGGCCGATGATGGAGTTGAGCGGGGTGCGCAGCTCGTGGCTGACCGTGGTCCAAAACCGGTTGCGGGCCTCGGCCGCCTGGCGGAGCTGGCTGGACTTCTCGTCCAGCTCGGCGTACAGCGCGACCACGCCCCTGTTGGTCTCCTCCAGCTCGCTGGAGAGCTGGTTGTACAGGGCCATGACCCCCTGGTTGGTCTCCTGGAGCTCGGCGTTGAGCCGCCGCACGTCCTCCAGGGTCTCGGCCAGCTCCTTGTTCTGCTCACGCAGCTCGTCGAGCGCGGTGATCGGTGCCAGGTGGGCCAGGCGCTCGTGGATGTGCTCGGCCGACGGCCTGGACGGGTGGGCGGGCAGCCGCTTGGTGATCGTGATCCGCCCTGGCTCGGTGTCCGCGGTGACCGAGTCCACCAGGCGGGCGGCCAGCGCCAGCCCCTCCCAGCCGCGCGGGTCGGTCGAGGCGGCGTGCTCGATGGCGATGCGCAGCTCGCCGCGGTCCAGCGTGAAGACGACCCCCGCCCCGGAAGCGGCCACCTCCCTGCCGATCTCGCTGAGCGCGGTCGCGACCCGGATCTGGTCCTGCGCCTCCAGCCCGCTCAGCTCGGCGACGGCCCGGCCGAGCCGGCGCAGCGCGAAGACGTCCTGCTCCCTGGACAGGCGCATCCTGGCCAGCTCGGTCGCGGTCATGACCGCGGCCTCACGATCACCACGCACGCGTCGTCGCGGCGGCTGCCCGCCTCGCGCAGCAGCGTGGCGGCGATGACGGCGGGGGAGCGGGCGAACAGGCCGGGCAGCGCGGCCGGGTTCCAGCGGTCGGTCAGGCCGTCGGAGTGCAGCACCACGGTCGCGTGCGCGTCCATCTCGTAGACGTACTGCCGGGGCCGCCGTCCCTGGTGGCCGGTGATGCCGGGCGCCGAGATCATGCCCTGGCGCTGGTCGCCGTGGACGATCCAGCCGGAGATGTTGCCGATGCCGGTGTAGGTCACGGAGTCGGCGGTGACGCGGGCCACCGCCGCCGCGCCGCCCCTGGTGCGGCCGAGCCCATGGTGCAGCCTGCGCAGGATCGCCGCAGGGTCGTCGTCCGGCGCCCCCAGGAACAGCTCGACCGCCTCATGGGAGGCCCGTGCGGCGAGCGGCCCGTGGCCCAGCCCGTCGCACACCAGCACCGTGGTGGCCTCGTCGCCGACGTTGATCGCGAAGGAGTCGCCCGTCTCCAGCTCCTCGCCGATGGGGCGGGTCAGGCCGCTGGCGGGTGGCAGCGCGGGCAGGTCGCCGTCGGCGAACTGCATGGCCAGCGCCGTCCCCTCGCCGGGAACGGAGTGGACGTCGTAGCGGGAGGCGATGCGGGCGATCGCGCCCAGGCCGATGCCCAGCGTCCCCGAGGTGGAGTAGCCGTCGCGCAGGGCGCGCGCGACGTCGGGCATCCCCGGCCCCCGGTCGAGTGTGATCAGCTCGACCAGGGCCGGGGCTCCGGGGCACGGCCGGACCAGGGCCATGCCCTGGACGGCGTGCTTGACGAGGTTGGAGACGGCCTCGGTGACCGCCACCGCGATCTGCCCCGTGCGCTCGGGGCTGAATCCCGAGGTCTCGGCCAGGTGGGTGGCCATCCTGCGCACGGCGCCGACCGCGCTGGAGTCCTCGGCGCGCACCCAGACGTCATCTCGGGTCTGCCTGACCTGGTCCACCTATCTGGTCCACTTCGTCACGGTCACCGTCGTGCCCTCTCCTGGTACGGAGGTCAGGTCGAACTCGTCGACCAGCCGCCGCGACCCGCTGAGACCGAGTCCGAGGCCGGTCCCGGTCGTCCAGCCGTCGGTGAGGGCCTGGTCAACATCGGGAATACCCGGTCCCTCGTCGCGAAACTCGAGCCGCAGACCGCGTCGCCGACCGGCCTCGACGATCTCGATGCTCACCTGGCCGCCTCCGGCGTAGACCAGCGCGTTGCGGGCCAGCTCACTCGCCGCGGTCACCACCTTGGTCTGGTCGATGAGGGAGAACCCCGACTCCACGGCCGCGGTCCTGACCTGCTGCCGGACCGCGACGATGTCGGCGTTGCTGCCGATGGGCAGCGGCCCGCCGCTGATCATCGTGGCATGCTCCTGACGTGGTCCAGCAGCGCCACGCCCTTCTCCAGATTGAGGGCCGTGCGCACCCCGCCCAGCGACAGGCCGAGCTCCACGAGGGTGATCGCCACGGCCGGGCGCATGCCGACGACCACGGTGTCGGCGTCGAGCACCCGCAGCATGTCGGCGATGGTGGCGAGCATCCTGCCGATGAAGGAGTCGACGATCTCGACGGCGGAGATGTCGATGATGACGCCCCGCGCGCCGGCCGCGACCACCTTGTCGGCCAGGTCCTCCTGGAGGGCGAGCACGCTCTGGTCCTCCAGGTCCCCCTGGATGGACACGATCAGCGTGTCGCCGAGCTTGAGGATGGGGATGCGCTCCATCAGCGGTCCTCCGCCCGCACCGCGACGCGGGTCTGCCCGATCTGCCCGATCTGCCCGGCCTGGCTGATCTCGATGCCGCGGCGCCGCAGCATGTAGGCCAGCGCGTCGGCCAGCGAGGCCTTGGTCACGATGTCGCCGAACTCGATGCCGAGGGTGACGATGGTGTAGGCGATCTGCGGGCGGATGCCGGAGATGACGCACTCGGCGCCCATCAGCCGGGCGGCGACCACGGTCTTCAGCAGGTGCTGGGCCACCTGAGTGTCCACCGCGGGGACTCCGGTGATGTCGATCACGGCGTGCTCGGCGCCGGTGTCGACCAGCGTCTGCAGCAGCTTCTCCATCACCACCTGGGTCCTGGCGGAGTCCAGCGTGCCGACCAGGGGCACCGCCACGATGCCGTCCCAGAGCTTGACGACCGGGGTCGACAGCTCCAGGAGCTGCTCGGCCTGGTCCAGGATGATCTTCTCGCGGGCGGTGGCGTAACTTTCGAACGTGAACAGGCCCAGATCGTCGATCAGCCGGGCGAACCAGGTGAAGCCGTGCAGCGCCTCGGCCGTCCCATCGCGCTCGACGGTCCCGTAGACGGCCTCCTTGAGACCGAACACCGCCCTGGCGGTGTCGGAGGGCGTGTAGCCCTGCCGGGCGCGGGTGCGTGACAGCTCGGCGAGCGCGCCCCGGACCTCCGCCAGGTCCTCGCCCTCCCGCAACGCCGACAGCAGGGCGTGGTAGATCTCCTGGAGCTCGTCGACGGGTGCCTTGGCGATCGCGTGCCACCGGGGCAGGATCTGCTCCTCGTCAGTGCGTAGCAGCTCTTCGATGCGTCGTTTCGCTGCATCGGCCTGGACGGTCAAAGGTGACTCCTGGATGAAGTGGACGACGGTACTGACGGGCATGGTATTGGCGGCGGTGCTGGGCCCAGGTACAGATGCGGCATTCTGCCCAAGCGATGCCGGAGCGACCATGTCTGCCGCGCACGCCGCGAGCGCGTGCTCCGCTAGAGGGGATTCCCCCAACGCGGCGAATAACTCTCGGGACGGGCGCCACCTGCGCTTTCGCCGTGCACCGCTCAGGTGAACGAGCGCCCCATCTCCTCGAAGATCTCGTCGCAGACCTCCGCGAGCGTGCGGGTCTGCTGCTCCTCGACCCACGCGTTCACGGCGACGCGCAGCGCGCTCAGGCAGGCCGCCGCCATCACCCGTGGCTGGATGGGGCCGGGGTGCTCGGAGATGGCCTGGGCCAGCTCGCGTTCGAGCGCGGCGTGGTTGGCGAGCTGCCTGGCCAGCAGCGCGGGGTGCCGTTTGGCCAGCCGGGTGCGTGTGGCCCATTCGCCCCCGGGCGGCCCTATGCGCACGCTCAGGTCCTGGACGGCGGTGCGCAGCGCCTGCCAGGCGGGAACGGACGACGGCTGGGCGCGGACCTCGGCCAGCAGGGTGTGGAAGCGCCGCTCCTCGCCCCAGAGGATCGCGGCCTCCTTGCCGTCGAAGTAGTTGGAGAAGGTGCGCCGGGAGATGTTGGCGGCGTCGGCGATGGCCTCGACCGTGACGGCGTCGAGGCCGTGCTCCTCCACCAGGCGCACGGCCGCCTCATGGACGCTCTGACGCGTCTCGGCCTTCTTGCGCTCACGGAGTCCCAGCGTGCTGTCCATAGTGCGGACAACTCTACCGGCTGGGCATACATGCTCAATGCGCAAAGTTGCCCAGTGGGCATGTAGAGTGTCCCAGTTCGTTATGAAACTTCCCCTTTTGGAGGACGCGCGTGAGCGCAACCGCCGGCACGACCGCCGAGCCGATGACCCACAAGCAGGTCCTCAATGCGCTCAGCGGCCTGCTCCTCGTCCTGTTCGTCGCGATGATCAGCAGCACCGTGGTCTCGGTGGCGCTACCGCAGATCATCGGCGCGCTCGACGGCAGTCAGTCCCAGTACACCTGGGTGGTCACCGCCTCGCTGCTGGCCGCCACGGCCGCCACCCCGATCTGGGGCCGGCTCGCCGACCTGTTCAGTAAGAAACTGCTGCTCCAGATCTCCATCGGGATTTTCATGGTGAGCTCGCTGGCCTGCGGGTTCGCGCAGAACACCGAGCAGCTGATCGCCTTCCGCGCGATCCAGGGGCTCGGCATGGGCGCCCTGCAGGTGCTCGTGCAGGTGGTGATCGCCGCGATGATCAGCCCGAAGGAGCGCGGCCGCTACAACGGCTACCTCGGCGGCGTCATGGCCGTGGCCACCGTCGGCGGCCCGCTGCTCGGCGGGCTCATCGCCGACACCTCCTGGCTCGGCTGGCGCTGGTGCTTCTTCGTCGCCGTGCCGTTCACCCTGGCCGCCTTCGCGTTGCTGCACAGGACGCTGCACGTCACGACCGTGCGCCGCACCGACGTCAAGATCGACTACGTCGGCGCGACCCTGATCGCCGCTGGCGTCAGCGTGCTGCTCATCTGGGTCACCTTCGTGGGCAACTCCTTCGACTGGCTCTCCTGGCAGACGGCCGCCATGGCCGGTGGCGGCGTCGCCATCCTGGTGATCGCCACCCTGGTCGAGGCGCGGGCCGCCCAGCCGGTCGTGCCGCTCAAGGTGATCAGCCGTCGTACCCCCGCGCTGGCGATCGTGGCCAGCCTCGCGGTCGGCATGGCGATGTTCGGCGGCGCCGTCTTCCTCGGCCAGTACTTCCAGGTCGGCCGCGGCTACACCCCCACCGAGGCGGGCCTGCTCACCATCCCGTTGATGGCCGGCGTGCTGCTCTCCTCGACGATCAGCGGCCGCATGATCTCCCGCAGCGGCAACGTCAAGCCGTACATCGTCACCGGCTCCCTCGTCCTCACCGCCGGATTCCTGGTGATGGGCACCATGGACCACGACACGTCGCTGCTCGTCATCAGCGTCGGCATGCTGATGGTCGGCACCGGAGTCGGCCTGTCCATGCAGAACCTCGTGCTGGCCATCCAGAACACCGTCCCGCTGAACGAGCTCGGCGCCGCCAGCGGTGCGATCACCTTCTTCCGCTCGCTGGGCGGCACCATCGGCGTCTCCGTCCTCGGCGCCATCCTGGCGGGCCAGGTCGCCACCGGCATCGCGCAGGGCCTGACCAAGGCGGGCATCCCGGCCTCCGGCTCCGGCGGCGACAGCCTCGACATCGCGGCGCTCCCCGCGCCGATCAGGGCGATCGTCCAGGTCGCCTACGGCGACGCCACCGGGCACATCTTCCTCGTCTCAGCGGGCATCGCCGCGGTGGGCGTCATCGCGGCGCTGTTCCTGCCGCCCATCAAGCTGCGCGACACCCTCGACCTGGAGCCGGCCGCGCCGGTCACCGACGGCGAACCGGCGCGCTCAGCCTGACCCGCGTTTCCGCCTGGCCCCGCCTCAACCTGATCCGCGCTTCAGCCTGACCCGCCTCAGCCTGATCCGCGCTTCAGTCGGCCTTCTTCCACTGGGCGACGAGCCGGTCGTAGTCGAGCGTCTCCGGCTTGCCCCGCTCGTCAGCGAGCTTCGGAGCCGGGGCGCCCGGCTGGTCCAGCCAGTACTGGACGTCCCGCTCCTGGTTCAGCTTGGGCGCGCAGGCGCCGCCGTACCCCCGCCGCTCCAGCCGCGACAGGATGTCGTCCTGCTGCTTGGCCAGGTTGTCCATGGATTGCTGCGGGGTGGTCTCGCCGGTGACGGCGGTGGCGACGTTCTGCCACCACAGCTGCGCCAGCCGCGGATAGTCCGGCACGTTCGTCCCGGTCGGCGTCCACTGCTCGCGCGCCGGCCCTCGGTAGAACTCGATCAGCCCGCCGTACTTCTCGGCGTTCTGCTCGAAGTAGTCGCTCCTGATGTCGGAGTCGCGGATGAACGTCAGACCCGTGATCGACTTCTTCAGCGACACCGTCTTCGACGTGACGAACTGCGCGTACAGCCAGGCCGCCGCCCGCCGCTCCTTCGGCGTGTTCTTCAGCAGCGTCCACGAGCCGGCGTCCTGGTAGCCGAGCTTGTTGCCGTCCTTCCAGTACGCGCCGTGCGGGCTCGGCGCGATGCGCCACTTGGGCGTGCCGTCGCCGTTGACGACCGGCAGCCCGTCCTTGGTCATGTCGGCCGTGAACGACGTGTACCAGAAGATCTGCTGGGCGATGTTGCCCTGGGCGGGCACCGGGCCGGACTCGCTGAAGTTCATCCCGGCCGCCTCCTTCGGCGCGAACCTCTTCAGCCAGTCCACGTACTTCGTCAGCGCGTACACCGAAGCCGGGCCGTTGGTGTCGCCGCCGCGGGTCACCGACGAGCCGACCGGGCGGCAGTTCTCCACCCTGATGCCCCAGTCGTCCACCGGCAGGCCATTGGGCAGGCCCGGGTCGCCGTTGCCCGCCATCGACAGCCACGAGTCGGTGAAACGCCAGCCCAGCGAGGGGTCCTTACGGCCGTAGTCCATGTGGCCGTAGACCTTCTTGCCGTCCATCGTGCCGTTCCCGTTGACCTTGTTGGTGAAGAAGTCGGCGATGTCCTCGTAGGCCGCCCAGTTGACCGGCACGCCGAGCTCGTACCCGTAGGCGTCCTTGAACTGCTTCTTGACGTCCGGATCGGTGAACCAGTCGTAGCGGAACCAGTAGAGGTTGGCGAACTGCTGGTCGGGCAGCTGGTAGATCTTCTTGTCGGGGCCGGTGGTGAAGCTGATCCCGATGAAGTCCTGCAGGTCCAGCGTGGGCGAGGTGACCGCCTTGCCCTCCCCGGCGATGTAGTCCGACAGCGGCACCACGTAGTCGCCGCGCGAGTGCGTGCCGATGAGGTCGGAGTCGTTGACGTAGGCGTCGTAGATGTTCTGGTCGCCCTGGATCTGCGTCTGCAGCTTCTCGATCACGTCGCCCTCCTGGATCAGGTCGTGCTTGAGCCTGATCCCGGTGATCTCGGTGAACGCCTTGGCGAGCTGCTTGGACTCGTACTCGTGCGTGGTGATCGTCTCCGACACCACGTTGATCTCCATGCCCCGGTACGGCGCGGCCGCCTTCATGAACCAGTCCATCTCGGCCAGCTGCTGCTCCTTGGACAGGGTGCTCGGGGTGAACTCGGTGGACACCCAGCGCTGGGCGGCCGCCTTGGCGTCGGCCTCCCGGAAGTCGCCGCCGCCACCACCGCCTCCGCCCTGCGAGCAGGCCGCGGCCAGCAGCATGAGCACCGCCGCGCAGGCCGTGCTCCTGTAGGGGATCTTCCTGTCGAACGGCATTGCCGCCTCCTTCGTCAGCCCCACAACCCGATCGTCAGCGCCACCAGGAACGCGCAGGCCAGCGCCAGCCACATGGACAGGTCGGTGACCGCGATCCATCCGGCGAGTACGACGGCCGCGCTGATGAGGCCGATGTACAGCCGGTCCCCCCGATCGGTCTCGATGCGCAGGAACCCCCGCCGCGCCACCGGCGGGGAGATCTTCGCCCAGACCGCCATCCCGCACAGCAGCAGCCCGAGCCCGATGAAGACGGCCGCCGTGGGCCCGGTCCACACCATCCACTCCAGTCCTGGCAGCACGGCTAGACCCTCCCCAAGCTGAAGCCCTTGGCGATGTAGTTGCGGACGAACCAGATCACGATCGCGCCGGGCACGATCGTCAGGACTCCGGCCGCCGCCAGCAGCCCCCAGTCGACGCCCGCCGCGCTGACCGTGCGCGTCATGGTGGCGGCGATCGGCTTGGCGTTCACCGAGGTGATGGTCCGCGCGATGAGCAGCTCGACCCAGCTGAACATGAAGCAGAAGAACAGCGTGACGCCGATCGCGGAGCGGATCATCGGCAGGAAGATCTTGACGAAGAACCGCGGCAGCGAGTAGCCGTCGATCGCCGCGGTCTCGTCGATCTCGCGGGGGATGCCCGACATGAACCCTTCGAGGATCCACACCGCCAGCGGCACGTTGAACAGCATGTGCGCGATGGCCACCCCCAGATGCGTGTCGAACAGGCCCACCGCCTGATAGATCTGGAAGAACGGCAGCAGGAACACCGCCGGCGGCGCCATCCGGTTCGTCAGCAGCCAGAAGAACAGGTGCTTGTCGCCGGCGAACCTGAACCGGGAGAAGGCGTAGGCGGCGGGCAGCGCCACCACCAGCGACATGACCGCGTTCATCGACGTGTAGATGATCGAGTTGAGGTAGCTCGAGTACCACACCGAGTTCGTGAAGAACGTGACGTAGTTGTCGAAGGTGACACGCTGCGGGATGAGCGAGAAACTGCCGAGAATGTCCTGGTTGGGGCGGATGGACATGCCGAACATCCACAACAGCGGCAGCAGCAGCGTGATGCCGTAGAGCCAGAACACCGTCCGCGCCCAGGGCAGCCGCCTGTCGCCCCGCGCCATCGCGCTCACCTCCCGGTCCTGGTCAGCACGGTGAAGAAGACGTAGGAGACGATCTGCACGGCCAGGAAGTACAGCAGCGAGAACGCCCCGGCCGGCCCCAGGTCGAACTGCCCGACGGCGATCTTCGACAGCAGGATGCTGAGGAAGGACGTGGCGTTGCCCGGCCCGCCGCCCGTCACCACGAACGGCTCGGTGTAGATCATGAAGCTGTCCATGAAGCGCAGCAGGATCGCGATCGTCAGCACGCCGCGCAGCCGGGGGAGCTGGATGTGGCGGAAGGTGGCCCAGCCGGAGGCGCCGTCGATCTGCGCCGCCTGGAAGTACGGGTCCGGGATCGAACGCAGTCCCGCGTAGGCCAGCAGCGCCACCAGCGGCGTCCAGTGCCACACGTCCATGGCCAGCACGGTGATCCAGGCGTCGGTGGCGTCCAGCGTGTAGTTGAAGTCCAGCCCCAGCACGTTGTTGACGGCCCAGCCGCCGAGCCCGATGTCGGGGCGGGCGAAGATCTGCCAGATGGTGCCCACCACGTTCCACGGGATCAGCAGCGGCAGCGCGACCAGCACCAGCGACACCGACACCCACACGCCCCGGCGCGGCATCGACACCGCGAGCAGCACGCCCAGGGGGATCTCCAGCAGCAGCACCTGCGCCGAGAACAGCAGCGTGCGCACGAACGCGGCCCGCACCTCCGGGTCACGCGCCACCGACCGGAACCACTCCAGCCCGACGAAGAGCCGGTCGCTGGGGCTGAAGATGTCCTGCACGGAGAAGTTCACCACGGTCATCAGCGGGATCACGGCCGTGAACGCCACCGACACGACGACCGGCAGCACCAGCAGCCAGGCCCGATTGTTCCTGCGCCTGGGGTCGGCCCGCCTCTCTCCGGCCTCTGCCGCCGCCTTCTCTGCCGGTGGGTCGTCGGCGCCGACGGTCGCCGTCCGCTCGCTCATGCCCTGGCCCCCCCGTCCAGCGGCTCGATCACGCCGCACCTGACCGCGTCCCTGAACAGGAACGCGCGGCCCTCGGTGAAGCGCAGGACACACGTGGCGCCAGGGTCGAACCTGGCCCCGGCATCGGTCTTGACGATCAGCGGATGCCCGTTCGCCAGGGCGTGCACCAGGTTGTAGGCGCCCATCCGGTCCACGCCCGTCACGCGCGCCGCCGGCCCGGCGCCGTCCTGCTCGATCCGTACGAACTCCGGCCGGACCCCGACCCGCACCGGACCCGAGGGCAGGTCGCCGGACGCCCGCCCGAGCGGGGCGTCGCCGAGGCGCACCACGCCGTCCACCAGCTCGGCCGGGAGCACGTTCATGCCGGGCGAGCCGATGAAGTGGCCGACGAACTCGTGCGCGGGCGACAGGAACAGCTCACTCGGCTCGCCCGCCTGCACGATCGCCCCGTCGTTGAGCACCACCACCTCGTCGGCGAAGGTCAGCGCCTCGGTCTGGTCGTGGGTGACGTAGATGAGCGTGTGCCCGGTGTCGCGGTGGATCTGCTTGAGCTTGCTGCGCAGCGTCCATTTCATGGCCGGGTCGACGACGGTGAGCGGCTCGTCCAGCAGCACCGCCGCCACGTCCGCGCGCACCAGGCCGCGGCCCAGGCTGACGATCTGCTGCCGGCCCGGGTCCAGCCGCCGCGACCGGCGCCGCAGGTGCTCCTCCAGGCCTAGCAGCCGCGACACCTCGCGCACCCGCCGGTCCACGTCTGCCTTCGGGAAGCGGCGGTTGCGCAGCGGGAAGGCCAGGTTGTCGTAGACGGACATCTCCTCGTACAGCACCGGGAACTGGAAGACCTGCGCGATGTTGCGGCCCGCGGTCGGCACGCCGGTCACCTCGCGGTCGCCGAACCAGACGCGTCCCACGGTGGGGGAGAGCAGGCCGGAGATGATGTTGAGCAGCGTGGTCTTCCCGCACCCGCTCGGGCCGAGCAGCGCGTACGCCCGGCCGGCCCGCCACGTCCACGTCATCGGGCGCAGCGCCCACGTCCGGCCGCCGTCATAGCTGTGCCCCACGCCCTCCAGCCGGATGTCAGCCATGCAGGTCGACCTCCGCCGCGGACGTGGCCAGCAGCCGGCCGCCGACCTCGTCGAAGACGAACAGGTGCGCCGGATCCACGAACGCCGTCGCCGGTTCGCCGGGGTCGAACAGCCGCGCCCCCTCCAGATGCGCGACCAGGTGCCTGCCACCGGCCGGCACCAGGTGCAGGAACGTCGAGCTCCCGGTCACCTCCGCGAGCCGGATCTCCGCGGGGAACTCCAGCATGTCCGGCCCGCCGCGCTCGATGCTCACCTGATGAGGGCGTACGGCCAGCACCACGTTCCGGCCGTCCCCGTGCGCCCCCGGCGCGGGAAAGGAGGCACCGAGGCAGTCGATCCTGCCCTCACGCACCACGCCCGGCAGCAGGTTCAGCGGCGGGTCGCTGAGCGTCGCCGCGACCGCCAGCGTGGGCGGCTCGGCGTACATGTCCGCCACGTCACCGGTGTGCAGCACCCGCCCTTCGCCCAGCACCACCGTGGGCGCCGCGAACGACAGCGCCTCGTTCGGGTCGGCCGTGGAGTACAGCACCACGCCGGGCGCCTGGGCGAACATGCTCTTCAGGTCGGCCCTGAGCTGCTCGCGCAGCTTGAAGTCGAGATTGGCCAGCGGCTCGTCCAGCAGCAGCACGTCCACCGGCCGGGCCAGCGCCCGCGCGATGGCGGTGCGCTGCTGCTGGCCCCCCGACAGCTCGGCGGGCCTGCGCCCGAGCAGGCCGCCGATGCCCATGAGCTCGGCCACCTCGCGCACCCGCCGGTCCAGGCCGTCCTTGGGGAAGGAGGCGTCCAGGCGCAGCGGCGAGGCGATGTTCTCGTAGACCGACAGCGAGGGATAGTTGATGAACTGCTGGTAGACGAAGGCGACCGAGCGCTTGCGTACGGAGACCGAGGTGACGTCGCGCCCGTTCACCGCCACACGCCCGCGGTCGGGGGGCAACAGGCCGGCGGCGACCCGCATCAATGTCGTCTTCCCCGCCGCCATCGGGCCGAGAAGCGTCGTCATCCCGCTCGGTAACTCGAGACGGATGTCGTCGAGCCAGATCTCCCCGCGCTGCCGTACGGAGACGCCATCGATGATCAGCGTCACTGTGCCCGGTCCTTCCCGGAGCATGTCGGATATCGCGACGATAGGCACCTTTACTCATCCATCTAACATGATCTAGATAGGAGTGCAAAGGGCCCTCATAAGAGGATAAGGCCCGGCCCTTTTGGTGTAACGCAGGGAAACAATAGAGAAACTCTGGGTGAAGGCGTGGGCTGATCCTGTACTTAGCGTTACCGAAGCAATACGTTGAGTGCCCAACGTTGACACCAGACCCAGGAGGTCTCATGCACCGCACGCGCCGCCTCACCGTGGCCACGATGGTGGCCGGCGGGCTGCTCATGGCCGTCGCCCCCGCCGCCCACGCCGTCGTCGACCCGATCACCGTGATCGGCTGCCTGACCAGCAGCGCCGCCGACGTGGGCTCGCTGGTCGACCCGTCCGCCCCCGGCCTCCCCACCGAGATCCCGGCCACCGCCTGCCTGGCGCCCTGACCCTGCCGACCGGCCACGGGTAGGGGCGGCGCGGTTGACCGCCGCCGCGCCGCCCCGGCCTCCAGGCTCCCCTGAATCCTGACGGGAGCATCCGAACAGATACCGAAGGAGTCGCATTGAGCATTCGAGCCCTGACCGTCGCGATCGCCGCCGCCGTCACGGTCGCCGCGGGCACGCTGCCGCCCGTGGTGGCCGAGCTGACCGGTGAGAAAGCGCTATTCGGCATGGAGACCGTCATCCAGCATGTGAACGTGTTCACGTCGTAGATGCACCAGCTACAGTCCGTGGGTGGCCCGCCGAACGGGTATCGCAGTCCACTACGGCGCCTCGGCTATGTCATGTTCCTGAGCCGCTGGATCCAGGCTCCTCTCTATCTCGGTCTCATCGTGGCCCAGGTGGTCTACGTATGGCGGTTCATGGCTGAGCTGATCCACCTCGTCCAGCTCGGATTCGGCGGCAAGCCCGCGGAGACCACCGTCATGCTGATCGTCCTCGGTCTCGTGGACGTGGTGATGATCAGCAACCTGCTGATCATGGTGATCGTCGGCGGCTACGAGACGTTCGTCTCCCGACTGCGCATCGAGGGGCATCCGGACCAGCCTCAGTGGTTGTCGCATGTCAACGCCAACGTGCTCAAGGTCAAGCTCGCCATGGCGATCATCGGCATCTCCTCCATCCACCTTCTCCAGATCTTCATCAACGCGGCGCGACCGGCCGTGACCGACAGGGAACTCCTATGGAAAACACTGATCCACCTGACCTTCATCCTCTCGGCGGTGGCGCTCGCGATCATCGATCGCATCATGCTGGGCGGACGTCCCGGGCGTTTCGGGCAGCAGGCGGGCGGACCGGCAAACGCGCCGTCGCGGGTGTCGGTGGCATGATCGCCGGCCTGCTCGCGCTGGCGGCCCCGGCCGAAGCGGCCGTACCCCCGCCCGCCGCGGAGGCCGTCGCGCCCCCGCCCGTGTCGGCGGCGGTCGCGCCGCCGCCCGCCGCGGAGGCGGCCGTCCCCGCCGCGCCCGCCGCCGAAGCGGCCGTGCCGGCGCCCGCGGCGGAGGCGGCCGAGCCGGCGCCTGCCGCCGAGCCCGCCGAACCGGCGGAGCCGCCTGAGCCGGTCGAGCCGGCCGCGCCCGCCGGCCCGCCGCCGGTCATCGGCGACGTGATCGTCTTCAACGATGAGATCGTCGAGCCCGTGTCCGCGCCGGTGAGCACCTGCGGGGCCCTGCTGCCGGTGCTCACGAAAGGTGGCGGCAGCGTCTGCCAGGACGCCTCCCGGGTGTCGGACGACGACGCCTGAGCGCCACCCCATTCTCCCGGAAGGCCGGGTACCTCCCGGGACCGTGCCCGCCCCTGCTCCCCCAGCGAGGCGGGCACGCGGCGTTTCCGCCCGGCATCTGAAAGTTTCATGTAAGAGCTGATAATTTCAGCTCGCCACCTGCCCAAACAGCGCCGTCCCGCTTCCGGCATTGACCCGTTCCACTGCATGTCAATACCGTCCCGACATGGATCTCGAAGGGGTCGAAAGTTTCGGGATCGAGTCATGGCACGCTTCCGGAGGTAGGTGCTCGTGCTTTCGTCATCGCTCGTCAGATCCGGGGCCCGCACCAGGACTCTCGCCGCGGCCGCCCTGCTCGGGCTGCTCGTCGTGTTCCTGATGCCGGTCACCCCCGCCGACGCCTCGGCGCCCCTGCGCCAGCACGCCGCGAGTCGCGGCAAGTTCATCGGCACCGCGCTGGCCACCGGCCCGCTGTCCAACGAGACCCAGTACAGGAACATCGCGGCCACCGAGTTCAACCAGATCACCGCCGAGAACGCGATGAAGTGGGAGTCCACCGAGCCGAACCAGAACCAGTTCACCTTCTCCGGCGCCGACGCCATAGTCGACTTCGCCACCCAGAACGACCAGGAGGTGCACGGGCACACGCTGGTCTGGCACAACCAGACCCCCGGCTGGGTGCAGGGCCTCGGCGCCAGCGCGATGCGCACCGCCATGCAGAACCACATCAGCCAGGTCGTCGGCCGCTACGCCGACAACCCGACGGTGGTCTCCTGGGACGTGGTGAACGAGGTCTTCGACGACAACGGCGGCATGCGCAGCTCGTTCTGGTACAACACGCTCGGGCAGAGCTTCATCGCCGACGCCTTCCGCGCCGCCCGCGCCGCCGATCCCGACGCGCGGCTGTGCATCAACGACTACAACGTCGAGGGCATCAACGCCAAGAGCACCGCGATGTACAACCTGGTCCGGACGCTGAGGCAGCAGAACGTACCGGTCGACTGCGTCGGCTTCCAGAGCCACCTGGCCATCCAGTACGGCTTCCCCAACGACCTCCAGCAGAACCTGCAGCGCTTCGCCGACCTCGGCGTCCAGGTGCGGATCACCGAGGTGGACATCCGCATGCAGATGCCCAGGGACTCCTCGAAGGACGCCACCCAGGCCACCTACTACCGCAACGTGGTCAACGCCTGCATGGCCGTCACCGCCTGCGCCGGGGTCACCATCTGGGGCTTCACCGACAAGTACTCCTGGGTGCCCGACACCTTCAGCGGGGAGGGCGCCGCGCTGATCTACAACGAGAACTACCAGCAGAAACCCGCCTACACCGCCGTGCACGACGCGCTGGCCGGTGGCAGCGGGGGAGATGACGACACCGCGCCCACCACGCCGGGCACCCCCTCCGCGGCCAACATCACCGGCACTTCCGCCACGCTGACCTGGACGGCCTCCACCGACTCCGGCGGCAGCGGGCTGGCGGGCTACACCGTCTACCGTGAGCAGGGCAGCACCGACCAGCAGCTCGGCCAGAGCTCCACCAACTCCATCACCCTGACCGGCCTGAGCCCGCAGACCCAGTACCAGGTCTACGTGCGAGCCCGGGACGGCGCCGGCAACCTGTCCACCCCGTCGGCCAACGCCACCTTCACCACCATCTCCGGCGGCGGCGGACCCGGCGGACCCTGCACCGCCACCGGCACCGTGCAGACCCAGTGGAACAACGGCTACGTCGTGCAGCCCGCGACCGTCTCCAACACCGGCACCTCCACCATCAACGGCTGGACCGTCACCTTCACCCTGCCCGCCGGCCACTCCCTGACCGGCTCCTGGAACGCCACCATCACCACCAGCGGGCAGACGGTCACCGCCAAGAGCGTGAACCACAACAGCACCCTCGCCGCGGGGGCCGCCACCAGCTTCGGCTTCCAGGTGAGCCGGCCCGGCGGCAACACCCAGACCCCCTCCGGCTACACCTGCGCCTCACCCTGAAAGGCACTCTGACAAGCTCCGCGCGGGCCGAGGGAGGAGCGGCAGTCGGGTGCCGTACGGCCCGCGCGGAATCAGCGGAGGCGCGGCAGACGGTGTCGCGCCTCCGCCCTCCACCCGTAGGAGATCCGCCGCAGGCGGACGTACGGATTGATGAAAGTAGCCATTCGCCCTTCACGCCTAGTTTTGTCATCTCTCGTACGGTTTCGTACCGAGGGCTTTCCCCTACGGGATGAAGTCCGTACGGTTCCGTACGAGATGTCTGGTCTTGCGGGGGCGCGATGGTGGTGGAGTCGGTGCGGGCGCGGGCGCTGCGGCTGGCGGCGGCGGGAGAGCTGCCCGCCTACGTCTACGACCTGCCCGGGCTGCGCGCGCACGCCGGCGCCGTCCAGGCGGCGATGGCCGGCAGCGCCCAGGTGTTCTACGCGGTCAAGGCCAATCCCGCCGCCGAGATCCTGCGGACGCTGCGGCCCTTCGTGGACGGCTTCGAGGTCGCCTCAGGCGGCGAGCTGGCCCTCGTGCGGGAGCTGCTGCCGGACGCGCCGGTGGCGTTCAGCGGGCCGGGCAAGACCGATGCCGAGCTCGCGCTGGCCCTGGATCCGGGCGTCGAGCGGCTGCATGTGGAGAGCCCCGGCGAGCTGGCCCGGCTGATCGCCACCGGCGCCCGGCAGGACATCCTGCTGCGCGCCAACCCCGACCTGCCCGGGGAGGACGTCCGGCAGGCGGCGGACAGCCCGTTCGGCATGGACCCGGACGGGCTGGCCGCCTGCGTGCGGCTGCTGCGTGACGCGCCCCGGATCACGCCGCACGGCATCCACGCCCACCTGACCTGGGGCCGGCACGACGCCCCCGCGATGGCCGATCTGGCCCGCCGGGTCGGCGCCTGGGCGCTGCCCTGGCTGCGCGAGCACCTGCCGGAGGTGACCGAGCCGGAGCTGGATCTCGGCGGCGGCATGGGCGTCGACTACGGCGCCCCGCAGACCCGGTTCGACTGGAAGGCCTACAGCGCCGCCCTGGCGGATCTGGGCGGCTCCGCGCGGCTGCGGATCGAGCCGGGACGCTCGCTGACCGCCTACGACGGCTGGTACGTCACCGACGTCCTGGACGTCAAGCGCACCCACGGCCGCCATTACGCCGTGCTCCGCGGCGGCACCCACCACCTGCGCACCCCCGTCGCCAGGGGGCACGACCAGCCCTTCACCGTCATCCACCGGGCCACGTCCGGCCCCGCCCTGACCGGGACGGCCACCCTCGTCGGCCAGCTGTGCACACCCAAGGACGTGCTCAACCGCAACGCCGAGGTCACCGGCCTGCGGGTGGGCGATCTGGTCGCCTTCGGCCTGGCCGGCGCCTACGCCTGGAACCTGTCCCACCACGACTTCCTCATGCATCCGCAGCCCTCGTTCCACTACGTGGACGGCCCGTAGGCGTCGAGCGGGCAGGCGCGGGTAAATACCCGATTTCGACATTAGCCGGATGGAATCCACTGAATGATCCTCGACGACGCATCGGATCCGCTGCCGTCCTGGCAGTACGCGGAGCGCTACCTGGGCGTGGGAACCCGCGCCTACAGCAGGTTCTCCGGCGACTCGGAGATCTCCGAGCCCTACCATCCGCAGCGGGGCTCCGAGCGGTTCGTGGTGCCGACGTTCAGGGTGGCGGCAGGGGAGGGGACGTTCCTGAGCAACGCGGTGGAGTCCACCCTCACCAAGCTGTATCGGGGCGGCGACACCTTCCTGCTGCCCGTCCACCCCGAGACGCTCGCCTTCCCCGGCCTGCCGGGCCGCGACGCCTTGCGTGAGCGCGGGCCGGACCTGGTGGTGGTGCCCTCCGCCAACGCCCGCACCGTCTTCGTCGAGCGCATCGGCGGCGACCCCGTCGAGCCGCACTTCGTCAAACTGCACTACCCGAAGCGCCTGTCCCGCTTCACCCGCCGCCTGCGCCGGCCGATCATCTCCGTGCAGCTGTGGGCCGCCGAGGAACTGCTGGCCGCCGGGCTGCCCGTCCTGCCCGAGGTCGGGGGCGGCGTGCTCGGCGACCGGCCGGAGGAGGCGTGGGGCTTCCTGATCCGCGAGTCCCGGCCGCGCTCGGGCACGGCGACCGGCCCCGACGGCGACCTGCCGGACGAGCCCGGATTCGGGGCCGACCCGCCGCACCACACCGTGCCGCTGTTCGCGCTGTACGGCGGTGACGTCCGGCGCCCCGGCGACCCGACACTGCTGGAGCAGCTCGTCGCCCGCAGCGGCGAGGACCCGGCGAGCTGGCTGGCGCGGCGGGTCGTCACCCCCATGGTCCGGCTGTGGCTGCGAGCCGTCACCCGCACCGGGTGCACGCTCGAACTCCATGGCCAGAACACCCTTTTCGGATTCGACCCCGACGCCCGCCGCACCGCGATCCTCTACCGTGACTGCGGCGTCTACGTCGACCCGCTGATCCGGCGTGAGCGGGGCCTGAACCGGGAGCTGCCGCCGGTCAACGTCATCTCCCGCGACATCCGGCAGCCGCGTGAGCGGGTCCTCAGCCTCACCTACGACAGCTTCATGGGCCACCACGCCCTCGAACGCCTCGCCCAGGTCGCCGCCGACACCCTCGGCGTGCCGCCGGAGCGGCTCAGGCAGGCCGCCCGCGAGGCGTTCGCCGCGTACGGCGGCGCCGCCGTGCCCCTGCCCGCCACCACCTACTACTACGAGGACCGCCTGAACCCGGACGGCCGCTGGAACCTGGTCGACACCGGCGAGCGGCCCGCCTGGCGCGTCAGCCCCCCGTGACCGCGTGCCGCAGCCCCCGAAGCCCCATGACATAGCCGTACACGCCGAACCCGACCACGATCCCGCGCGCCACCGGCGAGACGTAGGAGCGGTGCCGGAACGGCTCGCGCCGGTGCACGTTGGAGATGTGCACCTCCACCACCGGCAGCTCCACCCCCTCGATCGCGTCGTGCAGCGCCACCGACGTGTGGGTGAAGGCGCCGGGATTGAACACCGCCCCGATCGCCCGGCCCGCCTTCACCTCGGCGCCCGCCTCCTGGATCCAGTCGATGAGCTGGCCTTCGTGGTTGGACTGCCCGAAGACCAGCTCCAGGCCGGCCGCCTCGCACTCCTCGCGGCACATCGCCTCCACGTCGGCCAGCGTGGTCGTCCCGTAGATCTCCGGCTCGCGGGTGCCGAGCAGGTTGAGGTTGGGACCGTTGAACACGTAGACCGATGTCACGCCGCTCGCTCCGTTCGCCAGGACTGGTCGACGATCTTACCGCCGGTTCAGCCCTTGTAGTTGAACACCTGGCGCAGCGTGTGCTGGACCATCACCAGGTCCTTCTGGTCCTCCATCACGACGTCGATCGGCTTGTAGGCCTCCGGGTGCTCGTCCACCAGCGCGTCGGCGCGGTCGGAGTTCCACGTACGGCCCCGCATCGCCGCCTTCAGCGACGTGGCCGACAGCTGACGCTTGGCCTTGCTGCGCGACATCCGGCGGCCCGCCCCGTGCGCGCACGAGTTGTACGACAGCGGGTTGCCCCGGCCGCTGACGATGTACGAGCGCGTCCCCATCGAGCCGGGGATGACGCCCTCGTCACCGGTGTCCGCCTTGATCGCGCCCTTCCGGGTGATCCACAGACGCTTGTCGTGATGCGTCTCCAGCTGGGTGAAATTGTGGTGGCAGTTGATCGTGCGGACCCGCGAGCCGTGGCCGACCACCCCGAAGAGGGCGTTGATCAGCACCTTGTCCATGCGGGCACGCGAGGCCATCGCGTAGTGCTGCGACCACAGCATGTCGGCGATGTAGGCGTCGAACTCCGGGGTGTTCTGCACCAGGTAAGCCAGGTCCGGGTCCTCCAGGCCGATCGCCTGATGCTTCATCAGCTTCTTCGCGTCCATGATGTGCCGGGTCGCGAGCTGGTTGCCGATGCCGCGCGAGCCGGAGTGCAGCACCGTCCAGACCCGGTCCCGCTCGTCCAGGCAGACCTCGACGAAGTGGTTGCCGGAGCCGAGGGTGCCGAACTGCCGGGCGACCGTCGTCTCCTGCTTGCCGGTCAGGGCGGTGTGCGGGCTGCCGAGCTCGCTCAGCGCCCGGTCGACGGACGGGTCCTCGTGCCCCTTGCCGACGCCGGCCGGGATCCGGCGCTCCACCAGCCGCATCAGCGCGTCGAGCGTGTCCGGCAGGTCGGCCGCGGTCAGCGTCGTCTCGGTCGCGACCATGCCACAGCCGATGTCGACGCCGACGGCGGCCGGAATGATCGCTCCCTCGGTGGGGATCACCGAGCCGACGGTCGCGCCGATGCCCACGTGCGCGTCGGGCATGAGAGCGACGTGGCCGGACACGATCCGCATCCGGGCGGCGCGCGCGGCCTGCATGACCGTGCCCTCGTCGATCTCGCTGGCCCACGACAACAGGTTGGGTGCGGGCTGGTTCGGCATGGGAACTCCTCGTTCGTCCTTGATCCAAGTCTGCCGCCGTCGTGGGTAAATGCCCACTCATTTATCTCCGTCGCGTGCTTTACGCCCGCCTCGTACGATCGGTTCGTGACGCAACGGGAGGAGATCCTCACCGGCGGGGGAGTCAACGAGGTGGTCCGGGTCGGCGCGACCGTGCGGCGGCCGGTGGGGCCGTGGACGCCCGCCGTGTACGGCCTGCTCGGCCACCTCGCCGCCCGGGGCTTCACGGGCGCGCCGCGGGCGCACGGCCTGGACGAGCGCGGCCGCGAGATCCTCGACTTCGTGCCCGGCGTCGTCGGCCACCACCCGATGCCCGGCCACCTGCGGAGCGACGGCGCCCTGCGACGCCTGGCCACGCTGCTGCGCGAGTATCACGACGCCACCGCCGGCCACACGCCCGCCGACGACGCCACCTGGTACTTTCCCGCCCGGGAGCCCGCCGAGGTGATCTGCCACGGCGACGTCGCGCCGTACAACTGCGTCTTCCGCGACGGCCTGCCCGTCGCCTTCATCGACTTCGACACCGCTCACCCGGCCCCGAGACTGTGGGACGTGGCCTACGCCGCCTACCGGTTCGTGCCGCTCACCTGCGCCGTCGGCGACGGTGATGTGGACGGCAACGGGGAGGCGGCGCTGCCGGTCACCGAGCAGGCGCGGCGGCTGCGGCTGCTGTGCGACGCCTACGACCTGGCACCAGGCGACCGCCGGGCCCTGCCCGAGGCGGTCGTCGAGCGGCTGCACGCGCTGGTGGCGTTCATGCGCGAGCGGGCGGCGGCCGGCAGCGCCGCCTTCGCGGGCCACCTCGCCGACGGCCATCATGAGCTCTACCTTCGCGACGCCCGGCACGTCACGGCGCACGCCGGACTCCTGCGCACTGATTGAACGGGATTCGCGGCCCTATACCCGTTTTGGGACAGGAGGGTCGGGAGACGTAGGCTGGCCGTCTGAAGAACGACAGGAGGTGACGCCCCCATGTTGCGAGACTCGTTCGGACGGGTGGCGACGGATCTGCGGGTGTCCCTCACGGACAAGTGCAATCTGCGCTGCTCCTACTGCATGCCCCCCGAAGGACTCGAGTGGCTGCCCAACGCGCAGCTCCTCACCGCGGACGAGATCGTCAGGCTGGTGACGATCGGCGTCGAACGCCTCGGCATCCACGAGGTCCGCTATACCGGCGGCGAGCCGCTGCTGCGGCGCGAGCTCGTCGACATCGTCGGCCGGACCACCGCGCTCGAACCCCGGCCGCAGGTGTCGCTGACCACCAACGGCATCGGCCTGGCCCGTGTCGCGGCGCCGCTCGCCGCCGCCGGGCTGGACCGGGTCAACGTCTCCCTCGACACCCTCGACCGCGACACCTTCAAGCGGCTCGCGCACCGCGACAGGTTCCCCGACGTGATTGCCGGCCTGGCCGCCGCCCACGAGGCCGGCCTGCGCCCCGTCAAGGTCAACTCGGTGCTGATGCGCGAGGTCAACCAGCACGAGGCCGTGCCGCTGCTGCGCTTCTGCCTGGAACAGGGCTACGAGCTGCGGTTCATCGAGCAGATGCCGCTCGACGCCCAGCACGGCTGGAGCCGCGACACCATGGTGACGGCGGACGAGATCCTCAAGCTGCTGTCGGCCTCGTTCGACCTGGCGGCCGACGACCTGGAGGAGCGCGGCAGCGCCCCCGCCGAGCGGTTCCTCGTCGACGGAGGCCCCGGCCGGGTCGGCGTGATCGGCTCGGTCACCCGGCCGTTCTGCGGCGCCTGCGACCGCGTACGCCTCACCGCCGACGGGCAGATCCGCAACTGCCTGTTCGCCACCGAGGAGTCCGACCTCAAGACCGCGATGCGCGCGGGCGCCACCGACGAAGAGCTGGCCGAGCGGTGGATCACCGCCGTCTCCCGCAAGAAGGCCGGCCACGGCATCGACGACCCGGCCTTCCTCCAGCCTTCCCGCCCCATGTCCGCGATCGGCGGCTAGCCCGCCGGCCCACTCGGCCCGTGATCTGCACGGTGTCCTTGCCGCCGACGCTCGGGCGGACCCTGGTCCGGCTGCGACACTAGGGACATCTGGAGGAGGCTCGTATGAACGTATTGGCCGAGTGGACCGCGCTGGCCTGCAAGGAGCTGGGCATCGACCCCGCCCGGGTGGACCGGGACGTGATCCTGGAGCTGACCAAGGAGGTGGCGCACGGGGTGGCCAGGCCGGCCGCGCCGTTGACCGCCTACCTGCTGGGTCTGGCCGAAGGATCGGGCACCGCCCCCGACGACGCGGTGGCGCGATTGACGACGCTGGCCGGCAACTGGGGTCAGGCGACGAAGGAGACACTGACTGACAGCTGACATATGGACGAACTATCAGTGTCAACCCCGCCCGAACCTGAACGTTTCCTGTGAAATGTGGGGAAGGCGGGGTGTAAACGATTTCGGGAAAGCGGCCCTATCCGACTGCGCCCCGTAACGGGACAGATCATTTAGATCCAAGATTTGCCCGGAAAAGGGGCAACGCCGGGTGGTTACGGGGGCAAACCACCCGGCGTCGCTTCATCGGCGTTCCGACGGGGGCCCGGAACGCCGGCACCAGCGCTCCGACGGGGGACCGGAGCGCTTGTCTAAAGCGTACACCTACAACCCGTGGGATGCGTCAAGACTTAGTCACGACCCGATCTCGCGTCGGTGCATCGGTATCTCACTTTGGTCAGCATCAGGGCTGTGAAAGGTGGGAGGAGGGGCGGGTTGGCCCCTCTCATTGGCCCCGATTACGGCTATGTATGGCAAAAGAACTGCGCCCGCGATGAACAGCATGCGGTAGGGCCACGGCAGGGGCAGCACCACCGCCAGGATCAGGCAGATCGTGCGTATCCCCATCTTGATGAGGTAGCTGATCTCGCGCCGGCGGATGTCGGCGGTCAGCGACGGCCTGGCGTCCGTGACCTGGTGGACATCCCTTTTCCTCCGCCAACCTTTCATACTTCCACCGTAGACCTCGGACCAGCCGGTCGGGACGGCGCTCCCGGTCATCGGCGCAGGTCATGCGATCATGGCCGGGGAGTAAGGAGGATGTGGAGATGACGGATCGCACATACCGGGTGACCGAGATCGTCGGCACCTCGTCGGAGAGCGTGGACCAGGCCGTCCGCAACGGGATCAGGCGGGCCTCCGAGACGCTGCGCCACCTCGACTGGTTCGAGGTGACCGAGGTGCGCGGACACATCGAAGGGGGAGAGGTGGCCCACTTTCAGGTCGGCATGAAGGTGGGGTTCCGGCTGGAGGACTCCTAGGCATCCTGCGCCGCATGGGTGACAGATGACACCTCAGCCGACAAACTGCCAATATGCGTAGCCGTACGGCAGGGGTGTTGTCGGCACTGCTCGTCCTCATCATGCCCGCGGTCATGGCCTGCTCGGGAGGGACGCCCGCAGCCGGCGACCCGGCCCAGAAGTCCGCGCACGAGCAGGGGCAAGGGGTGTTACGCCAGAACTCCGACGAGATCGCTCGTACGGTGAGCAGCCTGCGGCAGGTCGACGACCTGCCGCTGTACGAGATGACCTACCACGGCGGCTACGACGCCGAGGCGCCGCTCACCGACGCGGAGCTCGCCCGCCGCGACGACGACTGGGCGTGCTCGCTGTTCGTGCGCGGCGCCGAGTTCGGCAGAAACTTCGACTGGGACCCGAACCCGGCCATGGTGGTGCACGTCAGCCCGCCCGGCGGCTACGCCTCCCTGTCGCTGTCGGACGTCTCGTACGTGCTCGACGGCGGCGCGCCCGACCTCAAGGACGCCGCCGACCGGCGGCGGCTCGGGCACGCGGTGCTCCTGCCGTTCGACGGCATGAACGACCAGGGCCTCACCGTCGGCCTGGCCCAGGTGCCGGACGCCGAGCTGCCCGCCAGGACCCCGGGCCGCACCCTGGTGGGCACCACGCGGATCATCCGGCTGATGCTCGACCGGGCCGCCACCGTGGACGAGGCCGTCGCCCTCATGCGCCGCTACGACGTGGAGTTCACCGACGGCCCGCAGGTGCACTATCTGATCGCCGACCGGTCGGGCCGGTCCGTCGTCGTCGAGTACGGCGGCGGCGAACTGCACGTCATCGACGACCGGATCCTCACCAACATCACCATGGCCGGCGCCGACCGCCGCACCCGCATGGCCGACGCGCGCTACCGCAGGCTGGCCGAGGGCATCGGCACCGAGACCGAGGCCCTCGACCTGCTGCGCCAGGTGGTCCAGCCGCACACTCGCTGGTCGATCGTCTACGACATGAAGGCGGGCACCGCCCGGCTGGTCACCGGCCAGCGGTGGAGCCGGGTGCACGAGCTCACCGTCGGCCGGCCCGGCTGACCGTCGACATGGTCAGGCCCGCCGGGCTGACCGTCGGCGTGTTCCAGCCCGCCGGACTGGCCGTCGGCGTGTTTCAGCTCGCCTGGCTGACCGTCGACATGTTGAAGTCGGGCACCCGTACGGCGGGCATGACGGTACGGGTGAAGTAGTCGCCCCACTCGCGGGCCAGCGTCGGCTCGGCCGAGCCGATCTCCGTCAGGCGGCCGAGCAGGTCGACCGGGCTCTCGTTGAACCGGAAGTTGTTCACCTCGCCCACCACCTCGCCGTGCTCGACGAGGTAGACGCCGTCCCGGGTCAGGCCGGTCAGCAGCAGCGTCTGCGGATCGACCTCGCGGATGTACCACAGGCAGGTGAGCAGCAGGCCGCGCTCGGTGGAGGCGATCATCTCCTCCAGGGAGCGGCCGTCCGCCGGCCCTTTCATGATCAGATTGTCGATGGCGGGCGTCACCGGCAGCTCGCTCAGCTCGGCCGAGTAGCGGGTCTGCAGCAGCGCCTCCAGCCGGCCGTCCCTGATCCAGTCGGTCGCCGCCAGCGGCAGCCCGTTGTCGAACACCGAACTGCCCCGGCTGGAGGCGTGCGCCATGACGAACGGCGCGCAGCCGATGCCGGCCGCGGCCGGGTCGCTGGACAGCGTCACCGGCATGGTGGCGAGCCGCTCACCCACCCGGGTGCCGCCGCCCGGCTTCGCGAACACCGAGCGGCCGTCCACGGCGTCCCTGGCCTGCGCCGACCAGAACAGGTAGACCATCAGGTCGGCGACCGCGCTCGGCGGCATCAGCGTCTCGTAGCGGCCCGCCGGCAGGTCCACCCGCGTCTTGGCCCAGTCGAGGCGCTGCGCCAGCGAGGCGTCGAGCACGGCCACGTCCACGTCGGTGAAGTCGCGGGTGGCCACCCCGGTCCACGCCGAGCGCTTGAGGTCGGCGGACTTGGCGTTGAGCTCCAGCCGCCCGGTCGGCTGGTCGTGGCGCAGCCGCAGGCCGGTGGAGCTGCCGAGGAAGGTGGAGGTCAGCGTGTGCTCGGCGAAACCGTACAGCTTCCTGCCGCCGGCCTTGGCGGTGGCGAAGGTCTCGCCGAGCGCGGGCGCGAAGCCCTGGAACACCTCGATGTCGGTGGGCGTCACCGGCGCGTCCCAGCCGGCGCTCGCCGGCCCGCCCTCGACGAGCTGCCGGGCGTCCTCGGCGGGCTGCGCGTCGCGGGCGGTGGCGTCGGCGGCGGCCACCACGTCGGCGAGCTGCTCGGGGCGCACGGCCGCGCGTGAGACCACGCCCACGCCCTGCCCGGCGATCGAGATCACGGTGAGCCGGCTGGAGCGGGCCACGCCGTTGGTCGTCAGGGTGTTGCCGGCGAAGCGCAGGTTGGCCGTGGACTCCTCGTCCACCAGCACCACGCACCCGTCGGTCGTGGAGAGCTCCAGGGCCCTTTCCACCATCTCCTGGGGAGTCACTTTCCGCCCTCCTGAACGGTGTTGAGGATCCGGACGTTCCTGAACAGCGCGGAGGGGCAGCCGTGGCTGACCGGCGCGACCTGGCCCGGCTGGCCCTTGCCGCAGTTGAAGGCGCCGCCCAGCACGTAGGTCTGCGGGCCGCCGACGGCCTCCATGGACTGCCAGAAGTCCGTCGTCGTCGCCTGGTAGGCGAAGTCGCGCACCTGCCCGGCGAGCCGGCCGTGCGAGATCTTGTACGCCCGCTGCCCGGTGAACTGGAAGTTGTAGCGCTGCATGTCGATCGACCAGCTCTTGTCGCCGACGATGTAGAGGCCCCGCTCGACGCCGGAGATGAGCTCCTCCGTGTCGGGCCCGCCCGGGGCGGGCGCCAGCGAGACGTTCGCCATCCGCTGGATCGGCATGTGCCCGGGGGAGTCGGCGAAGGCGCAGCCGTTGGACCTGCAGAGGCCCTTCATCAGCGCCATCCGGCGGTCGAGCTGGTAGCCGACCAGGATGCCGTCCTTGACGATGTCGAAGCTCTGCCCCTGCACGCCCTCGTCGTCGAAGCCGATCGTGGCCAGCCCGTGGGTGACGGTCCTGTCGCCGGTCACGTTCATCGGCGTGGAGCCGTAGACCAGCTCGCCGAGCTGGTCGAAGGTGGCGAAGCTGGTGCCGGCGTAGGCGGCCTCGTAGCCGAGCGCCCGGTCGAGCTCCGTGGCGTGGCCGATCGACTCGTGGATCGTCAGCCACAGATTGGACGGGTCGACCACCAGGTCGTAGTCGCCCGCCTCCACCGACGGCGCCGCGAGCTTCTCCGCCAGCAGCTCCGGCAGCTTGGCCAGCTCGGCCGCCCAGTCCCAGCCGGTGCCCGTGAGGTATTCGTAGCCGCGGCCCACCGGGGGCGCGATCGTCGACATGTCGTCGAAGCCAGACTCGGAGGCCTTCATCGCGTTGAGCTTCGGATGCACCCGCACCCGCTGCTGGGTGGTGACGGTGCCGGCCGTGTCGGCGTAGAACTTCTGCTCCTTGACCTGCAGCAGCCGGGCCGAGACGTGGTCGGCGCCCTTGAGCAGCCCGGCCGACCAGTCGGCCAGCAGCGCGACCTTGTCGGCCGAGGACACCTCGAACGGGTCCACGTCGTAGGCCGACACCCAGGTGGTGTCGGCGTGCACGGGCTCGGGCGCGAGCTCGATGGGCTCGGTGTTGATCGGCGCGCTCACCTCGGCCACCCGCACCGCCTGTTCGGCGACCCGCACGGCCGCCTCGGGGGTCAGGTGGATGCCGGAGGCGAACCCCCAGGTGCCGTTCTTGACGACCCGGACGGCGTAGCCCAGGTCATCGGCGTCGGAGGCGCCCTCCAACCGGGTGTCGTAGAGGCTGAGCGTCTCGGCTCTGACACGCTCCAGCCGGAAGTCGGCGTGCTCGGCTCCCAGCTCGCGTGCGCGTTGCAGGGCGGCGTCCGCGAGCCGCCTGAGCGGCAGCGCGAGGAAATCGGAATCGATCTGGCGCATGTCCACGATCCTAGCGCCGTGATCTTGTATCCCCCGGACAAGCGCATACCGGCGGGTAGGAGATAGCGTCGTGTGTCATGGCACGCTCAGTACTCGTCACCGGAGGCAATCGCGGCATCGGCCTCGCGATCGCCCGCGAACTCGCCGCGACCGGCGACTCCGTGGCCGTCACCTATCGATCGGGAGAGCCGCCGGACGGCCTGTTCGGGGTGAGGTGCGACGTGACCAGCATGGCCGACGTCGAGGCCGCCTTCGACAAGGTCGAGGCCGAGCAGGGCCCGGTCGAGGTGCTGGTCTCCAACGCCGGCATGACCAAGGACACCCTGCTGGCGATGATGAAGGAGGACACCTTCACCGACGTCATCGACGCCAACCTGACCGGCGCCTACCGCGTCGCCAAGCGGGCCATCCGGCCCATGATGAAGCTCAAGCGCGGCCGGGTCATCCTCATCTCCTCGGTCGTCGGCCTGTCCGGCCAGGCCGGGCAGACCAACTACGCCGCCTCCAAGGCCGGCCTGGTCGGCTTCGCCCGCTCCATGGCCCGCGAGTACGGCTCGCGCAACATCACCGTCAACGTGGTCTCGCCCGGGTTCGTGGCGACCGACATGACGGCCGACCTCGACACCGAGGCCATCGTCAAGAACATCCCGCTGGGGCGGCAGGCGACCCCCGGCGAGGTGGCGCGCGTCGTCCGCTTCCTGGCGAGCGACGACGCCTCCTACATCACCGGGGCCGTGATCCCCGTCGACGGCGGACTCGGAATGGGGCACTGACATGGGCATACTCGAAGGTAAGCGGATCTTGGTGTCGGGTGTGCTGACCGACGCCTCCATCGCGTTCTCGGTCGCCAAGCTGGCCCAGCAGGAGGGCGCCACCGTGGTGCTCACCGGGTTCGGCCGGCTGAGCCTGGTCGAGCGGATCGCCAAGCGGCTGCCGGAGAAGGCGCCGGTGCTGGAGCTCGACGTACAGAACACCGAGCATCTCGACAGCCTGGCCACCCGCGTCGGTGAGCACGTCGACGGCCTCGACGGCGTGGTGCACTCGATCGGGTTCGCGCCGCAGACCGCTCTCGGCGGCAACTTCCTCAACACCACGTGGGAGGACGTCGCGACCGCCCTGCACGTGTCCACCTACTCCTACAAGTCGCTGGCGGTGGCCTGCCTGCCGCTGATGAAGCAGGGCGGCGCGGTCGTCGGCCTCGACTTCGACGCCAGCAGGGCCTGGCCCGTCTACGACTGGATGGGCGTGGCCAAGGCCGGCCTGGAGTCCTGCAACCGCTACCTTGCCCGCGACCTGGGCAAGCACGGCATCCGCGCCAACCTCGTGGCCGCCGGTCCGCTGCGCACGATGGCGGCCAAGTCGATCCCGGGCTTCAAGGAGTTCGAGGACAGCTGGCCGGCGAAGGCCCCGCTCGGCTGGGACCTGTCCGACACCCTGCCCGCCGCCAGGGCGTGTGTGGCGCTGATGTCCGACTGGTTCCCCGCCACCACGGGCGAGATCGTGCACGTGGACGGCGGCGTCCACGCGATCGGCGGCTAGCCGCTCCCGCGGAGCGCCGGGCGCCTTTCAGGCCAGGCGGTGGCGGCTGTTGCCCTGCCTGGCCGGCTCGAACGGGATGGAGTCCGGCTGCTCGCTGCGCTGCTTGCGCTGCTGCACGATGCGGGTGGCCAGCACCGCCGTGGCCAGCAGGATGATGGTCAGCGCCGTGCCGACGACGTCCGAGGCGGGGGCGCTCGGCCGCACGATGCGCTGTTTCTGCACCGGCAGCGCCAGCTCGTCGGCGAACGGGTTGGGCCACAGCAGGTCGAACCGCAGGTCCTCGGGGTCCGCCCGCCGCTCGGTGGCCGGCTCGCGCTCGTCCAGCGTGTGCGGCCGGGTGTCGGGCGGGGTGGCGGCGTCGGTCGCCAGCACGTCGGCGTGCTCGCGGTCGTCGCCGGGCTCACGCTCGGCCTCCGGCGACGGGGTGGCCCGGTCCGACCGCCGCGAGTCCGGTGTGGGCGTGGGGGTCGGGGTGGGGATGCCGTCGAGCACGGCCTGGTCCTCGCAGGCCAGCACCGGCAGGCAGACCTCGCCGAGCGTCTCCGGCAGCAGCTCGGTCCGCCTGGGCTCGGCCGAGTCGCTGGGCCGGGGCGAGCGCCGGTCCGGCCTGGAGGAGGGCCGCGACGTCGGCACCGCCTCGCCGACCTTGCCGAGCACGGTGTCGGTGGTCTTGTCGAGGCCCTTGGTCACGGGCTCGGTGAGGCCGCCGGTCAGGTCGTCGACCGTGCCGGTGACCGCGTCGAGGGTGTCGCACAGGCCGTCGGTCACTCCCGAGAGCAGGCCGCCGCCGCGCTCGCAGTCTCCGGCTAAGGCCATCGCGGGCGGCGCGGCCACCGCGACGGTCGCCAGCGCTACCGCGAGAATCCCGGCCGAGATCGCGGTCCTGCTCCCCATCCGTCCCCTCCTGCGTCGCCTCCGGAGGAAATCCTGATGGACTGGGCCACATGATGCAGGCGATTTCCCGCTAAAGTTGCGATTCGGTATCGACTAGTGACACGTGAGTGTGACTCTCGTTGACCGTCAGTCCGGCGACGACACGTCATCCAGAGCCTCTCGAATTTCTATCGGCAACACTATGTCCTCGGCGAGGAGCGTGCCCTTGAGTTGGGCGAGTGTGCGGGCGCCGACGATGGCCGAGGCCACGCCGGGCTGGTCGCGCACCCATGACAGGGCCACCGCCAGCGGCGAGACGCCCAGCCCTTCGGCGGCGGTCATCACCGACTCCACCACCCGCCGGCTGCGCTCGTCGAGGTAGGGGCGGACGAACTCGGAGAAGTGCGGGGTGGCGGCCCGCGAGTCGGCCGGGATGCCGGTGCGGTACTTACCGGTCAGCACGCCCCGGCCGAGCGGCGACCAGGCCAGCACCCCCACGCCGGTGTGGTGGGCGGCCGGCAGCAGCTCGCGCTCGGGCTCGCGGGCCAGCAGGGAGTATTCGGCCTGCACGGCCGTGATGGGAATGCGGCCGGGGATCGCCCGCTGGGTGACCGCCGCGGCGGCGAGCTGCCAGCCGGTGTAGTCGCAGACGCCCGCGTAGACGGCCCGTCCCGAGGAGACGATCGCGTCCAGCGCGGCCATGGTCTCCTCCAGCGGCACCTCGGAGTCGTAGGTGTGCAGCTGCCACAGGTCGACGTAGTCGAGGCCGAGCCGGTTGAGCGAGTCGTCGACGGCGGCGATCAGGTGACGCCGGGAGGCGTCGCGCGGCCGGTGGCCCAGCGGAGTCACCACGGCCTTGGTGGAGATCACCAGCTCCGCGCGCGGCACCGAGTCGCGCATCATGCGGCCGAGCAGCCGCTCGGCGTCGCCGCCGGTGTAGACGTCGGCGGTGTCCACCAGCGTGCCGCCCGCGTCCATGAACGTGCGCAGCTGTGCCGCCGCGTCGTCCGCGTCGGTGTCACGCCCCCACGTCATCGTGCCGAGGCCCATCCGGGACACCGACAGGCCGCTGCGGCCGACATAGCGCTGCTCCATGATCCCGCCAGGTTACCGTCCGGGTGGGGGAAACGCCGTGATCCACGCCTGAGACACTTGTCCGGTGACCACCCTGCTACTGGCCCGCCACGGGCTCACCGACCTCACCGGGCCGGTCCTGGCCGGCCGCACCCCCGGCGTCCATCTCAGCGAGGCGGGCCGGGCACAGGCGGCCGCCCTGGCCGAGCGGATCGCGGCCGTACGGCTCGACGCCATCGTCTCCAGCCCCCTGGAGCGCTGTCAGGAGACGGCCCAGGCCATCGCCGGGGGGCGCGGCATGACGGTGACGACGGACGAGCGGTTCCTGGAGTGCGACTACGGCTCATGGACCGGCCGCGAGCTGAAGGAGCTCGCCAAGGAGCCGCTGTGGGGAGTGGTGCAGGCGCATCCGAGCGCCGCGACCTTCCCCGAAGGGGAGTCGATGGCGGCGATGCAGCATCGGGCGATCACCGCGGTCCGGGAGTGGAATAGCCGCCTGGGGGAGAAGAGTGTCTACCTGGCGTGCAGTCACGGGGACGTGATCAAGGCGATCGTCGCCGACGCGCTGGGCCTCCACCTCGATCATTTTCAGCGGATTACTGCTGATCCGGCGGCGCTCACCGTGATTCGCTATGCCCCCTTGCGTCCCTTTGTTATCAGGCTTAACGATATGGGGGAATTGCGGCTCCCCGAGGATTCGGAGGAGAAAGACGGGGGAGAAAACACCACCGGGAGCGATGCCGCCGTCGGCGGCGGGCCCGGAACCACGTAAGGTCAGGCTATGCCGGTCTTCGACTACGACCCACCAGAGAGGTTCGTGGCAGGCGCCCTCGGGCAGCCAGGCGCGCGCGCCTTCTTTCTGCAGGCCAGGGCCGAGGGCAGACTGACCACGGTGGCGCTCGAGAAGCTGCAGGTGGCCGCGCTCGCGAGCAGGCTGGACGAGCTGCTCGACGAGGTGCTGCGGCGCAGCGGTGGCACCGCCCACGTGCCCGCGATGGCGCCGGCCGACCTCTCCGACGACGCGCCCCTCGACGCCCCGCTGGCGGAGGACTTCCGGGTGGGCACCATGGCGCTCGCCTGGGACCCCGACACCGCTCAGGTGGTCATCGAGGCGCAGGAGGTCATCGACGAGGAGGACCTCGAGGCGCCCGAGCCCGCGATGCTGCGGGTGCGGATCAGCGCCGGGGCCGCCCGCGCGTTCACGCAGCGGGCGCTCAAGGTCGTCGCGGCCGGCCGTCCGCCGTGCCCGCTGTGCGCGCAACCCCTGGACGCCGGGGGCCACGTCTGTGTCCGACTCAACGGCTACCGCGGAGGTGAGGCGGCTTCATGACCGCTCCCGAGAGCGAGCCGGCCATCAGGCCCGCCCCCCCTTCGGCCATGGACGAGGAGGAGACTCTCAAGCTGCTGCGCGACGGCACCCTGGAGGTGGCCGGCCGCCTCGTCGAGGCCACCAACATGACCCTCTACTGCTCGGTCAAGCTCGGCACGCGGAGCGCGGCCTGCGTCTACAAGCCCGTGCGCGGCGAGCGCCCGCTGTGGGACTTCCCCGACGGCACCCTGGCCGCCCGCGAGGTGGCCGCGTTCGAGGTGTCCCAGGCGACCGGCTGGCACATCGTGCCGCCCACGGTCTACCGCGAGGGGCCGTTCGGGCCCGGTATGTGCCAGCTGTGGATCGACACCGAGCGTGAGGTCGACCTGATGCGGCTGGTGCGCAGCCGCAACCCGGTGGTGCGCCGGATGGCGGTGTTCGACGCGGTGGTCAACAACGCCGACCGCAAGGGCGGCCACCTGCTGCCGCTGCCCACCGGCCACGTCTACGGCGTAGACCACGGCGTCTGTTTCGCCGCCGAGGACAAACTGCGCACGGTGCTGTGGCAGTGGCGGGGCAAGCCGCTGGCCCGCGAGGCGGTGGCGGTGCTCGCCAAGCTGGAGCGCGACCTGGAGTCCGGTTCGCTCGGCCGCAGGCTGCGAGACCTGTTGACGCTGGCGGAGGTGGAGGCCACCTGGCAGCGGGTGCGCCGGCTGCTCGACACCGGCGTGCATCCGTCCCCCTCGGAGGGCTGGCCTGCCATCCCCTGGCCACCCATCTAAACCGATTTTGTACGCTTTGCCCCATGTGCACGGTGATCGTGAGAACAGGGCAGCCGCTCACCCTGATGGGTGTGCGGGACGAGTTCACCGACCGGCCCTGGGAGGGCCCCGGTGAGCACTGGCCCGACCATCCGGGCGTGATCGGCGGCCTGGACCTCAAGGCGGGCGGCACCTGGCTCGCCGTCGACCCCGCCGCCCGACGCGCGGCGGCGCTGCTCAACGGGCACGGCCAGGCCGCCCCCGAGGCGACGAAGATCTCCCGTGGCGGGCTGCCACTGCTCGCCGTGACCACGGGCGAACTCCCCGACCTGGACTTCACCCGCTACGACCCCTTCCATCTCGTGCTCGCCGACCTGACCCGGACACGGCTGTTCAGCTGGGACGGTGTACGGCTCAGCGCCGCCGAGCTGCCCGACGGCACCAGCATGATCGTCAACACCGGGCTGGACCCGGCCAACGACCGGGTGGCCGGCTTCCGGCCGAGATTCGCCGGCGACACCGACTGGCGAGAGCTGATCACCGACCCGCCCTCCGCCGACCCCGGCGCGCTGATCGTCCGGCACGAGCTGCCCGACGGCCGCGTCTTCGCCACACTCTCCGTCACCCTGCTTACCCTCACTCCGGAGGGCGTCAACTACGACTTCACCGACATGACATCTGATCAGGACGGATAGGCTCAAAGACATGAGATCGTGGTCCGCCCCCAACGTCCCCCACCTGCCCGGCGCCAGCGTCCCGCTGAGGCTCTACGACACGGCGGCCCGCCAGGTGCGGCAGAGCGACCCGGGGCCGGTCGCGACGATGTACGTGTGCGGGATCACCCCCTATGACGCCACCCATCTGGGCCACGCCAACACCTACCTCGCCTTCGACCTGGTCGGCCGCCTGTGGCTGGACGCGGGCCACGAGGTCCACTACACGCAGAACGCCACCGACGTCGACGACCCGCTGCTGGAGCGGGCCGAGCAGACCGGCGTCGCCTGGCAGAGCCTGGCCGAGCGGGAGATCGAGCTGTTCCGTACGGACATGGAGGCGCTGCGCATCCTGCCGCCCCGCGAGTACGTCGGCGTCACCGAGGTCGTCGACCGGGTGGCCGGGCTCATCACCGAGCTGGCGGCCAAGGGCGTCACCTACACCCTCGACGGCGACGTCTACTTCAGCGTCGCCGACGCCCCCAAGTACGGGCAGGTGTCCGGCTACGACGAGCAGACGATGCTGGACCTGTTCGGCGAGCGCGGCGGCGACCCCGACAAGCCCGGCAAACGCCACCCGCTCGACTGGCTGCTCTGGCGGGCCGAGCGGCCCGGCGAGCCCGCGTGGGACTCCCCGCTCGGCAGGGGCCGGCCCGGCTGGCACGTCGAGTGCACCTCGATCGCCCTGGACAACCTGGGCGCCGGCTTCGACGTGGCCGGCGGCGGCACCGACCTGATCTTCCCGCACCACGAGTGCGGCGCGTCCGAGGGGCACGCCGCCACGGGGGAGTGGCCGTTCGCCAAGTTCTACACGCACGCGGGCATGGTGGCGCTCGACGGCGAGAAGATGTCGAAGTCCAAGGGCAACCTGGTGTTCGTCTCCAAGCTGCGGGCCGAGCACGACCCGATGGCCGTCCGGCTCGTCCTGCTCGCCCACCACTATCGCGAGGACTGGGCCTACACCCCCGATCAGCTCGCCGCGGCCGAGGCCAGGCTGGCGCGCTGGCGGGCCGCGACGGCGCTCGCCGCCGCCCCGCCTGCGGACGAGCTGCTGGCCGAGGTCCGTGAGCGGCTGGCCGACGACCTGGACGCGCCGGGCGCGCTGGCCGCGATCGACGCCTGGGCGGAGCGGGCGACGGCCGGCCAGGGCACGGACGCCTCGGCGCCCGGCCTCGTGCGCGACCTGGCCGACGCCCTGCTCGGCCTGAAACTCTGACCGGCTGACCCGCCGCCCGAGCCGGGCCGGCCTGACCTCGTTCGGGCCGGCCGGCCCGCCGCGCGGTATCGGGCGGGTGTCGGGCGGGTGTCAGGCGGGGGCCGGGGCCAGTCGTCGGTAGCCCGTCAGCTCCGCCGAGAACCACTCGATGGTCCTGCGCAGGCCCTCCCGCGCGGGCACCCGCGCCTGCCAGCCGAGCCGCTCGCCGGCCAGCGCGGTGTCGGGCCTGCGCACCCGGGGATCGTCGGCCGGCCGGTCGATGAACTCGATCGGCGACGACGACCCGCTCAGCTCCTTGATCATCGTGGCCAGCTCCAGCATGGTGAGCTCGCCCGGGTTGCCGATGTTCACCGGGCCGTCGAAGCCGCTCTCGGCCATGGCCAGAATCCCCTGCACCGTGTCGTCGACGTAGCAGATGGAGCGGGTCTGCGACCCGTCGCCGGTGACGGTGATCGGCTCGCCCAGCAGCGCCTGCCGGATGAACGTCGGGATGGCCCGGCCGTCGAAGGGCCGCATCCGGGGCCCGTAGGTGTTGAAGATCCGCACGATGCCGGTGTCGGTGCCGCGCGAGTGGCGGTAGGCCGTGGTCAGCGACTCGGCGAAGCGCTTGGCCTCGTCGTAGACGCTGCGCGGGCCCACCGGGTTGACGTTGCCCCAGTACGTCTCCCGCTGCGGATGCTCCAGCGGATCGCCGTACACCTCGCTGGTCGAGGCGAGGACGAACCGGGCGCCCTTCTCCCTGGCCAGGCCGAGCGCGTGCAGCGTGCCGACGCTGCCGACGCGCAGCGTCTCGATCGGATAGCGCAGGTAGTCGGCCGGCGAGGCGGCCGAGGCGAAGTGCAGCACGAGATCCAGCCGGTCCGGTACGTGCACGTACCCGGTCAGGTCGCACTCGATGATGCGGAACGACGGCCGGTCGATCAGATGCTCCACGTTGCGCGGCCCACCGGTGAGGAAGCTGTCCATGCAGACCACGTCCGCCCCCTCGTCCAGCAGCCGCTCGCACAGGTGGGAGCCGAGGAACCCGGCTCCGCCGGTGACAAGCGCCTTCATGACGTGACCTCCATTGCCGCGTCGACGACTTCGGATACTTCGATCTTCAGCAGTCCCGGGTCGGTCCGCGCCCCGTGCGGGTCCCCCTTGCGGCCCGCCCACAGGGCCACGTGCCGCCAGCCCGGTGGCGGCCCCCACAGCGCCGGTGACACCGGCCCGAACAGCACCACCGACGGCACGCAGAACGCGGTGGCCAGATGCGCGACGCCGGTGTCGCCGCAGACGACCAGCCGGGCCCGGCTGACCAGGTCGATCAGGTGCGCGAGGTCGGTGCGGCCGGCCAGCACCCGCTCGTCCGGCAGCCCGGCCAGCTCGGCCACCCGCCGGGCCAGCCCCACCTCCTCGGCGTTGCCGGTGACGACCACGTCGTCCAGCACCGAGGCGACCTTCGCGAAGCGCTCCGGCGGCCAGCGGCGGGCGGGGAAGGCGGCGCCGGGATGCACGATCACCGGCCCCGTCCTGTCGGAGGTGCCCAGGGTCAGGTCCTCCGGGTCGGTGGCGATGCCGTACCACTCCAGCAGGTCGCACCAGCGCCGCACCTCGTGCACGCCGTCCCGCCACGGCGGTCCCGAACCGTGACTGATCAGCGTGCCGGGATCGGTACGGCGCAGCGCGTCGATGCTCTGCGGGCCCTTGCCGTGCAGGTTGACCGCGATGTCGGGCCGCTCGAACGGCACCGGGCCGGGGCCCGACACGTCGAGACGGTCGTCCACCGCGCCGATCAGCGGCAGCAGCGCGTCCAGCGCGGACGGGCAGGCGAGCGTGACCCGGTGCTCGGGGAAGGCCTGACGCAGGGCGCGCAGCGCCGGGACGGCCGTGAGCAGGTCGCCCAGCCCCAGCCCGCGCAGCGCCAGGAGTTCTAGGGCCATGACGTCTCCGTGTCGGGGCAGATGACGAGCTCCCTGATCTCGCAGCCGGCGGGCTGGCCGAGCGCGAACACCACGGTCGCGGCGACGTCGGCGGGGTCGTTCAGGCCCGCCTCGGGCCCCGGCTTGTACTGTTCGGCCCGGCCGTCGAAGAAGGCGGTGCGCATGCCGCCGGGCACCAGCAGGGTCACCCCCACCTCGCCGCGCAGCTCCACCGCCAGCGCCCTGGTGAAGCCGACGACGCCGAACTTCGACGCGCTGTAGGCGGAGGCGTCGCTCAGCGGGCGCAGGCCCAGGGTGGAGGCGCAGGTGACGACCCGGCCGCGGGTCCGCTTCAGGTACGGCAGCGCCGCGCGCACGACCGCGGCCGTGCCCAGCAGGTTCACCCGGATCACCCGCTCCCAGTCGTCGGCGGGCACGTCCTCCAGCCGGCCGCACGCGTCGATGCCCGCCGCGGTGACCACGGCGTCGAGGCCGCCGGCCCGTTCGGCCAGCTCACGTACCGCCCGCTCGGCCTGGCCCCGGTCGGCCAGGTCGGCGGTGACATGCTCGAAGCGCTGGTCGCCCGCGCGCACGTCGACGACCAGCGGCCGCCAGCCCTCCTTCTCCACGGCCTCGGCGGTCGCCAGGCCGAGCCCGGAGGCGCCGCCGGTGATGAGAACGTTCATCGGATCTCCCTGATCAGGTTGGTGGTCGACCGTCCCGGCAGCAGGCTCAGCACGACCGTTTCCGCGCCGAGCCGGTCCAGGACCTCGGATTCGGGCAGGTTTTCGCCCTCGTAGTCGCCGCCCTTCACCCACACGTCGGGGCGGAGCAGCTCGATCGCGCGGGCGGGGGTGTCCTCGTCGAACACCAGCACCGCGTCCACGCAGCTCAGCGCGCGCAGCACCTCCACCCGGTCGAGGGCGTCCACGACCGGCCGGGTGCGGCCCTTGAGCCTGCGGACCGAGTCGTCGGAGTTGACGCAGACGACCAGCGCGTCGCCCAGCGCCCTGGCCCGCCGCAGCAGGCTGACGTGCCCGGCGTGCAGCAGGTCGAAACAGCCGCCGGTGGCGATCAGCCGGCCACCGGAGGCCCGGGTCAGCTGGGCCACCTCGACCGCGGTGCGCGGCCGGTCGCCGAGCCGCTGCTCCTGGATGCGGACGGCGGCGGCGCCACCCCGCTCGACGAACCGGGAGGCCTCGCCCACCCCGATGGTGACCGCCTCCTCCACGTTCGCCCCGGCGCGCAGCGCGAGCGCCGCCGCGCTCGCCAGCCGGTCGCCGGCTCCGCACACGTCCTGGCCGGTGGCCCGTACGGGAACGGGGATCCGTCTGAGTGAGCCGTCGGCCAGCGCCAGCACCGCGCCGCGCGTGCCCAGCGTGACGGCCACCGCCCCGGCCCGCAGCTCCCGCGCCAGGCGGCGGGCCGCCCGGTCGGGGCCGGGGTAGGGGGCGGGGCACAGCAGCCTGGCCTCCGCCTCGCTCGGGGTCAGCAACGTGCACCCGTCCACGGGGGTGTCGCCTCGTGGGTGCGGATCCCAGACGATCGGCACGCGGCAGCCGGGCAGCAGCGCGCGCGCCAGCCGGGCGACGCCTCTGCCGTAGTCGGCGACCAGCACCGCACCCGCCCTCGCCACCGCCTCGGCGGCCTCGGCGTGCTCAGGGGGCCGGGTGATCGTCCCGTCGCCGGTGTCCACGCGCAGCAGCGTCTGCCCCCTGGCCCTGATCCTGGTCTTGCGTACGGTGCCGCCCCGCAGCGGAAGCCGTACCAGATCGAGCTCGTTCGACAGCAGGCCGCACAGGCGGCGGCCGGCCGGGTCATCGCCGATCGCGGTGATCAGCACCACCTCGGCGCCGTCGCGGGCGGCGAGCAGCGCCGCCAGGCCCGCGCCGCCGGGCCGGGCGTGCTCGGCGGCGACGTCCACCACCGGCACGGGCGCGTCCGGGCACAGCCGGTCGGTGTCCCCCTCGACGTCCACGTCCAGCAGCGTGTCCCCGATGACCACGAGCGGCCCCAGCGCGGGATTCATCACAGCGCCTCCTCTACCGCGTCGCAGAGCATGTGGATCAACGCCAGGTGCACTTCCTGGACGGTGGCCGTGTCGTCGGCGGGGACGGCGACCGTCTCGTCGCAGAGGCCGGCCAGCGGGTTCGGCGCGGGGCCGGTGAGCGCCCAGGCGAGGATGCCGTGCTCCAGGGCCGCGCGGGCGGCGGCGACCACGTTGGCGCTGCCGCCGCTCGTCGACAGGCACACCAGCACGTCACCGGGGCGGCCGTGGGCGCGCACCTGCCTGGCGTAGACCTCGTCGGCGCCGAAGTCGTTGGCGATCGCGGTCATCGAGGAGCTGTCGGCGTGCAGCGGGATCGCCGCGTACGGCTGCCTGTCGGCCCGGAACCGGCCGACCAGCTCGGCCGTCAGGTGCTGGGCCTCCGCCGCCGAGCCGCCGTTGCCGCAGGCGAGCAGCCTGCCTCCGGCGGACAGCACACCGGCGAGCTTGCCTCCCCAGGCGCGGATCGTGACCGCGTGGTCGTCGACCTGGGTCAGGGCGGTACGGAGCTTCCGCAGATGCGCGTCCATGGCTAACCCCCCAGTGCGGTCAGACGGCTCAGCTGCCCGTCGATGACCTGCGTGTACACGGTCTCGATGCGTTCGGCCACCCGAGGCCAGGCGTACCTCTCACGGGCCCGGCGCACCCCGGCCGCGCCGAGCGCCCGCCGCCTGCCCGGATCGTCCAGGACCTCCCTCAGCGCTCTGGCCAGCGCCCGGGGCCGGCGCGGCGGCACCAGCAGGCCGCAGCCCGCCACCGTGTCCAGGTGCCCGCCGACCGCCGACGCCACGACCGGCACGCCGCACGCCATCGCCTCCACCGGGACCATGCCGAACGGCTCGTACCACGGCACCGTGACCAGCACGTCGGCCGCGCGCATCAGCGGCGGAACCTGCTCGCGCGGCACACTGCCGATCACGTGCACCCGGTGGCCGAGCCCGTACCCGGCGGCCAGCTCCCGCATCCGCACGGCTTCCTCGTCGTCGGCCCGGCCACCCGCGATCACCAGCTCGGCGTCCGGCAGCTGCCGCAGGGCCGCGATCACCGTGTCCACGCCCTTGCGCGGCACCAGGCGGCCGATGCTGAGCACCATCGGCCCGCCGGTGCGCGGCGCCACCGGACCGTCCGGGCGGAACATGTCCACATCGACGCCGCACGGCACGACCGTGATGCGCCGCTCGGGCACCCCCATGGCGCGCAGCTCGTCCACCTCGTCGCCGCAGGTGGCCAGCACCGCGTCCGCGCGCCTGCCGATCTCGCGCTCGGTCTCGATCCGATGCGCCGGGCTGGTGTCGGCGTCGCCCTGCCAGCGCCGCTTCACGGTGCCGAGGGCGTGGAAGGTCTGCACCACCGGAATTCCCACCACGATTCTCTCCGTGGCACGCAGCGCCGCCTGGCCGCTCATCCAGAAGTGCGCGTGCACGATGTCCGGCCGCCGGCGGGCCCAGTGGTCCGCCAAGCGGTCGGTGAACTCCGGCATGTACGGCGGGAACTCGTCCTTGGGCAGCGGCGCGGCCGGACCGGCCGGGACGTAGGCGACCGTGACGCGCGGTGCGAGCCGCACCGAGGCGGGCCGCATCGGATCGGCGCGGCGGGTGTGCACGACCACCGTGTGCCCGCGGGCTCCCAGCGCGGCGGCCAGCTTGGCGACGTACACGTTCTGGCCGCCTGAGTCGACGCCGCCGATGGCAGCCAGCGGATCCGCGTGCTCGGAGACGAGATCGATCTTCACTGCATCAACTCCCTCACTGCCTTGACCACCTGCTCACTGGACACCTCGGACAGGCACGGGTGCCCGGCTACCGGGCAGCTGCGCGCCCTGCTCAACCGGCAGGGGGCATGCTGGTCGCCGAGCAACACCGTCGGCACGCGGTACGGGGCCCACCGGGCTGCGGGGACGACCGGCGCGAACAGGCTCACGACGGGGGTGCCGACAGCCGCCGCCAGGTGCGCGGGGCCGGTGTTGCCGGCCACGAGCACACCGGCGCGTTCGATCACGGCGGCCAGCTGGCCCAGCGTCGTCCTGCCGCCCAGGTCGACGGCGACCCCGTGGGCGACGAAGGCGGTGAGCTCGCGTTCCTTGCCGGTGACGACGACCCGATGGCCGTCCTCGACCAGCTCCCGCACGGCCTGCCGGTGCCTTTCGGCCGGCCAGGTCCTGGCGGGAGCGGAAGTCCCTGGGTGTACCACGACATACGCGCCTGCGTCGGCAGCGCCGCCGACGCCCAGGGACTGCCCCAGATCCCGGCCGATATCCGGAAGGGGCCTGCGAACTGCGAGTCTGCCGTCATCGCCGGGTGGCAGTTCGAATCCGGCGGCGCGGGCGAGCGTCAGCATCCGCTCCGCCTCGGGCACGTCGACGCTCTCGTCCACGACGTGGCGGACGTCGAGCAGGGAGCCCGGGTAGTCATTGCTGATCGCGGCGATCCGCCGCACCCCGGCCAGCCGCAGCAGCAAGGCCAGTGGGAGCGCCGACTGGTGGAAGGAGGTGAGAATCAGCGCCTCGCCGAACCCCCTGAGCTGCTGGACCAGCTCGGTGACCCGGTCGACGTCCACCGGCGGCGGGTCGCCGTCGATCCACGGGGCCCGCCACTCGATCACCCGGTCCACGCCGGGCAGCAACTCGGCGGCCGCCCTGCCGTTCGGTCCCGCCAGCATCACCACCTCACGCGCGCCCTCCCGTACGGCCCGTACGGCCGGTCCGGCCAGCAGCACGTCCCCCGCGTCGTCGAGCCGGGCCACGAGCACCCGCTCCCGGCGCCGCGACCGCTGGGCGGCCGGTTCACCCGCCGCCGGTCTGGGCCGCGACAGCACCCCCAAGCGACCGTTCATCGCCGTGCCCTCCATTCCCCCCGAAGCCGGTGCGCGCAGGCGACCGGCGGGATCACCACGCTGGTGACCACCATCCGCAGCACCTCCCCGGGGGTCCGGGGACCGGGCGCCACCCTGGCCCACGCGAACTCCGCGGTGAGCACGGCCCACCCGGCGGCGGCCACCGTCCCGACGACCGCCCTGGAAACCGGCATCACGATCGGCATCACGATCGGAGCTGTGCGGGGGCGGCGTACGGGGGCGAGCGCGCAGGCGGCGTAGGCCGCGACGGCGGTGAGGCCGAAGGCGGTGGTGAGCGCGTGGCGGCGCAGCCGGGTGGGTCCGCCGCCGATGGCCTCTCGCCAGCCGGGGCCGAAGCGGCGGCGCATGCGGGCGTCGTCGGCGTTCCCCCGCTGGAAGCGCACGCTGGACCAGAACCCGTCCGCCCGCACCGGGTGGACCGTCACCCTGTCCCCCTTGACGAGCCGGTAGCCCGCCTCGAACATCCGCAGGGCCAGGTCGGCGTCCTCCCGGTAGGCGCGCGGGAAGCCCTCGTCGAACCCGCCGACCCGCTCCAGGGCGGTGCGGCGGTAGGCCATGTCGGCGGTCGGCCAGTGCGCGCCGGCCAGCCCGGCGGTGTGGCGTTCGGCGTCGGTGGGGCGGCGGTCGCGGGGGAGCGGCACCACGATGCGCCCCTGGCTGCCGGCCACGTCGTCGGCCAGGTCCGCCAGGTCCTTCCCCACGGCCTGCGCCCACCCGGCCTCCGGCACCACGTCGTCGTCCAGGAAGGCCACCCACGCCGTGTCGGCGGCCCGCCAGCCGGCGTTGCGCGCCGCCGCGGGCCCGCGACCGCCGGAGCGGACGACCCGTACGTGCTCCGGCACCTCCAGCGGTGCGGCGTGCGCGTCCGGGCGGTCGTCCACCACGACGGCCGGCACGTCCGGTCCGAGCGCGGCCAGCGTGGCCCGCAGGCTCGGGCGGCCGATCGTCGGGATCACGACGGTGATCACTAGGCGAACACCTCCCCGCGCCGCACCAGGTACGGCCCCAGGGCGAGCACCTCCACCGGCGAGGAGCCGAAGCATTCGAGCGCGTCACGCGGGTCGTCCACCATGGGCCGGCCGGCGGTGTTGAGGCTCGTGTTGACCACCACCGGCAGGCCGGTGCGCGACTCGAACTCGGCGAGCACGCGGGCGAGCAGCGGGTGCGCGGCGGGGGAGACCGTCTGGACGCGGGCGGTGCCGTCCACGTGCACCACCGCGGGGATCCGCGGCCGCCACGACGGCCGCACGTCGTGCACGAACAGCATGTACGGGGAGGGCGTCGGACCCCGGCCGAAGATCTCGGCGGCCCGCGACTCCAGCACCATCGGCGCGATCGGCCTGAACTGCTCGCGCCCCTTGACGTCGTTGAGCCGTTCGGTGTTGCGCGCGTGACCGGGATGGGCCAGCAGCGACCGGTTGCCCAGCGCCCGCGGGCCGTACTCCGACCTGCCCTGGAACCAGGCGACGATCCGGTCGGCCGCCAGCTCGGCGGCCACGGCGGCGGCCAGGTCGGCGGGCCGCGAGTGCGGCACCTTGGCCACGTCCAGCCAGGCGCCGAGCTCCTCGTCGGTGAATCCGCGGCCGAGCGCCGCGCCCGGCATGGGGGCGGCGGGCTCGCCGTGCGCCTGCGCCAGGTGGAGCGCGCCGCCGAGCGCGGTGCCGGAGTCGCCGGCGGCCGGCTGCACCCACACCTCGTCGAACGGGCCCTCGGCCAGCAGTCGGGTGTTGGCCACGCAGTTCAGCGCCACCCCGCCCGCCAGCGCCAGCCGGCGCTCCCCGGTGTGCTCGTGCAGCCAGCGGACCAGCTCCAGCAGCACCTCCTCCAGCCGGACCTGGACGCTGGCGGCCAGATCGGCGTGGTCGGAGGTCCACGGCTCGCCTCGGGCCAGCGCCTTGGCGTAGCCGTTCCAGTCGACGGCCTCGACGCGGAAGCCGCCGTCGTCCGTCGGGCGGATCAGCTCGCGCAGCGCCTCCAGATGCCGGGGCCGGCCGTAGGAGGCCAGCGCCATCACCTTGTACTCGTCGCAGGAGCGCAGGAATCCCAGATGCTCGGTCACGTCCTCGTACATCAGCCCGAGGGAGTGCGGCAGCCGCTGCGCGGCGAGCACCTCCAGCTCGCCGTCGCGGTAGCGGCCGGCCAGGTGGGAGACGTCCTCGCCGCGGCCGTCGCACACCAGCACCGCGCAGTCCCGCCATGGCGAGGCGAGCCCCGCCGAGGCGGCGTGGGCCACGTGGTGCGGCACGAAACGCACCTGCGCCGGGTCGAGGCCGGGCAGCGCCGTGGACAGGAACAGCGGCGCGCGCACCGCGTACCTGGTGCGCAGATCCTCCCAGTCGCCGTCGGGACGCTGCCGGACCAGGGCCGGATCGTAGGAGTAGGCGACCGCGTCGAGATCCTCGGGCCCGATCCCCGCCTCACGCAGGCACCAGGCGGCCGCCTGCTCCGGCAGCTCCCACGCCGAGAACGGCAGCGGCCGCTTGCCGTGCTTGCGCCGGCTGAAGCGCTCCTCCTCCGCGGCGGCGACCACCTTCCCATCGGCCACCAGGGCGGCGGCCGGGTCGTGGAAGATCGCGTTGATGCCGAGAAATCTCATTGTCCCTCCCCCTGAGCATGGGAGAACCGCTACCGAGAGAAGCGGCTCTCAAACACCGGGGAGGCTCCTGAGGTGCGTGAAAGGGCTGAACCGCCTGGGGTCGGTCACGGAAAGTAGCGTTGTTTGCCGGAGAACCCGCCGGGTAGCTGGCGAGGACGCGACCGGAGGTGAGTGGTGTTCGAACAACGACGTCCCGGAGCCGTGCTCTTCGACAGGGACGGAACCCTGATCAGGGATGTCCCGTACAACGGCGATCCGGCGCGCGTGGAGGTCATGCCGGGCGCGCAGGAGGCGCTGGGCAGGCTGCGGCGGGCCGACGTGCCGGTGGCGGTCGTGACCAACCAGTCGGGCGTCGCCAAGGGCCTTCTGACGGCCGACGAGATGGAGCAGGTGAACGCCAGGGTCGAGCAGCTGCTCGGGCCGTTCGACGCCTGGGCGATCTGCGTGCACGACGACAACGACGGCTGCACCTGCCGCAAGCCCGCGCCGGGACTGGTGATCAGGGCCGCTGCCGTGCTCGACGTGAGCCCGCGCGACTGCGTGGTGGTGGGCGACATCGGCCGGGACATGGACGCCGCCAGGGCGGCCGGCGCCCGCGGCATCCTGGTGCCGACCTCGCAGACGCTGCGCGAGGAGGTGGGACGCGCCCCGGAGGTGGCCGACGACCTGCTCGACGCCGTCGACCGGGTGCTGACCGGCACCGTCACCGCCACCCCCGTCACCGCGGGGACCTCCGCCACCTGGGATCGGACGACAGGCTGGAGCCGCTGGTGAGGATCCTGCTGTGGCACGTCCACGGCTCGTGGACCACCTCGTTCGTACGCGGCCGCCACGACTGCACGCTGCCCCTCGTCCCCGGCCGCGGGCCCGACGGCCGGGGACGGGCCGCCACCTACGACTGGCCGGCCACCGCCCGCGAGGTGCCCTGGGACCGGCTCCGCGACGAGCCCCTCGACCTGGTCGTCTACCAGCGGCCGCACGAGCTGGACCTGGCCCGCGAATGGCTGGGCCGCGACCTGCCCGGCGTCTACGTCGAGCACAACACCCCCGTCGGCGACGTGCCCCGCACCAGGCACCCCCTGGCCGGCCGTGACGACATCCCCCTGGTGCACGTGACCCACTTCAACGAGCTGTTCTGGGACAACGGCAGGGCGCCCACGCGGGTGATCGAGCACGGCATCCCCGACCCCGGCCACCTCTACACCGGCGAGCTGGCCAGGGCCGGCGTCGTGGTGAACGAGCCCGTCCGGCGCACCCGCGTGGCGGGCACCGACCTGCTGCCGCGGTTCGCCGCCCGCGTGCCGCTCGACGTGTTCGGCATGAAGGTCCAGGGCCTGCCGTACGGCACCTACGAGGACCTGCCGCAGGCGCGGATGCACGCCGAGCTCGCCAGGCGGCGCGCCTACCTGCACCCCTACCGGTGGACCTCGCTCGGCCTGGCGCTCATCGAGGCGATGACGCTCGGCATGCCCGTGGTCGCGCTGGCCGCCACCGAGGCGATCGAGGCGGTGCCACCCGAGGCGGGCGTCATCTCCACCAGGACCGACGTGCTCGAACGGGCGCTGGCGGATTTCGTCCACGACCCCGAGCGCGCATCCCAGGCGGGCAAGGCGGCGCGGGCTGCCGCGCTGGCCCGGTACGGGCTCGCCAGGTTCCACGACGACTGGGACCGCCTCCTCGAAGAGGTATGACCCGATTTCGCGTGGGTAGGCGCGGACCATGGTGATGAAGCTGGAATGGTCTCGCAGCGCCGCCTGCCTGGACCTGGACCCAGAGCTCTTCTTTCCGATCTCACTCCAAGGCGCCGGCCAGTCGCAGGTCGAACGCGCCAAGGCCGTGTGCCGGGGCTGCCCGGTGCGCCGCCCCTGCCTCGACTACGCCATCAGCAGCGGCCAGACCCACGGCGTCTGGGGCGGAACCGACCCCGAACAGCGCCGGACCCTCATTCCGAGGGCAATGCCGCCGCCAGGAACCGCTCCCGCTCGCTCGCTTCGAGGTGGTCGCTGAACAGCACGCCGTCGAGATGGTCGGCCTCGTGCTGCAGCACCCTGGCCAGCACGCCCAGCGCGCGCACGGTCACGGGCTTGCCGAACATGTCCCGGCCACGCGCCGTGACCATGTAGGAACGTTCCAGGGGCCACCACACGCCCGGCGCCGACAGGCACGCCTCGTCGGCCGTGATCCGCCGCTGCGACAGCTCCAGCCGCGGATTGACCAGATGGCCCGACGCGCCGTCGTAGGAGTAGACCAGCACCCGCAGCGGCACCCCCAGCTGGGGTGCGGCCAGCCCGGCCCGGCCCGCGCCGGCGCGCATCGTCAACGTCAGCGACTTGACGAGCCTGCGCAGCTCACGATCGAAGTCCCGCACCGGCGCCGCCACCGTCCGCAGCACCGGGTCGTCGAACATCCGAATGGGCTCTGTCACCCGCAACTCCCCGAGAGATCATCGGTCGCACACCGGAGTGGTTTCCCGCCCCTGGGGCTCGCCAACCGTGCGGGATCTGGCTTGTAGCACAGCGGTAACAGAAGGGACCCAACCCGGAAACCCCCCGAAAGCACTATCGGGTGCGTGATCTCACTATCGGCTCACGTGCCTGTGATGCCTGGCCGGGTGCTCGGGGCCCGGCCAGGCGTCCCCCATGACGAGGAGTTCGCATGAGCGCGCAACCCATCGAGGGGGCCGCCTCCTCACCGGAGACCGCGCCCGACGCCCTGGCGGGCTTCACCGTGGGCGTCACCGCCACCAGGCGGCGTGAGGAGTTCGGCGCGCTGCTCGAACGGCGCGGCGCCCGCGTGCTGAGCGCTCCCGCGATCCGGCTGGTGCCGCTCGCCGAGGACACCGACCTGCTCGCCGCCACCCGGCAGAGCCTCGAACACCCCGTCGACGACGTGGTCATCACCACCGGCGTGGGCTTTCGCGGCTGGATGGCGGCGGCGGAGGGCTGGGGCCTGTCCGGCGACCTGGGCGACCACCTGGCCAAGGCCCGCCTGCTCACCCGCGGGCCCAAGGCCAGGGGAGCCGTGCGCGCCGCCGGGCTGAACGACCACTGGACCCCCGCCACCGAATCGTGCGAGGAGGTCAAACAGTATCTTCTCGCCCAGGACCTGCGCGGCCGCCGCATCGCGGTGCAGCAGCACGGCGAGCCGCTGACCGACTTCGTCGCCGACCTCCGGGGAGCCGGGGCCGAGGTGATCGAGATCCCGGTCTACCGGTGGCTGCCGTACCGCGACCCGTCGCCGTTGCGCCGCCTGATCACCCAGACCGTCTCGGGCGCGGTCGACGCGGTCGCCTTCACCAGCGCGCCCGCCGTGCACGCCATGCTCGGCGCGGCCCGCGCCGAAGGCGTGGAGGACGCGCTGATCGCCGCCTTCTCCGGGTCCGTGGTGGCCGCCTGCGTCGGCCCGGTCACGGCCGCCCCGCTGGAGGGACGCGGCGTGCCCACGCTCCAGCCCGAGCGCGCCCGGCTCGGCGCCCTGGCCCGCGCGCTGGCCAGGCACCTGCCCGAGCGGTCCGTCACCCGCCTCGAAGCCGGCGGGCACCGGCTGGAGATCCGCGGCCACGCCGTGGTCGTCGACGGCGACCTCCGGCCGCTCCCGCCCGCCCCGATGTCGGTGCTCAAACGCCTGGCGGACAAGCCCGGCCACGTCGTGTCCCGCGCCGACCTGCGCCTCGTGCTGCCCGGCAGCATCGCCAGGGACACCGCCGAGCACGCCGTCGAGATGGCCATCACCCGCCTGCGCCGCGCCCTCGGCGCCTCCGGGATCGTCGAGACGGTCGTCAAGCGCGGCTACCGCCTGGCCTGCACCTACGGCTTCGAGGCGGGCCCGTGACGCCCACCCTCGTGCTGGCCGCCCACGGCACCAGGAGCGAGCGGGGGGAGCGGACCCTGGCCGCGCTGGCCGAAGCCGTCAGGCGGGGCCGCCCCGGCCACCGGGTCGAGCTGAGCTACCTGGAGATCAGCTCACCGCCGCTGGCGCGGGTGCTGCCCGCCGTCCCCGGCCCGGTCGTCGTGGTCCCGCTGCTGCTCGCGGGCGGCTACCACGTCCACATCGACCTGCCGAACGCCATCGCCGAGCACCGCCCCGACGCGCTCATCGCCCCCAAGCTCGGGCCGCACCCGCTGCTCACCGAGGCGCTCGCCCGCGCGCTGGCACGCTCGGGCCTGCGCGCCACCGACGCCGTCATCCTGGGCGCGGCCGGCTCCTCCGACCCGGCCGGGCTGGCCGACGTGCGCGCCGCCGCGCACCTGCTCGCCTTACGCCTGGGCCGCCCGGTCACGGCCGCGTTCGCCTCGGCGGGCGCGCCGACCCTGGAGGAGGCCATGGAACGCCTCCGCCCGGGACCGGCCGCCCGGGTGGCCGTCGCCTCCTACCTGCTGGCGCCCGGCCACTTCCACTCCCGCCTGGGCGCGGCGGGCGCCGACCTGGTCAGCGCCCCCCTCGGCGCCGATCCCGGCGTGGCGGCCCTGGTCTGGCGCCGCCACGACGAGGCCAGGCGGCTCGCCACCCGGCTCATCTCCTAGCCGGGGACGGGCTCCAGGCGCAGCTCGCGGACGATCTCCTCGGCGCACGCGTCGCGCGTGGGGCCCGCGTCGGCGCCCACGAACATCTCGATGTAGGCGTGGTGGAAGCAGCCCGCCAGCAGCAGCCGGGCGCTCGCCTCCGGATCCACCCGCGCCACGACGCGGCCGAGCCGCTGCTCGGCCATCAGGTAGGCGGCCAGCGGCCTGATCTCCGCGGGCGGGCCGAGACCGTTGTCCCTGAGCGCCTGCCGGAAGCGGACCGTGACCGCCGGGGAGGTGAAGGCGGGCAGCGCCGCCGACTGCACGTCCAGGTAGTAGTCGATGCCCGCCCGCGCCACCGGGACCAGGTTGTCCGGCACCCGGCCCTTGCCGGCGCGGTGCGTCAGCTCGTTGAGGATCCGCATCCAGAGCGGCAGCCGGTCCTGGAGCAGAGCGAGGAAGTGGTCGACCGAGCCGTCGACGCGGTTCTCCCTGAGCGGGACGGCCATCTGGAGCACGCGTCGTCTGGTGTCCTGGCCGGTCTGGTGCGGGTCACCGGGGGAAGTCGCCATGATCCGCCTAACGTGCGCAGACACGTAAAACTCGATTATGACCCCAATTGCCGTAAATGCACGGCCTTCGGGGATTTTGTGGGGTCAGCTGTCGGTGTCGCGGTCCCGGCGTCTCAGGTAGCGCTCGAACTCGGCGGCGATCGCGTCGCCGCTGGCCTCGGGCAGCTCGGCGGCGTCCTTGCGCTCCTCGAGCTCCTTGACGTACTCGGCCACCTCGGTGTCCTGCGAGGCCAGCTCGTCCACGCCCAGCTCCCAGGCGCGGGCCTCCTCGTCCAGATCGCCCAGCGGCATCGGGATCTCCAGCAGATCCTCCATCCGGCGCAGCAGCGCCAGCGTGGCCTTGGGGTTGGGCGGCTGGGCCACATAGTGGGGCACCGACGCCCACAGCGTGATGGCGTCGAGATCCGCCTCGCCGAAGGCGTGCTGCAGCACCCCCACGATGCCCGTCGGGCCCTCGTAACGGCTGAGCTCCAGATGGGTCGAGCGCGCCAAGGCCTCGTCGGTGGCGCTGCCCAGGATCGGCACCGGGCGGGTGTGCGGCGAGTCGTTGAGCAGCGCGCCCAGCATCACCGCGAACTCGACGCCCAGCTCACGGCAGACCGCCACGATGTCGGCGCAGAACGACCGCCACCGCATGTTGGGCTCGATGCCGCGCAGCAGCACCACGTCGCGCTCGACGCCGGGCGGGCGGGCGTGCAGCAGCCGGGTCGTCGGCCAGACGATCGACCGCGTCAGGCCCTCGCCCATCTCCACCAGGGGCCGGGTGACCTGGAAGTCGTAATAGTCGTCAGGGTCGAGCTGGGCCAGCGGCTCGGCCTTCCAGGCGGACTCGAGATGGGCGATCACACCGCTCGAGGCCTCGCCCGCGTCGTTCCACCCTTCGAACGCGGCAATGAGCACCGGGTCGACGAGCTCGGGGAGCCCTTCGAGCTCGATCACGTGTCGCCTCCTGTCTCAGCCATCACGCTAAGCCTATGCGTTGAGGTGGTACTCGTGTCACGCGGTGACCGCGATCCGCGGGCGCCCGAGGTCGGCGGTGCCACGGGCGTCGCCGGATGGCCTCGGCGCAGCCGATAAGCTTGCCGCATGAGCCTCTCCACGTCCTTCCGTGCAGCACTGTCCCAGCGGGTGATCGTCGCCGACGGCGCGATGGGGACCATGCTTCAGGCCCAGGACCCGACGCTCGACGACTTCGAAGGCCACGAGGGCTGCAACGAAGTGCTCAATGTCACCCGGCCCGACATCGTGCAGGGCGTCCACGACGCCTACTTCGCGGTGGGCGTCGACTGCGTGGAGACCAACACCTTCGGCGCCAACCTGGCCGCCCTGGCGGAGTACGACATCGGCGCCAAGGTGTTCGAATACTCCGAGGCGGGCGCGCGGATCGCGCGCGAGCGGGCCGACCACTGGTCCACGCCGGAGCAGCCGCGCTTCGTGCTCGGCTCGATGGGCCCCGGCACCAAGCTCCCCACCCTCGGCCACCTGCCCTACGAGAGCCTGCGCGACGCCTACCGCGACAACGCCGCCGGCCTGATCGCGGGCGGCGCCGACGCGCTGATCATCGAGACCTGCCAGGACCTCCTCCAGGTCAAGGCCGCCGTCATCGGCGCCAAGCGGGCCATCGAGGCGGCCGGCCGGGACGTGCCGATCATCGCCCAGGTGACGATCGAGACCAACGGCGCGATGCTGCTCGGCTCCGAGATCGGCGCCGCGCTCACCGCGATCGAGCCGCTCGGCGTCGACGTGCTCGGCCTCAACTGCGCCACCGGCCCCACCGAGATGAGCGAGCACCTGCGCTATCTCGCCCGCCACTCGCGCCTGAAGCTGTCGTGCATGCCCAACGCCGGCCTGCCGGTGCTGACCTCCGACGGCGCCTACTATCCGCTCAGCGCCGAGGAGCTGGCCGGCGCGCACGACACCTTCACCCGCGACTACGGCCTGTCCCTGGTCGGCGGCTGCTGCGGCACCACCCCCGAGCACATGCGCCAGGTGGTCGAGCGGGTCCGCGAACGGCAGCCTGTGGCCCGTCGCCCGCACCCGGAGCCCGGCGCGTCCTCCCTCTACCAGACCGTCCCGTTCCGCCAGGACACCTCCTACCTGACGATCGGCGAGCGCTGCAACACCAACGGCTCCAAGGCGTTCAAGGCGGCCATGCTGGAGGGCCGCTGGGACGACTGCGTGGAGACCGCCCGCGACCAGGCCCGCGACGGCGCCCACATGCTCGACCTGTGCATCGACTACGTCGGCCGCGACGGCGTCGCCGACATGAAGGAGCTGGCCTTCCGCCTCGCCACCGCCTCCACCCTGCCGATCATGCTGGACTCGACCGAGCCCGCGGTGCTGCGGGCCGGGCTGGAGATGCTGGGCGGGCGCGCGGTCGTCAACTCCGTCAACTACGAGGACGGCACCGGCCCCGACTCCCGCTTCCAGAAGATCATGAGGCTGGTGCGCGAGCACGGCGCCGCCGTCGTCGCGCTGACCATCGACGAGGAGGGCCAGGCCCGCACCGCCGACTGGAAGGTGCGCGTCGCCTCCCGCCTGATCGAGGACCTCATCGGCAACTGGGGCATGCGGGTCGAGGACATCATCGTCGACTGCCTCACCTTCCCCATCGCCACCGGCCAGGAGGAGACCAGGCGCGACGGCCTGGAGACCATCGAGGCCATCCGCGAGCTCAAGCGCCGCTACCCGGCGGTGCAGACCACGCTGGGCCTGTCCAACATCAGCTTCGGCCTCAACCCGGCCGCCCGCGTGGTGCTCAACTCCGTCTTCCTCAACGAGTGCGTCAACGCCGGCCTCGACTCCGCCATCGTGCACGCCTCCAAGATCGTCCCGATGGCGCGCATCCCCGACGAGCAGCGCCAGGTCGCGCTCGACATGGTCTACGACCGCCGCCGCGAGGGCTACGACCCGCTGCAGCGCTTCATGGACCTGTTCGAGGGCGTCGACGCGGCGGCGGTGCGCGCCGGCAGGTCCGAGGAGCTCGCCGCACTGCCCCTGTGGGAGCGGCTCAAGCGGCGCATCATCGACGGCGAGAAGAAGGGCCTCGAAGCCGACCTGGACGACGCGCTCTCCCAGCGCCCCGCCCTGGAGATCATCAACGAGGTGCTGCTCGACGGCATGAAGACGGTCGGCGAGCTGTTCGGCTCCGGCCAGATGCAGCTGCCGTTCGTGCTGCAGTCGGCCGAGGTGATGAAGACCGCCGTCGCCTACCTGGAGCCGTACATGGACCGGGTCGAGGGCGAGACCAAGGGCCGCATCGTGCTGGCCACCGTCAAGGGCGACGTGCACGACATCGGCAAGAACCTCGTCGACATCATCCTGTCCAACAACGGCTACCAGGTGGTCAACCTCGGCATCAAGCAGCCCGTCACCACCATCCTGGAGGCGGCCGAGGAGCAGAAGGCCGACGTCATCGGCATGTCCGGCCTGCTGGTCAAGTCCACCGTCGTGATGAAGGAGAACCTGGAGGAGATGAACTCCAGGGGCATGTCCGACTACCCGGTGCTGCTCGGCGGCGCCGCCCTCACCCGCGCCTACGTCGAGCAGGACCTGGCCGAGGTGTTCACCGGCGAGGTCCGCTACGCCCGCGACGCCTTCGAGGGACTGCGCCTGATGGACGCCTTCATGGCCGTCAAGCGCGGCGTCGAGGGCGCCAAACTGCCGCCGCTGCGCGAGCGCCGGGTCAAGACCGGCGCCGTGCTGGCCCGCACCCCGGTCGAGGAGCTGCCGTCCCGCTCCGACGTGGCCGCCGACAACCCGGTGCCGCGCCCGCCCTTCCACGGCGACCGCATCGTCAAGGGCATCCCGCTGAACGACTACGCGGCCTTCCTCGACGAGCGGGCGCTGTTCCTGGGCCAGTGGGGGCTCAAGCCGACCAGGGGCGGCGACGGCCCCGGCTACGAAGAGCTCGTCGAGACCGAGGGCCGTCCCCGGCTGCGCATGTGGCTGCAGCGCATGCAGACCGAGGGGCTGCTGGAGGCGGCGGTCGTCTACGGCTACTTCCCGTGCGTCGCCGACGGCGACTCGCTCATCATCCTCGACGAGGACGGCGACGAGCGCACCCGCTTCACCTTCCCGCGCCAGCGCCGCGACCGGCACCTGTGCCTGTCGGACTTCTTCCGCGGCAAGGACACCGGCGAGGTCGACGTGGTCGGCTTCCAGGTGGCCACCATGGGCAGCAAGATCTCCGACGCCACGGCCGAGCTGTTCGCCAAGGACGCCTACCGCGACTACCTCGAGCTGCACGGCCTGTCGGTGCAGCTCACCGAGGCGCTGGCCGAGTACTGGCACGCCCGGACCAGGTCGGAGTGGGGGATCGGCGGCGACGAGTCGCTCGACGACATGCTCAAGGTCAACATCCAGGGCTGCCGCTACTCCTTCGGCTACCCTGCCTGCCCCAACCTGGAGGACCAGCGGCAGCTGTTCCAGCTGCTCGACCCGGAGCGGATCGGGGTCACCCTGTCGGAGGAGTTCCAGCTCCACCCCGAGCAGGCCACCTCCGCGCTCATCGTCCACCACCCCGAGGCCAAGTACTTCAACGTCTGACGTCCGCCCGCCCGGCTCGCCGGGCAGGCGATGAGCGTCCGGCCGGTGTGGACGGTTCGGGCGGGACAGTGGGTCCAACAGTGGATCCAAAGGTGCGGGCGATCGGGGGATGTATGGAAGCGGTCTTCTTCGACATGGACGGGCTTCTGGTCGACACCGAGAGGGTGTGGCTGGAGGTCGAGACCGAGGTGATGGCGGGGCTCGGCGGGCAGTGGACGCCGGAGCACCAGACGCACCTGGTCGGCGGCTCCATGGAGCGCACCGTCGGCTACATGCTCGCGGTGTCCGGCTCCTCCGCCTCCCCGGCGGAGGTGCGCGAGTCGATGATCACCGGCATGGTGGCGCGGCTGGCGGGCGGCGTGCGGGTGATGCCGGGCGCGGACGAGCTGCTCGAGGCCTTGCGAGACGAGGGGGTGCCGGTGGCGCTGGTCACCTCGTCCCTGCCGGAGATCGCCGACGCGGTGCTCAAGAGCGTCGGCCGGGACCGCTTCGACGCCATCGTCACGGCCGGCGACGTGGTCCGGCCCAAGCCTGACCCGGAGCCCTACCTGACGGCCGCCCGCCTGCTCGGCGCGGAGCCGGTCCGCAGCGTGGTCCTGGAGGATTCGCCCACCGGGGTGGCCGCGGCCACGGCGGCGGGCTGCGCCGTGGTGGCGGTGCCCAGCCTCCTGCCCATCGAGGCGGCCCCTGGCCGCCTCGTCGTCCCCTCCCTCACCGAGGTCACCGTCGCCACCCTGCGCGCCCACGTCCCCGTCTGACGCGCCCCCTCCCGCCCCACTGATCCGGGGTCCTGAAGCCCGAAGCCCCGTCCTGCTGTTCCAGGCCCGGACATCCGGGCCCGTCCTGCTGGTCCGGGTCCTGACGTCCGGGGCCCGTCCCCCTCACCGTGCGTGACGTTCTTGAGCCGTACGGTGACCTAGGCCCCGTACGGGATGGTCTGTCCGTCCCCTAGGGGAAGGGTGGTTCTCGCGGAGGAGGAACACGCGCCATATCGCGTGCCAGGATGGAGGTGTAGCCGAAGACGGAGGGGTGGCCCCGAATGCCTTTTGACCAGATCGCATGGTTCCCGCTGTGCGTGGGACTGACCGTGGCCGGGCTGGTGCTGAGCTTCATGGCGTTCCGGCGCCGGGGTGCGGCGTCCGGGATGCGGATGATGGCGTGGGCGCTGCTGCCGCTGGCGGCCTACCTGACGAACGCGCTGCAGGCGCTGTGGACCATCGGCTCGACCCTCGTGGGTTTCGTGACGAGCCTGGTGTTCAACCCGCTGGTGTGGGCGGGCGTGGCCGTGGCCGGGCTGTCGGTGGTGCTGTTCGTGGTGTCAGGGGTGCTGCGCGGGCGCAAGCTGGCCAAGGCGGGCGGCGGCAAGAAGGCCGGCGAGGCGGCGGCCGAGGCCCCTGCCGGACGGCAGTCGCCGGCGGCGCGACCCGCGGCGGCCAAGTCCGCGCCGAAGTCCGCGTCCAAGCCGGCGGTCGAGTCGAAGAAGAAGAGCGCCGACGACGACTTCTCCGACATCGAGGACATCCTCAAGAAGCGGGGCATCAGCTGAAGCCCGCTGTGTCACAGTTCCGGGACGTAACCGAGACTGGTCCCAGACAAACCCCTCAAGATCGATACGAATGAGTTTCGCGACAATCACAGTTGAGCCACATAGGTGCCCTAGGGACTAGTCAGCGCAGCTCAGGCCATAGATCCTGCCTCCTGAGGTCGCGACGAGCGGTCTGTATCAAGAACTCACAGACAACGTCGTCTGAAAATCAGGGGGCATTCCGGCATGACCGCACCGCTAGACGTTTCCGGTTCGGCTTCCGAAGCGCAGCCGGAGGTCGTGCTCTCGGGAGCGGGCCGAGCTGTACAGGGACGATCCCTCACCGGGATCGCCTGGATGCGGCTGCGGCGAGACAAGATCGCGCTGGCCGGCGGGATCACGGTGGTCCTGCTGATCCTGGTGGCCGTCTTCGCGACACCGATCATCGCGGTGTTCGGGCATCCACCCCTGGAGTTCCACCAGGACATGATCGACTCGTCCACGCTGCTGCCCAAGGGCGACTTCGGCGGCATGGGCTCCGAATACCTGCTCGGCGTCGAGCCCGTCAACGGCCGTGACATCTTCAGCCGCATCGTCGCCGGCGCCGGCGTCTCGCTGCTGATCGGCTTCCTGGCCACGCTCGTGTCGGTCGTCATCGGCACCGTGATGGGCGTCATCGCCGGCTACTTCGGCGGCTGGGTCGACCAGATCATCGGCCGCCTCATGGACGTCTTCCTCGCCTTCCCGCTGCTGGTCTTCGCCATCGCGCTGGCCGGCGTCGTCCCCGACAAGGGGTTCGGCCTGGAGGGCAACGGGCTGCGCATCGCCATGCTGATCTTCATCATCGGCTTCTTCAGCTGGCCCAGCATCGGCCGCATCGTCCGCGGCCAGACCCTGTCCCTGCGCGAGCGCGAGTTCGTCGACGCCGCGCGGAGCCTGGGCGCCCGCAACGGCTACATCCTGTTCCGCGAGATCCTGCCCAACCTGATCGCGCCGATCCTGGTCTACGCGACGCTGCTCATCCCGGCCAACATCCTGTTCGAGGCCGCCCTGTCGTTCCTTGGCGTCGGCATCAACCCGCCCACCCCCACCTGGGGTGGCATGCTCTCGGAGGCGGTGCGCTTCTACACGCTCCCGCACTTCGTGATCTTCCCCGGCCTGGCGATCTTCATCACGGTCCTGGCGTTCAACCTGTTCGGCGACGGTCTGAGGGACGCCTTCGACCCACGGGCGCACTGACCTTCGCCTACGCTCCATCCCCATCTCCACTAACAAGGGGTAGTCAATGAGAAGGAAATCCGCACTGGCCGCCGCCGCGACAGCGGCGCTGGCCCTGGTGCTCTCCGCCTGTGGCGGCGGAGGGGGCGGCACAACCCAGCAGCCCGCCCAGTCCGCTTCGGGCGCTGCCGCGCAACCCGTGGCCAACGCCGCGCTGACCGAGATCTTCAACCCCTCCACCAAGAAGGGCGGCACGCTCAAGGCGGCCCACTCCGCCGACTGGGACAGCCTCGACCCGGGCGATACCTACTACGGCTACTCGTTCAACTTCGGCCGGCTCTACTGGCGGACGCTGACGATGTACAAGACGGGCCCCGGCCCCGACGGCAACACCGTCGTGCCCGACCTGGCCGAGTCGCTGGGTGAGCCGAGCGACGAGGGCAAGACCTGGACGTACAAGATCAAGTCTGGTCTGAAGTTCGAGGACGGCACCCCGATCGGGGCGAAGGACGTCGCCTACGCGGTGGCCAGGACCTTCGACAAGGAGACCTTCCCGCACGGCCCGTCCTACCTGAACGAGCTGCTGGACTGGCCGAAGGACTTCAAGGGCGTCTACAAGACCCCTGACGTCGACTACAAGTCGGCCGTCGAGGCGACGGACGACACGACGGTCGTCTTCCACCTGAAGAAGCCGTTCGCGTCCATGGACTACATCGTCCAGATGCCGATGACCGCCCCGGTGCCGAAGGACAAGGACACCGGCGCGAAGTATCGCGAGAAGGTCATCTCCTCCGGGCCGTACAAGTTCGAGTCGAACGAGATCGGTAAGAAGTTCGCGCTGGTCCGCAACGACCAGTGGGACCCGGCGACCGACCCGAACCGTCCCGCGCTGCCGGACCGGATCGAGGTCCAGCTCAACGTCAACGCCGACGACCTGGACAACCAGCTCATCGCCGGAGACATCCACCTCGACATCCCGGGCACCGGCATGCAGCCGGCCGCGCTGGGCAAGGTCCTGCCGGACCCGGCCCTGAAGGCCCGCACGGACAACCCGACGATCCCCAGGCTCTGGTACGTCTCCGTCATCCCGGACAACCCGCCCCTGGACAACATCGACTGCCGCAAGGCCGTCATGTTCGCCGCGGACCGTGTCGCCAACCAGACCGCCTTCGGCGGCGAGGTCGCCGGTGGCGAGATCGCGACCAACGTGATGCCGCCGCCCATCGTCGGCCAGGAGAAGTTCGACATCTACCCGTCCGAGGGCAACAAGGGCGACATCGCCAAGGCCAAGGAGGCGCTCGCCGCCTGTGGCCAGCCCAACGGCTTCGCCACCACGATGACCTTCCGTGCCGACCGCCCGCGTGAGAAGGCGCTGGCCGAGGCCATGGAGCAGGCGCTGTCCAAGGTGGGCATCAAGCTCACCCTCAAGGGCTTCCCGGCCTCCAGCTACTTCTCCGACTACGCCGGCAACACCGCGTACGTCAAGAAGAACGGCATCGGCCTGGCCACCCACGGCTGGGGCTCCGACTGGCCTGACGGCTACGGCTTCCTGCAGGCCATCGTCGACAGCCGTACCATCCGCGACGCCGGCAACTACAACCTGAGCGTCAAGAGTGACAAGGTCGACGGTCTGATCGACCAGGCTTCCGCCGAGCTCGACGAGACCGCCCGCAACAAGCTGTGGGTCGACGTCGACAAGGCCGTCATGGAGGACGCCTCCCTCCTCCCGGTGGTCTGGGCCAAGTCGCTGCTGCTGCGCGGCCAGGGCGTGACCAATGTCGCCTACAACGAGGGCCAGAGCATGTACGACTACGTGCTGCTCGGCGTCGAGTGACCAGGCGCGGTCCGGGATCTAACGAAGGAAGGTGAAGGCAGGGATGGCCTGTCCGGAGACGGGCAGGCCATCCGGCCGACGCGGTGTTCACATACATCATCAGACGAGTCATCGGCGCCATCGCCATGCTGATCGTCATCAGCATGGTCACCTTCGGCATCTTCTTCGTGGTGCCGCAGTGGGCCGGTTCCTCCCCGGAGGCTCTCGCCTCGCGGTACGTCGGCCGCGCGGCCACACCCGAGACGGTGCACCTGGTCGCCGAGCGGCTGGGCTTCAACGATCCGATCGTCGTGCAGTACGGCCGGTTCCTCAAGGGCATCTTCACCGGTGCCGAGTACGACTACGGAGCCGGCGTCGAGCAGTGCCCGGCGCCCTGCCTGGGCTACTCCTTCATCAGCGGCCAGCCCGTCTGGCCGGACCTGCTCGACCGCATGCCGGTGACCTTCTCCCTGGCCATCGGGGCGGCCTTCCTGTGGGTGGTCTTCGGCGTGTCCGTCGGCGTGCTCTCCGCGCTGCGACGCGGCACCTTCTTCGACCGGTTGTCGATGGGCACCGCGCTCGCCGGGGTGTCGCTGCCGATCTTCTTCACCGGCATGGTCTCCCTGGTCGTCTTCAGTTACGGCCTCGGCTGGACCCCGCCGGGCGGCGCGTGGACCGACCTGACGGAGAATCCCGCCGAATGGGCGTACAACCTGCTCTTGCCCTGGATCACGCTGGCGTTCCTGTTCGCGGCGACCTACGCCAGGCTCACCCGCGCGGGCATGCTGGAGACCATGGGCGAGGACTACATCCGCACCGCCCGGGCCAAAGGCCTGCGCGAACGCGATGTCGTGGTCAAACACGGGTTGCGCGCCGCGCTGACACCGATCCTCACCCTGTTCGGCATCGACTTCGGGCTGCTGATCGGCGGCGCCATCCTGACGGAGACGACCTATACTCTGCCCGGACTCGGCCAGTTCGCCATCCTGGCCATCAGAAACCAGGATCTGCCCCAGGTGATGGGCGTGGTCCTGTTCGCCGCCGGCTTCGTGGTGGTCGCGAGTTTCGTCGTCGACCTCCTCTACGCGGTGGTCGACCCGAGGGTGAGGTTGTCGTGAGCTTCCTGGACGTCAAGGATCTGCGGATCCAGTTCCCCACCGACGACGGGCTCGTCAGAGCCGTCGACGGCCTGACCTTCAGCATCGAGCGCGGCCAGACCCTCGGCATCGTCGGCGAGTCGGGCTCCGGCAAGAGCGTGACCAGCCTCGGCATCCTCGGCCTGCACAAGGGCGGCCGGGCCAAGATCTCCGGAGAGATCTGGCTCGACGGCGAGGAGCTCGTCGGCGCCTCGGCCGAGGCGGTGCGCGGGCTGCGCGGCAAGAAGATGGCGATGATCTTCCAGGATCCGCTGTCGTCGATGCACCCCTACTACACCGTCGGCCACCAGATCATCGAGGCCTACCGGATCCACCACGACGTCAGCAAGCAGGTGGCGCGCAAGCACGCGATCGACCTGCTCGGCCGCGTCGGGATCCCCACGCCGGCCAGTCGCGTCGACAGCTATCCGCACGAGTTCTCCGGCGGCATGCGCCAGCGCGCCATGATCGCCATGGCGTTGTCGTGCGACCCCGAGCTGCTCATCGCCGACGAGCCCACCACCGCGCTCGACGTGACCGTACAGGCGCAGATCCTCGACCTGATGCGCGACCTGCAGCGCGAGTTCAACTCCGCGCTGATCATCATCACCCACGACCTCGGCGTCGTGGCGGAGCTGTCGGACGACATCCTGGTCATGTACGGCGGCAAGTGCATCGAGTACGGCAAGGCCGACGACATCTTCTACCGGCCCGAGCACCCCTACACCTGGGGTCTGCTGAGCTCCATGCCCCGCCTCGACCGGGAGCGCACCGAACGGCTGCTGCCGATCAAGGGCTCTCCGCCGTCCCTCATCAACGTGCCTCCGGGCTGCGCCTTCCATCCCCGCTGCCCGTACGCCGACCGCACCGACGGCCGCGCCTCCACCGAGGTGCCGGACCTCGCTCCGACCGAGCGCGGGCACCTGGTGCGCTGTCACATGAGCAGGACCGAACGGCGGACGCTGTGGGAGACCGAGATCAAGCCAGTGCTGGAGATCCAGTGAGCGAGAACGAGCCGCTTCTTTCGGTACAGAACCTCGAGAAGCACTTCCCCGTCACCAAAGGCCTGTTCAAGCGGGAGGTCGGCGCCGTCAAGGCGGTCGACGGGATCAGCTTCGACGTGATCAAGGGCGAGACGCTCGGCCTGGTGGGCGAGTCGGGCTGCGGCAAGTCCACCACCGGCCGGCTGGTGACCAGGCTGCTGGAGCCCACCGGAGGCAAGATCGTCTTCGAGGGCCGCGACATCAGCCACATGGGCCAGGGCAAGCTGCGCCCGCTCCGCCGCGACATGCAGATGATCTTCCAGGACCCCTACTCGTCGCTCAACCCGCGGCACACCGTCGGCGCCATCGTCGGCGCCCCGTTCCGCATCCAGGGTGTGAAGACCGAGAACGGCACGAAGAAGGCCGTACAGGACATCCTGGAGATGGTCGGCCTCAACCCGGAGCACTACAACCGCTACCCGCACGAGTTCTCCGGCGGTCAGCGGCAGCGCATCGGCATCGCCCGCACGCTCGCGCTCAAGCCGAAGCTCATCATCGCCGACGAGCCGGTCTCCGCGCTCGACGTGTCGATCCAGGCCCAGGTCGTGAACCTGCTCGAAGACCTGCAGAGCGAGCTCGACCTGACGTACGTGGTCATCGCCCACGACCTGTCGGTGGTGCGCCACATCAGCGACAGAGTGGCCGTCATGTACCTCGGCAAGATCGTGGAGATCGCCGACCGCAAGCGCCTCTACACCGCGCCCATGCACCCGTACACCAACGCGCTGCTGTCGGCGGTGCCGGTGCCGGACCCCAAGGTGCGCAGGGACCGCGATCGGATCCGCCTCACCGGCGACGTGCCGAGCCCGCTCAACCCGCCTCCCGCGTGCCGCTTCCACACCCGCTGCTGGAAGGCGCAGGAGATCTGCAAGACCGTCGAGCCTCCGCTGGAGGAGCTGGCCGGCGGCCACCGCGTCGCCTGCCACTTCCCGGAGAACGTGCCCGTCGCCGTCGCCTCCGAGGACGCGGCCAAGGCCTGACGGGATCCCACCCGGCCCTGTCCTGGCCGTCGTCGGCTCAGGACAGGGCGCCCGGGGTGATCAGGCCGGTCTCGTAGGCCAGCACCACCGCCTGCACCCGGTCGCGCAACCCCAGCTTGGTCAGCACGTTGCCGACGTGCGTCTTGACCGTGGTCTCGCTCACCACCAGCTTGGCCGCGATCTCCGCGTTGGACATGCCCTTGGCGATCAGCCGCAGCACCTCCAGCTCCCGCTCGGTGAGCCGGTCCACCCGGGCGGGCGTGCTCTGCTCGTAGGCCGACGGCAGCCTGGCGGCGAACCGGTCGAGCAGCCGCCGGGTCACACTCGGCGACACGATCGCGTCACCCGCCGCCACCACCCTGATCGCCTGCACCAGCTCGTCCGGCGGCACGTCCTTCAGCAGGAACCCGGACGCGCCGGACCGCAGCGCCTCCACGATGTACTCGTCCAGGTCGAAGGTCGTCAGCACCAGCACCTTGGGCACGTGCGCGCTCGGCGCCGCCTCCCGCACGATCCTGCGGGTCGCCTCGATGCCGTCGACACCCGGCATCCGGATGTCCATGAGCACCACGTCGGGCAGCAGCGCCCGTGTCTGCTCCTGCGCCACCTTGCCGTCGCCGGCCTGGCCCACGACCGTGATGTCGGGCTCGGCCTCCAGGATCAGGCGGAACCCCGTACGCAGCAGCGGCTGGTCGTCGACCAGCAGCACTCTGATGGTCATTGTCCGTCCTTCAACGGGAACGTCGCCCGCACCTTGAAACCGCCTCCGGCTTTCGGGCCGATGGTCAGGATTCCACCATAGAGGGCGACCCTCTCGCGAATCCCCACCAGACCATGGCCCGGCCGCCGCGGTGAGACGGCCGCCCCCAGCCCGTCGTCCTCCACCCGCACCTCAAGCTCGTCCCGCCCGCGCCGCACGGTCACCACGGCCCGCGCGCCCGTGCCCGCGTGCCGCAGGGAGTTGGTCAGGCCCTCCTGGACCAGGCGGTAGGCGGCCAGGTCCACCCCGGCGGGGACCGGCTCCGCCTCGCCCTCCACCGACAGCGTGGTGATCAGGCCGGCCTCCCGCATCTGCTCCACCAGGGCGGGCAGGTCCCGCATGCCCGGCTGCGGCGTCAGCTCGGCACGGGCGTCCGCGCGCAGCACGCCGACGATGTCGCGCATCTCCGCCATCGCGGTGCGGCCCGTCGACTCGATCGCCGACAGCGCCTCACGGGCCAGCTCCGGATCGGCGGCCAGCACCTTGCGCGCCGCCGCCGCCTGCACCGTCATCACGCTCACGTGGTGGGCGACGACGTCGTGCAGCTCGCGGGCGATCCTCGAACGCTCCTCCGCCCTGGCCGCCCGGGTGTCGGCCGCGTGCGCCCGCTCCAGGCGGGTGGCGCGGTCCCTCAACTCCTCCAGGTACGCGCGGCGCAGCCGCAGGCTCCGCCCGCCGCCCCAGACGGCCACCAGCACCACGATCGCCGCCACATGATCGCTCCAGCGGGCCGTGGAGGGCGGACCGGCCGACACGCCCACGCCGTAGACGACCAGCGACAGCAGCAGCCCGCCCAGCGCCGCCGCCAGCCCGCGATGCGACGCCACCGAGTACAGCAGCACCACGCCGGCCACCCCCGCCAGGCCGATGCCGTAGCCGAGGGCGGACAGCAGCGTCTCGGGCACCAGGCTCGCGCACAGCCCGGCCAGCGGCCAGCGCCTGCGCACGGCCACCGGCACGCACATCAGCAGTACGAGCAGGACGCCCACCGCGTCGGGGGCGCGGACCTCCGCCGGGAACAGGCCCGGCGGCTCCAGCCGCTCGGCGTCCTGCGCCAGGAACAGCACCACGGAGACCGCGGCCACCAGCACCGCCAGGACCGAGTCGTGGAACGTGGTTCGGTCTGCGCGCACCGCTTCACTGTAGGCCCAGGTGAGAGCCCGGAACCTCCTCCCCAAGGAGGAGAACGCGGCTACAGCTCGTCGGTGGCCGAACGCCGGTTGCTGCGCACCGTGTCACCCGGCTGCCGCGCCGGCACCGGCGGGGGAGTGCCGCCGAACTCCGGGCAGAGCGCCTGATGATCACACCAGTCGCACAGGCGGCTCGGCCTGGCCCGCCACTCGCCCGTCTCCAGCGCCCGCTCGATCGCCGTCCACAGCGCCCGCACCTTGCGCTCGGTCGCCAGCAGGTCGGCCTCGTCGGGGGCGTAGCGCAGCACCTCGCCGCGGCCGCCCAGATAGACCAGCTGCAGCAGCCGGGGAACCTCGCCGCGCAGCCGCCACAGCACCAGCGCGTAGAACTTCATCTGGAACAGCGCCTTGGCCTCGAAGTCCGGCCCCGGCGCGCTGCCCGTCTTGTAGTCGACCACCCGCACCTCACCGGTCGGCGCCACGTCCAGGCGGTCGACGTAGCCGCGCAGCATCAGCCCGCCGTCGAGCACCGCCTGCACGTAGAGCTCCCGCTCGGCCGGCTCCAGCCGGGTCGGGTCCTCCAGCGTGAAGTAGCGCTCCAGCATCCCCCGCGCCTGGGAGAGCCACTCGGCCCGCTCGGCGTCGTCGGCGAACATCTCCGCGTAGGAGGGGTCCTCGGCCAGCAGCCGCTCCCACTGCGGCTCCAGCAGCCCCAGCGCCGCCTCCACCGAGCGGCGCGGCGCGGGCAGGTCGTAGAGCCGCTCCAGCACCGCGTGCACCACCGTGCCGCGCACCGCCGCCTGCGAGGGTTTCTCCGGCAGCTGGTCGATCACCCGGAACCGGTAGAGCAACGGACAGGTCATGAAGTCGCCCGCCCGGGACGGGGAGAGGGCTCCGATGATCACCGGATCGGTCAACGTCATGCACGGCACTCTAGGTCACCGGCCCGACATAACCGGGCTCGTGAGTCCGGGATCACTCGCTCCGGCGCGTAGCATCAAGGCAGCGACAGGCACTGGTGAACGGCAAGGAGCGCGGTGAGCGAGCAGAGCCCCCGACAGGAGTTCTCCGGCATCCGGATGGGCAGTCCTTTCGGCATTCCCGTCTACGTGTCATGGACGTGGTTCATCGTCGCGGCCTTCATCACCTGGCTTTTCGGCGACACCGTGCGCGCCATGCTGCCCGAGCTGTCCTCCGCCGCCGCCTACGCCGTCGCCTTCGCCTTCGCGGTGCTGCTGTACCTCTCGGTGCTGCTGCACGAGCTGGCGCACAGCGTCCTGGCCAAGGCCTACGGGCTGCCGGTCCGCCGGATCACCCTCTACCTCCTCGGCGGCGTGTCGGAGATCGAGAAGGAGCCGCCGACGCCCGCCAAGGAGTTCCTGGTGGCCGCCGCAGGGCCGCTGCTGTCGCTCGGCCTGGCCGGTGTGGGCTGGCTCGCCGACGTCTTCCTCATCAACGGCGGCGGCATCCCGGAGGTGCTGATCTGGCAGCTCTGGGTCGCCAACCTCATCGTCGGCGTCTTCAACCTGCTGCCCGGCCTGCCGCTGGACGGCGGTCGGATGCTGCGCGCCGGCGTGTGGAAGCTCACCAGCAACCCCGGCACCGGCACCGTCGCCGCGGCCTGGGGCGGCCGGGTGCTCGCGGTGCTGCTCATCGCGGCCCCCTTCGCCATGGCGCTGTCGGCCGGGCGGGAGGTCGACTACCGCGACCTGATCTGGCCGCTCGTGCTGGCCTCCTTCATCTGGATGGGCGCCACCCAGTCGCTCCGCGTCGCCCGCGTCCGCGCCAGGATTCCGCAGGTCAACGCGCGTAACCTGGCCCGCAGGGCGATCCCGGTGACGGCCGAGACGCCGCTGGCCGAGGCGCTGCGGCAGGCCGCGGAGAGCGGGGCGGGGGCCCTGGTCGTGGTCGACCACGACGGCCGGCCGCTCGCCATCGTCAACGAGTCGGCCGTGCAGGCCACCCCCGAGCACCGCCGCCCCTGGGTGAACGTGGGCTCCATGGCCAAGTCCCTGGAGCCGTCCCTGGTGCTCGCCGCCGACCTGGTGGGGGAGCCGCTGATCGACGCCATGCGCGAGGCCCCGGCGGGGGAGTACCTCCTCGTGGAGCGGGGCGGCGAGATCTACGGGGTGCTGGCCACCGCAGACGTCAACCGCGTCTTCACCGGCGTCTGATTTGTCCTACTCGTCTTAGCGGCGGCCCCCGGCTAATGTCATGTCCAGTGATCAGGACGCTGCGGCCCGTTCACACCCCCGGCGATTCGAAGATGTGACCTCTGGCCGATAGTGTGCTGTTTGGCCAAGCTTGCACAGGTGGGGGGTTTGCCGTGGCCCGCCGGTTCACCGAATCGAGATGGGGCGACCGCGACACCGCCCCGTCGTCTGGGTATGCGTATGGCTGGGCCGGCACGGCGGTGCGGGTGCCGCCACATCGCCGGCTTCCGGGGAGGAGAGTTGAGTGACCGAGCGCAGCGAGGGCACCGATGAGCGCAGCACGGTCATGAGGGAGGACTCATGACGGACCAGGGTTTCCAAGCGGTGCGTCCGCTTCCCGGCAACGGGCTGGTCGCCTACGAGGGCGGGCTGCTGCTGGTGTGCGACGCGGACGAGACCGCGGACACCGGCCTGCTCGAGGCGCTGCGCGAGACGGCCGCCTCCGGCGGCGACGGCAGGGCCCTGGCCCGGCGGGCCGCCCAGGTGCTCGCCGCCAACATGGCGCGCGACCCGGCCACCTGCGCCGTGGCGGGCCCCGTCGGCGACGGCGTGGCCGTCCTGGTGAGCGGCTCCGCCTCGGCTACGATCACCACCCCGGCGGGCCAGACCCGCCTGGCCGGCAGCGACTCCCTCACCTGGGCCGACCGGCTCATCGGCGGTCCCGTCGAGAGCGTGGAGCTGAGCCTGCCCGGCGCCGGCAGCGCGCACCCCGCCGTCCGCTTCGACGGCGGCGGCGTCGTGCACGGCGGCGGCGTCGCCGCGCGGCTCGGCGAGCTGGCCTCCGCCGGCCCGTCCCGGCCGCTCACCGAGGAGATGCCCAACACGGCCTACCACATGGAGGCCGACCTGCTGCCGCCGCGCGCCGAGCCGCCGAGCCGGCCGTCGCCGCAGCCCGTCCAGGCGCCCCCCTACCCGATGTCCGGAGCCGACCAGCAGCCGCCCCTGCGGCAGCAGCCGGTCTCCGGCCCGCAGTTCCAGCCGCAGCCCGTGCTGGAGCAGCCCCCCGCGCCGCCGGAGCCCGTCTCCTTCCCCTCCTACGACGAGCCCGCCCCCGCCGGCAACGGCACGGTCCCCGAGCCGTACGACCAGCCCATGGGGCCGCCGCCGCAGGACCACTTCGACCCCGGGCCGTCGCCTCTCCTGGGCCCGCCGACGCAGGACCCGGGCCCGCCGCCGCTCATGGGGCCGCCCCCGCAGGACCACTTCGAGCAGGGCCCGCCGCCTCCGTCACAGGAGCAGCAGGACCACGGCGACCGGCCGCTGGTCTACGGGGTCGACTGCAAGAACGACCACTTCAACGATCCGCGCGCCCCCTACTGCGCGGTGTGCGGCATCGCCCTCGTCCAGCGCACGCTCGTCCCCTACAAGGGGCCGCGCCCGCCGCTCGGCGTCCTCGTCCTGGACGACGGCACCGCGCTGCCGCTCGACAGCGACTACCTCCTGGGCCGCGACCCCGAGCGGGCCCCCGAGGTGGCCGGCGGCACCGCCCGGCCCGCCAAGGTCACCAGCCCCGACGGGTCGGTCTCCCGCAGGCACCTGCGGGTGGCCCTGGACGGCTGGGACGTCAACCTGGTCGACCTCGGCTCCGTCAACGGCACCCAGATCCAGCCGCCCGGCGACCCGAACTTCTACGACATCCCGCCCAACGAGCCCGTGACCATCGCGCCCGGCACCACCGTGCGCGTGGGCGTCTCCCGCACCCTGCGCTTCGAGGCGCACCGCGGCTGACCACCCCGCGCCCCGCCCGGGGCGCGGGAGTCCTTCCTTGATCTGCCGGTACGTCATCGCCGCCGGTTCACAGCGCAGGAGATGTCGTTTCCGGCGTCAGCGTCCTCCAGAGGCGCCTGGGCGAGGAAGGGAGCCCTGGCGCCGGGCGCTGCGGTCGGGTCGCGTGGCCGGCACACGCCGCGCAGAGGACGGCCGCGCACGTACCAGAAGGGCCGTGCGCGCCCGATGAGGGCCCGCACGCCGGAGGGGGAGCCGGGCGACGGCGTCCAGCCCCTGGAGGCCTCCAGGGGCCTCCCGGAGGCGGGCCGCGCGCTCGGAGCCAGAGCCGGAGCCGCGCCGCTCGGAGCCGGAGGCGCGCCTGCTCGGAGCGGGAGGCGCGTCGCGCCGCTCAGGGAGTGCCGGGGCGCAGCAGGCACCACTCGATCTCGTCCGAGCGGGAACCGTCCGGCTTCGGGAACACCTGCCTGCGCACGCTCTCCTGGACGAACCCGGCCCGGCGCAGCACCGCCTGCGAGGCGGCGTTGGCCACGTCGGTCCCGGCGACCAGCCGGTGCAACCGGGTGCGGGCGAAGGCCCAGTCGCCCAGCAGCCCGACCGCGCGCGTCATGAACCCGCGGCCGCGGAAACGCGGCACCAGGGAGTAGCCCACCATGGCCTCCCCGAACGCCGGGACGATCCGCGTCAGCTGCAGGTGGCCGGCGAACTCGCCGGTGGCCGCGTCCCTGACCGCCAGCTCGACCCGCTGCCCCGACAGCCAGAAGTAGCCGGTGCACCGGCAGCGCCGCTCGTCGTCCTCCAGCGTGCCGAGCGGGCCCATGCCGAACTGGGCGACGCTCGGCTCGGCCATCATCCGGTGGAAGTCCGCGGCGTCCCGTTCGTCCAGCGGCGTCAGCCGCACCACGCCGTCGCTCAGCTCGCCGCCCTCGAAGAACGGCAGATAGGGCTCCACCGCCTCGCCCGCGTCGCGGGCGAGCCTGGCGAACATCACGTGGTCCACCCGCTGGCCGTCGCGCAGCGCCTTGGCGTCCCGCTTGCGCCCCTCCTCGCGGAAACCGGCCTTGTACGCGACCCGCAGGCTGGGCAGGTTCGCCACCTCGGCCATCAGCTCCACCCGTTCCACGCCCCGGTCCAGCAGCCACTCGGCCAGCCCGCGCGCCACCGCCCCGGCCACGCCCTTGCCGCGCGCCCACGGCGCCACCAGATAGCCGAGCTCGACCGAGCCCCACGCGGACGGCGCGCTCGTGCCGATGGAGCCGATGTAGCGGCCGTCCTCGGTGATCGAGTACTCCGTCCCGCCGCCGTCCCACTTCGCCCGCGAGCGGCGTACGAACTCACGCGCGTCCTGCGCGGTGTACGGCGACGGGATCAGCGGCAGGAACCGGGCCGTCACGGGATCGTCGCAGGTGGCCACGATGGCCTCCACGTCGTCATCGACCGGGGGACGGAGTACCAGGGAGCCGACGGCGATCACTTCACGCGGGAACATCCCCCATAGATATCGCGCGTCAAGACGTACTCGAAAGCCCTATAACCTTGCCGCCATGGGTTTCCGCAGGCATGGGCCGTTTCAGGCGGGGGATCAGGTGCAGCTCACCGACCCCAAGAACAAGCGCCACACGATCACGCTCAAGGACGACGGCGTCTTCCACACCCACAAGGGCGCCATCCCGCACAGCGAACTGATCGGGCAGCCCGAAGGCTCCGTGGTCCGCTCCTCCGGCGGCACGGCCTATCTCGCCTTCCGCCATCTGCTGCAGGACTACACCCTGGCGATGCCGCGCGGCGCGGCCGTGATCTACCCGAAGGACTCGGCGCAGATCGTCGGCATGGCCGACATCTTCCCCGGCGCCCGGGTGGTCGAGGCGGGCGTCGGCTCCGGCGCGCTGACGTGCTTCCTGCTGCGTGCCGTCGGTCCTGAGGGACACGTCACCTCCTACGAGCGCCGCCAGGACTTCGCCGACATCGCCCGCACGAACGTGGAGAAGTTCTACGGCGGCTCGATGGACGACAACTGGCGCCTGGTCGTCGGCGACCTGGTGTCCGCCCTGGACACCTCCGACGTCGACCGGGTGATCCTGGACATGCTCGCTCCCTGGGAGTGCGTCGACGCCGTCGCCAAGGCCCTCACACCGGGCGGCGTGATCTGCTGTTACGTGGCCACGACGACCCAGCTGTCGAAAACCGTCGAGGTGATTCGCGATCACGGGAGTTTCACGGAGCCTCATGCGTGGGAGACCCTGGTTCGCGACTGGCATGTCGAAGGGCTCGCCGTTCGGCCCGATCACCGGATGATCGGGCACACCGGGTTCCTCGTCACCGCCCGCCGCATGGCCGACGGCGTCACCCCGCCGCCGCGCCGTCGACGACCGAAGGGAACCACCGAAGAACTATGACAATTTGGCCACAAGGGTGCGTTGGTGCGTGACACGGGAACACTTCGCCGTGTTCATATGCTGGAAGTATTAAACGCCCTATTGGGGATTATTCACCGAATACTGATTGTCACTCTACGAACACTGCCCGGCCAGGTTACGGAGGGGCCCGAGATAGGTAAGGTCCTTAGTAGTCGCCCTCGACTGGGAAGGAGGTGACGGGGCGTGGCAGCTCGCGATGATGCTGAGGCTCGAGCCGCGCAGCGCGAACGGGAGGTCGCTGATCTTTCAACACAGGTCTCCTTCCTCCAGGAGGAGATCACCGCGCTGAGGCGGAAGCTGGCCGAGTCACCCCGTCAGGCCAGGGTCCTGGAAGAACGTCTCCATGAGGCACAGGCGAACCTCGCGGCCGTCACCGGCCAGAACGAACGCCTGGTGTCCACACTCAAGGAGGCCCGGGACCAGATCGTCGCTCTCAAGGAGGAGGTCGACCGGCTGGCGCAGCCGCCATCCGGATTCGGCACCTTCCTGGAGACCAGAGAAGACGGCACGATCGAGGTGTTCACCGGCGGCCGCAAGCTGCGGGTGAACGTCAGCCCAGCCGTCGACGTCGACTCGCTGCGGCGTGGCCAGGAGGTCATGCTCAACGAGGCGCTCAACGTGGTCGAGGCTCTCGGCTACGAAGAGGTCGGCGAGATCGTGATGCTCAAGGAGTTGCTCGACGAGGGCAAGCGCGCCCTGGTCATCTCGCACGCCGACGAGGAGCGCGTCGTGCGACTGGCCGAGTCGCTGGTCGGCCAGCCCATCAGGGCGGGCGACTCACTCCTGCTCGAGCCTCGCTCGGGTTACGTCTACGAGCGCATTCCCAAGTCCGAAGTCGAAGAGCTCGTGCTCGAAGAGGTCCCCGACATCTCCTACGAGGAGATCGGCGGCCTCATGCGGCAGATCGAGCAGATCAGGGACGCCATCGAGCTCCCCTACCTGCACGCCGACCTGTTCCGCGAGCACAAGCTGCGCCCGCCCAAGGGCGTCCTGCTCTACGGCCCGCCCGGCTGCGGCAAGACGCTCATCGCCAAGGCCGTCGCCAACTCCCTGGCCAAGCAGGTCGCGGAGAAGACCGGCCAGTCCGGCAAGAGTTTCTTCCTCAACATCAAGGGTCCCGAGCTGCTCAACAAGTACGTCGGCGAGACCGAGCGGCACATCCGCCTGGTCTTCCAGCGTGCTCGCGAGAAGGCATCAGAGGGCACCCCCGTGATCGTGTTCTTCGACGAGATGGACTCGATCTTCCGCACCCGCGGCTCGGGCGTGTCCTCCGACGTGGAGAACACCATCGTCCCTCAGCTGCTGTCGGAGATCGACGGTGTCGAGGGCCTGGAGAACGTCATCGTCATCGGCGCCTCCAACCGCGAGGACATGATCGACCCGGCGATCCTGCGGCCCGGCCGCCTGGACGTCAAGATCAAGATCGAACGGCCGGACGCCGAGGCGGCCAAGGACATCTTCTCCAAGTACCTCGTCTCCGAGCTGCCTCTCCATCCGGAAGATCTGACCGAGCACGGTGGTTCCCGTGAGGCCACCATCCACGGCATGATCCAGAGCGTCGTCGAGCGCATGTACACCGAGAGCGAAGAGAACCGCTTCCTCGAAGTGACCTACGCCAACGGCGACAAGGAAGTCCTCTACTTCAAGGACTTCAACTCCGGCGCGATGATCCAGAACATCGTCGACCGGGGCAAGAAGATGGCGATCAAGCAGTTCCTGGAGAACGGCCAGAAGGGCCTGCGGGTGCAGCACCTGCTCACGGCCTGCGTGGACGAGTTCTCCGAGAACGAGGACCTGCCCAACACCACCAACCCCGACGACTGGGCCCGCATCTCCGGCAAGAAGGGCGAGCGGATCGTCTACATCCGCACGCTCGTCTCCGGCAAGCAGGGCGCCGAAGCCGGTCGTTCGATCGACACCGTCGCCAACACCGGCCAGTATCTGTAGCACCGACGCCGGAAGGGGCCGAAAAGCCCCTTCCGGCGTCATCATCGCTGGTCGCGGGCTCATAATGTGGGGGCGTGCTCAGCAGCAACCGGCTCCGCGTCCTCCTTGAGGTCTTCCGCACCGGCAGCATCGCCGCGGCGGCGCGGGTGCTGAAACTCTCTCCCTCCGCCGTCTCCCACCAGCTCGCCCGCCTCGAGGACGAGGCCGGCGTCGGCCTCGTCGAACGTAACGCGCAGAGCCTGCGGCTCACCGAGGCCGGGCTGCGCCTCGCGCACCGGGCGCAGGAGGTCGTCGACATCATCGAGGCCGCCGAGCAGGACCTGGGCGCCCAGGCCCGGGTCGACGCCGGAGGACTGCGGATCGGGTTCTTCGCCTCCGCCGGATACCGGCTGCTGCCGCTCGCCCTGTCCAGGTTCGCCGCCCGCTACCCGCGCGTCGCGCTCGACCTCGTCGAGGGGCAGCCGTTCGAGCTGCTGCCCGACCTCGAACGCGGTGCCCTGGACATCCTCGTCGTGTTCGAGCACGCGCTCGACCCGTGGACCCCGCCGGAAGGAGTGGAGGTACTCCCGCTGTTCGAGGAGCCGCAGCTCCTGGTCGTCCCCAACGGCCACCAGGCCGGGCAGCGGCCCCGGGTCCGCCTCGCCGACCTGGCCGACGAGCCGTGGATCACCACCTTCGGGGCTGAGCATCCCGTCTCCATCCTGGAGCGGGCCGGCGCGCTCGAAGGCTTCACCCCGCGGATCCGCTGCCGCAGCGACCACTACGAGGTGACGGTCGGGCTGGTCAGGGCCGGGCTCGGCGTGGCCCTGGTGCCCAGCCTTGGCCTGCAGGGCGTCACCGGCGTCCAGCTGCGCCGCCTCCAGACCGCGCAGCTGTTCCGCCGCATCGGCGTCGCGCGGCGGCCCACCAACCCCAACCCGGCGGCCCGCTCCTTCGTCGCCTACCTCCGCACCGCCTCCGCCCAGCTCCGCAACTCCCTCGACCCCATGCTGCGCTGACGCGGTCCCAGCGTCGCGTCATGCAAGGCGGGTCACTCAGAACGGGGTGGCTTAGGGCGGGGTCGCTAAGGGCGGGTCACTCGGAGCGGGGTCATTCGTGGCCCGGTCGCGCAGGGCCGGTGTGCGTCAGCGTTCCCGCCTGGGTGGCGATGAGCACGCCCGCCCCGCGGACCGCCCGCACCAGGCCCGCGTCGGAGCCCGGCGGGCCGCAGGCGAGCACCGCGTACGCCAGCGAGCCCATGAGGCCCACATCGGCCCGGATGCCGTCGTCGGTCCCCGTCTTGTTGGCCACCCGGCCGCCCTCCGGGTCATGCCCGAGCAGCGCCGGCACCAGGCCGTGGTCGGTGTTGGCCAGCATCCAGCCGCGCATCAGCACCTGCCAGCCCTCCTCGCCCGCCACCAGCGCCGCCAGGCCCGCCAACTCCCCGGCGGTGCCCAGCGCGAACGTCGGCGGGTGTCCGGGCCCGCGCGGCTCCCTGATCCGGTCCAGCAGCCGGGTCCGGGTCAGCCCGAGCGCCGCCGCGGCGGCGTTCACCCGGTCGAGCCCGATCCGGCGCAGCAGCGCGTTCGTCGCCGTGTTGTCGCTCACCGCCGCCGTGAGCAGCGCCAGGTCGCCGGCGGTCCAGGTTCGCGCCGCCAGGCTCGGCAGCAGGCCGGACCCGCCGCAGTAGTCGTCCTCGTGCAGCACCACCGGCTCCTCAAGGTCCAGGATGCCGCCGTCCACGCTCATCGCCACCTCCGCCAGCAACAGCAGCTTGCCCACGCTCGCCAGCGGCAGCTCCACATCCTCGTTGAGGCTCAGACCGGCGGGCGGACGGGCAGGGGCCGCGACGTCGCCCAGAGCGAGGGGCGGCTCCCCGACATTAGGCACCTCGACGGGCGGCTCCCCGATGGGCGGCTCCCCGATGGGCCGCACCGCGATGGGCCGCACCGCGACGGCCAGGGTGCCGGGGGAGGCGGCGGCTATCCGCGCCAGAGCCGTCATGGCGTGACGATCCTTCCCGGCCGGGCGGAGGTGACCGCGTTGTCACGCACGGCCACCTCGCCGGCCACCATCACCAGGCTCAGGCCCGACGGCGGCAGCAGGGGGTCCGTGTACGTGGCGCCGTCCGCGACCGTCGCCGGATCGAAGACCACCAGGTCCGCGTGCGCCCCGTCCCGCAACACCCCCCTCTCGCGCAGGCCGAACCTGGCCGCCGCCATCCCGGTCATCTTGTGCACGGCCGCCTCCAGCGAGATCAACCCCTGCTCGCGCACGTACCGGCCCAGAACGCGCGGGAACGTGCCCGCCAGCCGCGGATGCGGGTGGCCCGGTTTGGGCACCCCGTCCGAGCCGATCATCGAGAACGAGCTCGCCAGCACCCGCCGCACGTCGTCCTCCCGCATCGAATGGCTGATGATCGTCACCTCGCCGTCCTCCGACAGCAGCAGCTCCGCCGCCGCGTCCACCGGATCGCCGGCCAGCTCGGCGATGGTACGGCCCTCCAACGCCGGGTTGCGGGGCGCGCACGCCACCGAGATGCGGTCCCAGCCGCCGTTGCCCACGGTGTTCTCCCAGCCGGGCACGCCGTCGGCGATCGCGTGCCGCATCAGCTCCCGCTGCCCGGCGTCCTTGAGCCGGTCCAGCAGCGCGCGCGTGCCGCCGTCGTTGGCCCACGGCGGCAGCATCGCCGCCAGCGACGTGCTGGCCTCGGTGTAGGGGTAGACGTCGCAGGTGATGTCCATGCCGTCGGCGCGCAGGCCGGCGATCCTGGCCAGGGTCCGCTCGGTCCTGCCCCACGCGTGCCGCCCCGCCGTCTTGTGGTGGGAGACGTGCAGCGCCGCGCCGCTCCTGCGGGCGATCAGCACCGCCTCCTCCAGCGCCTCCTCCACGCGCGCCATCTCGTCACGCAGATGCGTCACGTACGGCCTGCCGTACCGGGCCGCCACCGCCGCCAGGGCCACGACCTCGTCGGTGCCGCCGTAGGTGCCTGGCGTGTAGATCAGGCCCGTGGACAGGCCGGTGGCGCCCGCTTCGAGCGCGTCGCCGAGCAGGCCGCACATCAGGTCCAGCTCCCGCGGCGAGGCCGGCCGGTCCGCGTAGCCGACCACGCCCGCCCGCAGCGTGCCGTGGCCGACGAGGGAGCTCAGATGATTGGAGCGGGGGGCGGCCCGATGCGCCTCCGCGAACCCCTCGAAGTCACGAAATATCGGGACCTGGCCGCCGAAGGTGACCCGGCTCGATCCCCTCATCTCCGCCAGCCGCTCCGGCAACCCGGGGAACAGGCCCGAGCCGCAGTTGCCGCAGATCTCCGTCGTCACGCCCATCCGCACCGGCGCCACCGCCAGCTCCCACGCCCGCTCACCCAGCAGGGTGACGGCGTCGGAATGGGTGTGCACGTCGATGAACCCCGGCGCCACCACCGACCCGGTCGCGTCCACCACCTCACGCGCCGCCCCGGACCCGCCCGTACCGCCAGTACCGTCGTCCGGGCTCGCGGGCAGGACGACCACGCGCCCGCCCGACACGGCCACGTCGGCGGGGCGCAGCGGGGCGCCCGTGCCGTCGGCCAGCAGCCCGCCGCGGATCAGCACCTCGGCGTTCAAAGCACCTGCCCAAGAAAGGCGCGGGTGCGCTCGTGAGCGGGATGGGCCAGCACCTCGCGCGGCGGCCCCTCCTCCACGATCATCCCGTCGTCCATGAACACCAGATGATCACCCGCCTCCCTGGCGAACCCCATCTCGTGCGTGACCACGACCATCGTGATCCCGCTCGTCGCCAGATCCCGCATCACCCCCAGCACCTCCTGCACCAACTCGGGATCGAGCGCGCTCGTCGGCTCGTCGAACAACATGACCTTCGGCTCCATCGCCAGACTCCGGGCGATCGCCACCCGCTGCTGCTGCCCGCCCGAGAGCTGCGCCGGGTAGTGGTGCGCGCGATCCGCCAGCCCCACCCGGTCCAGCAGCGCACCGGCCTGGCGGGACGCCACCGCCCGCGAGACGCCCTGCACCGTGCAGGGCCCCTCCATCACGTTCTCCAGCGCCGTCATGTGCGGGAACAGGTGGAAGCGCTGGAACACCATGCCGATCTTCCGCCGCTGGCGGCACAGCTCCGCCGGGCTCAGCAGATGCAACCGGCCGCCCACCTCACGGAAGCCCATCAGCTCCCCGTCCACCCAGATCCGCCCCGAATCGATGCTCTCCAGCCGGTTCACGCACCGCAGCAACGTCGACTTGCCCGAACCCGACGGGCCCACCACGCACACCACACCGCCCTCCGGCACGTCCAGGCTCACCCCCTTCAGCACCTCCAGCGCGCCGAACCGCTTGCGCACCGAACGGACCCGCACCATGCCGCTCATCCGGCCTCCCCACGGCTGAACCGCTTCTCCAGGAAGTGCTGGCCCACGCTCGCCACGCTCGTCAGCACCACGTACCAGATCGACGCCACCACCAGCAGCGCGATCACCTCGAAGTTCCCCAGATAGATCCGCTGCGCCACCGTCAGCAACTCGGCGCCTGCGATCACCGACACCATCGACGTCGTCTTCAGCATCGAGATGAACTGGTTGCCGGTCGGCGGAATGATCACCCGCATCGCCTGGGGCAGCACCACCCGGCGCAGGATCTGCCGGTGCGACATGCCCAGCGCCTCCGCCGCCTCCCGCTGGCCCGGATCCACCGAGCGGATGCCCGCCCGGACGATCTCCGCCATGTAGGCGCCCTCGTTGATCGTCAAGCCCAGCGCCGCCGCCACGAACGGCGTGATCAGCGCGTTCGCCTGCCACTCCACCAGCATCGGCCCGCCGAACGGCACCCCGATCCCGATCACCGGGAACACCAGCCCGATGTTGAACCAGAAGATCAGCTGCACCAGCAGCGGCGTGCCACGGAAGAACCACGTGTACAGGCCCGCCGCGCCGCGCAGCACCGGACTGTCCGACAGCTGCATCACCGCCGCCGCCACGCCCAGCGCCACCCCGACCACCATTGACAGCATCGTCAGCGCGATCGTGATCCACAACCCGTTCAGGATCCGGCCGTCGAACAGGAACGCGGCGATCACGTCCCAGTGCAGGTTCTCGTTGACGATGATCGTGTACGCGAGCCAGACCAGGACCAGCCCCGCCAGGCCGGCCACGGCCAGCCTGCCGGGACGGCCCGGACGCACCGCGTCGATCGGCAGCTCGGGAGCCGTCACGACACGCCCGTGTTGATCGTGACCTTGGGCACCGCGTTCGCGCCGACGCCGTAGCCGTCGAGGATCTTCTGGTACTCGCCGTCGTCCATCAGCTCCTGCAGCGCCTTGGCCACGGCGTCACGCAGGCCGGTGTTCTTCTTGTCGATCGCGATGCCCCAGGGGCCCGCGTCGTACTGCTCCGCCAGCACCTCGTACTTGCCGGTTTCCTTGGCGTACATGTGGCCGACGGGGGAGTCGACGATCGTCGCCACGGTCCGGCCCGAGTCCATCGTCAGCAGGCCCGTCGGAGCGTCCTCGCTCTGCAGGATCTCCATCTTCTTGTCGCACTTGTCGTTCTGCCGCAGCCCGATGTCCAGGTTGGAACTGCCCTTGGCCAGCACGACCTTCCTGCCGCACAGGTCGTCCAGGCCCTTGATGCCCTCCGGGTTGCCCTTCTTGACCAGGATCGAGCCGCCCGCCTGGAAGTAGTCGACGAAGTCCACCGCGTTGCGGCGCTGCTCGGTGTCGCTCATCGACGACACGGCCAGATCCCACCGCCCGGCCTGCAGGCCGGGGATGAGCCCGTCGAACGCGGCGTTCGTCACCTGGGTCGTCAGCCCCAGCCGCTTCCCGATCGCCTTCGCCAGGTCGATGTCCACGCCCGTCAGCTCCTGCGTGCCCGGCTTGTACATCTCCATCGGCGGATACCCCTCCGCCGTCGCCACCCGCAGCACCCCGGACGCGCGGATCGCCTCGGGGACCAGCTCCGTGCTCGTGCCGCCTGTGCTCGTGCCGTTCGGGGGAGGAGCGGACGGCGCCGCCGTACCAGAAGTGGACCTGCCGCAGCCCGCCCCAAGCAGGGAGACCGCCACCAACGCGATGACCAGGTGATTTCGCATGGCGACATGGTGACGAGCGAATGTCCGGGAGCCCAACGATCGTGATGCCTTACGGCTCTCAGCGACGAAAATATCGATGCTCGCTGTGACAGTTGTGAATCAAGGGAACCGAAGTGATCTATGGGACGTCTAAGTGGCCGTGCACCATCCCAACCGGCCGAAGCACGCTCACGGAGACGGCCGGTTGGCCGAGCTCGACCTTCTGCGGTTCGCCGCCGCCCTGGCCGTGCTGGCCTTCCACTACCTGATCGCGTACGCCTCCGTCTGGGGAGACCGGCCCGCCGAGCTCTTCCCCGCCGTCGCCCCCATCGCCGGGCTCGGCATCCTCGGCGTCGAGCTGTTCTTCATCATCAGCGGCTTCGTCATCCTCATGAGCGCCTGGGGGCGCGGGCTCGGCGCGTTCGCCCGCTCCCGGCTCGTCCGGCTCTACCCGGCCTACTGGCTCAGCCTGATCGCCGTCGCCGCCCTCTACGGGTTGACCGGCGCCACGGCGCTCAATCCAAAACTTTCACCAGCCGACTACCTGGTGAACGCCAGCATGCTCCAGCGGTTGTTCAACGTCACCGACGCCGCCGGCGTCTACTGGTCGCTCTGGGCCGAGCTGCGCTTCTACCTGCTCATCGCGATCCTGGTGCTGGTGGGCGTCACCTACGGCCGCGTCCTGGTCTTCGGGGGCGTCTGGCTGGCCGCCGCGCTCGGCGCCGAACTGCTCGGCGACCCGCTGCTCAACGAGATCGTCATGCCCCGCTACGCGCCGTACTTCGTCGCCGGCATGGCCCTCTACCTCATCCACAAGCACGGCAGCGCCTGGCTTCCGTGGGTCTACGTCGTCGCCGGCTGGGCCATGTCCCTGCACTCGGCGCTCGAACGCGTGCACGGGCGCATCGAGCTCGCCGGGTTCAGGAACATGCCCGTTACCGACCTGAGCGTGATCATCACCATCACGGTCATCTTCACCGTGATGGCCCTGGTCGCCCTCGGGTTGTTACGCGTGCGGCCGCGCGGCTGGCTCACCGCGCTCGGCGCCACGACCTACCCGCTTTACCTGTTCCACTCCACGATCGCGGTCGCGCTCATCCCCCTGCTCGTCGGCGATCTGCCGCCCTGGGTGGTGGCCACGGTCACCACGCTCGTGGCGGTCCTGCTGTCGTATGCCGTCTACTTCTTTGCCGAACGCCCCATCCAGCGGCTACTCAAGCCCCGCAGAACACCTCAAATCACATCAACGCCGGTCGTACGGGATGAAAAGGCGTCGGTGCCATAACTCTGTGACCCTGGGGCACTGTGAAGGGCATAGGCTCGGGCATATAAACGGCGGATAGACAGATCCGGACGAACAGAGGGTGCGCATGACGGTGCGTCGGGTGATGGGCATCGAGACCGAGTACGGCATCTCCGTACCAGGTCAGCCAGGCGCCAACGCGATGGTGACCTCCTCACAGGTGGTCAACGCCTACTTGGCGGCCTCGGCCGCCCGGGCACGCAGGGCGCGCTGGGACTTCGAGGAGGAGAACCCCCTGCGTGACGCCAGGGGCTTCGACCTGGCCAGAGAGGTAGCCGACCCGACCCAGCTCACCGACGAGGACCTCGGCCTGGCCAACGTCATCCTCACCAACGGCGCCAGGCTCTACGTCGACCACGCCCACCCCGAATACTCCACGCCCGAGTGCACCAACCCGCGGGCCGCCGTGATCTGGGACAAGGCGGGCGAGCGGGTCATGTACGACGCGGCCCAGCGGGCCAGCGCCATCCCCGCCAACGCGCCGATCCAGCTCTACAAGAACAACACCGACGCCAAGGGCGCCAGTTACGGCTGTCACGAGAACTACCTCATGCGCCGGGCCACGCCCTTCGCCGACATCGTGCGCCACCTCACCCCGTTCTTCGTCTCCCGGCAGGTGGTCGTCGGAGCGGGCAAGGTCGGCATCGGGCAGGACTCGCGCGGCGAGGGCTTCCAGATCAGCCAGCGGGCCGACTTCTTCGAGGTCGAGGTGGGGCTCGAGACCACGCTGAAGCGGCCGATCATCAACACCCGGGACGAGCCGCACGCCGACCCGGAGAAGTACCGGCGCCTCCACGTGATCATCGGTGACGCCAACATGTCGGAAATTTCGACATATTTGAAGCTAGGGTCGACCGCGCTCGTCCTCGCCATGATCGAAGACGGCTTCCTCACCCGCGACCTCGCCGTCGACAACCCCGTCCAATCCCTGCGCGCCGTCTCCCACGACCCCACCTGCCGCTACGAGATCCCGATGCGCGACGGCCGCAAGCTCACCGCCATCCAGCTGCAGATGGAATACCTCGAACAGGCCCGCAAGTACGTCGAAGAGCGCGGCACCGCCCAGGACGAGATGAACAAGGACATCCTCGACCGCTGGGAGTCCGTCCTCACCCGCCTCGCCGAAGATCCCATGCAACTGGCCGGCGAGCTCGACTGGGTCGCCAAACTCGAACTCCTCGAGGGCTACCGCAGCCGCGACGGCCTCGACTGGTCCCACCCCCGCCTCGGCCTCGTCGACCTGCAGTACTCCGACATCCGCCCCGACCGCGGCCTGTACAACCGGCTCGTCGCCCGCGGCCGCATGCGCCGCCTCATCACCGAGGACGAGGTCGACAGGGCCGTCGAGAACCCGCCCACCGACACCCGCGCCTACTTCCGCGGCCGCTGCCTGCGCCAGTACAGCGAATCCGTCGCCGCAGCCTCCTGGGACTCCGTCATCTTCGACATCCCCGGCAGGGAGTCGCTGCAGCGCGTCCCCACCTTGGAGCCACTGCGCGGCACCAAGGCACACGTGGGCGAACTCTTCGACCGCTGCCGCACGGCCGCCGACCTCGTCGCCGCCCTCACCGGAGGCGACTAGCCCCCGTCCCACCGGCCGACTTCCGTCCCATCGGCCACGTCCATCGGCCACCCACCGATCGGCTAGCTTCCGTCCCGTCGGGACCCCGACCGATACAGCGGCTGGCTTCCGTCCCACGCCACCGATCGAGTATCCCGCCGCCGACCGGCATCGGCCGAGCCGGGACCGCGGCCGCCTGCCGAACCGCCAGGCGTGGCCTCGACGCCGTCGTACATCCCGTCGCGGGCGTACGGACCCTGCGTCAGCGGAGCGCGGTCTGGCGCCGGCGCCTCCGGCCGGGACCGTGGTTCCGGGCCGCTCGGCGCCCTCGCCGGGCGGCGGCCCGCATGAGGCGCTCATAGCGGCCGTCGCCAGGACGGCGCCGCTGCGATCGGTGCGAGCGAGAGCACACCCGGTCTGACGTACGCCAGGACCAGGAAGCGCCGGTAGCCGTAGGTGGTCCGGCTGTACTGTCACCTGGCGCTTCGAGCTGTTGCCAGCGACATTGATCTACATCGTAAAGGCGGCGTCAGATGAGGCCGATGCCGAGCGTCAGTGTGCCCGCCGCCAGGCACACCCCGCCTGCCATCGTCAGGTAGATCAGCTTGCCGGGCTTGGTGTCGCTCGGGCGGGCCACCGACAGGAAGAAGCCCAGGGGCATCAGGATCGGGGCGGCCACGATCGACGTCCGCACCAGGCTCTTCCAGCCGCCGGACAGGTCGGCCTGGTCCACGTACAGCAGCGCCACCAGGCTGAACAGGACCAGCACGCCGGCGTGCGCGTGCCCGGCCCGCCACAGGCCGCGCCGGACCGGGTTGTCCAGGTAGCCGGGGACGTCGCGCATGAGGAACGACAGCAGCGAGACGCCGCCGAAGGCGATCGTCGGGACCGTGATGAGGAGCACACCGGCCGTGCTCAGGGATGCGGGGGACAGCGGTGACATGGTGAACCTCCTAGTGGGGCGGGGTTCCAGTATTGGATAGCGGGACTATCTAGTCAAGTCGGCAAGATCGCGGGACGATCGGCGCGAAATGTCGCCCCGTTCGGGGAAGATATGGGCTAGAGAGGTAGTCCCCCACCGTGGAGGTAGGACATGGCCAGCAAGGACACCGGCGGACAGAAGCAGACCGGTCGGCGTGAGTCCGAGGTCGAAGAGACCGAGGCGTCGGCGGCGCCGGAGGTGCAGGAGCGTCAGGAGAAGCTCACTGACGACGTGGACTCGATTCTGGACGAAATCGACGAAGTTCTCGAAGAGAACGCAGAGGAATTTGTGCGCAGCTACGTACAGAAGGGCGGTCAGTAGGGTAGAACGGACAACTTCAGAAGGGGGGGACGGTGGAGGCGCCGGAGGCTTTGAAGGTTTGCCCGGATTGTGGGGTGGAGAAGCGCGTCTCCGAGTTTGGGCGCAATGCGCGCATGGCCGATGGGCTTGCGCGGTATTGCAAGCTGTGCTTTCGGAGGCGGTCCACTGAGAGTTATAGGAAGCGGCGGGCCTCGCAGGGGAAGACCGTCCGTGAGGGTGTCGATGTGCCCGAGGGGTACAAGCGCTGTCCTCGCTGCACGGAAGTGAAGGCGGTCACGGAGTTCGGGAAGAATCGAGCCGAGCGCTCTGGGCTGGCCGCCTACTGCAAGCCCTGTCATAACACGGTGATGCGGGAAGTTCGGGTGAAGAAGTACGGCAGCACGCGTAACTATCACCTGAAACGTCGCTACGGCATCACTGAAGACGACTTCGAGCGGATGCTCGCCCGGCAGGGCGGCCTCTGCGCCATCTGCAAGGCCGTGCCGGGGACGTTCGTCGATCACTGTCATGCGAGCGGACAGGTGCGCGGCGTTCTCTGTTTCAACTGCAACAACGGGCTCGGTCACTTCGAGGACGGCATGGCGGTGCTGGAGCGGGCCGCTCTCTACCTGGAGGGGGAGGTTCTCTGGCCGGAGTTCGTGGTGCCGCCCGAGCGGGGGTCGGAGAGGGCGGTGGCGCGCACCCGGTCCTATCACCTGGCCCGGCGCTACCGGATGCGGCATGAGGATGTCGAGCGGATGGTGGCCGGGCAGCAGGGGTTGTGCGTGGTGTGCTGGGTCCGGCCGCCGGAGCATGTCGATCACTGTCATCGGACCGGGGATGTGCGGTACGCGCTCTGCCTGCCGTGCAACACCGGGATCGGGCAGTTCCGGGATGATCCGGCGGTGCTGTGGCGGGCGCTGGCGTACGTGGAGAGTTCGCTGGAGGTCGACGAGGCGCCCGAGGTGTCCGATGAGGAGGTGCGGGCGTTGATCGCGGCTGAGGAGGAGGCGCGGTCGGCGTTCTACGAGCGGGCCGTACGAGTCTGATCGGGCATGTCGTAGGCGACGGCGACGCCGAGGAGGCGCACTGGACGGGTGAGGTCGAAGCGCCCGAGTGCGGTGAGCGCGGCGTGGGTGAGGGTGGCCGGGTCGGCGGTGGCGGCCGGGAGCGTGGTCTGGCGGGTCCGGGTGAGGAAGGGCGTGAAGCGGACCTTGACCGTGACGCGGGTGGCGAGGCGGCCCGCGTCGGCGGTGTCGGCGGCGACCTGTTCGGCGAGGCCGGCGACTGCGGCGGTGATGTCGGCGGCCTCGGTGAGGTCGTGGGTGAAGGTGGTCTCGCGGCTGTGGCCCCTGGGGATCCATGGGGTGGTGACGACCTCGGTCTCGCCCTTGCCGAGGGCGAGGTAGCGGAGCCAGGGGCCGTTGGTGGGGCCGAAGCGGGCGGCGAGGTCGCGGGGGTCGGCGGCGGCGAGCTGGGCGACGGTGCGCAGGCCGAGTTCGGCGAGTTTGGCCGAGGTTCTGGCGCCGATGCCCCAGAGGGCGTCGGTGGGCCGGTCGTTCATGACGTGCGCCCAGTTGTCGCTGGTGAGGCGGTGGACGCCGGCGGGTTTGGCGAGGTTCGAGGCGAGTTTGGCCTGGTGTTTGTTGTCGCCGATGCCGATGGAGCAGTCGAGGCCGGTGCGGTCGCGCACGGCTCGCTGGATGGCGGTGGCGAGGGTCTCCGGCCGGTCGGTGCGGGCGCCGATGAAGGCTTCGTCCCAGCCCCATACTTCGACGTCGACGGGGAAGTCGCGCAGGGTGGCCATGACGCGGGCGGAGGCGGCGTCGTAGGCGGGTGGGTCGCTGGGCAGGAAGACGGCGTCGGGGCAGCGGCGCAGGGCGGTGCGCAGGGGCGTGCCGGAGTGGACGCCGTGTTCGCGCGCTTCGTAGGTGGCGGTGGCGGCGACGGTGCGTGGGCGGGTGGGGTCGCCGTCGCCGCCGACGACGACGGGTCTGCCGCGGAGTTCGGGGTGGCGTTGCAGTTCGACGGCGGCGATGAACTGGTCGAGGTCGAGGTGCAGGATCCAGTCCCTCATGCTGTCCAGTATCACCTGGTCAGGGGGTGGAGACGTGGGCCGCGCCGGCCAGGTCCTCCAGTTCCCGCTGGTAGGCGGCGGCCGCCTCGTCGGGGCTCTTGCCGCTGACGATGGCGGCGGTGGCTTCCTGCAGGAGGACGGAGACCCGCGGGTAGATGGCGAGGCCGGGCCGGTAGGCGGTGACGGGCAGCACCTCGTCGGCGATGTAGCTCAGCATCGGGTCGCCGGCGAGGACGTCGTCGTTGACGTCGGTGCGGGAGCTGACGCGTGCCCGGCCGTCGAGTTCGGAGGTGGTGGCCTCGGCGGAGTGCATGAAGGCCAGCAGTTCCCAGGCGAGTCTGGGGTTCTCGGAGGACGGGTTGAGCACGCGTACGGCGCCGCCCGACATGCTGACGTGGTCCTGGCCGCGGATGCCGGCGCCGGGCGTCCTGGCGGGGATCCTGGTGTAGCCGACGGTCTGGTCGCGGTCCTTCATGGGGGCGACGCCGGCGCCTGGTTCGATGACGGAGCGCCAGAAGTAGTCGCTTTCGGCCAGGATGGCGATCTTGCCGTCGGCGAACCGGGCGAAGGATTTGTCGCGGCCCTTGGCCTCCTGCTGGAGTTCGGGGTCGCCGAGGCCGCTGCCGCCGTAGATCTGCTGGTAGAAGCGGAGCACGTCCTTCATGGCCTGCCCGCTGCCGGTCCATTTGTCCTGGGCGTAGATCTCCGCTCCGGCGCCGGCGAGCAGCGGCAGGACGCCCTGCATGGTGGTGGCCTCGCCCATGGCGCTGCCGGCGTTGATCTGGATGGGGGTGGGCACGCCCGCGGCTTTGAGCGCGGTGCCGGCGTCGATGATGTCCTGCCAGCTGTCGGGGTTCCAGGTTTCCGGCAGGCCCGCCTTGGCGAACAGGGTCTTGTTGTAGAACAGGACGCGGCCGTCGGTGCCTTGGGGCAGGCCGTACTTCCTGCCGTCGAAGACGCCGAGCCCCTGGACCGCCTGGGGGATCTGTGACCAGCCGCTCCAGGAGTCGACGGTGGCGCCGCCGACGTCGGCGAGCGGTTCGATGTAGCCGGCCTGGGCGAATTCGCCGATCCAGATGCCGTCGAGGTCGATGACGTCGGCGGCGGTCCCGGCCTTGAGGTCGAGTGCGATCTTGGTCTTGTACTGCTCGTCGTCGACGCCGCTGGGCTGGAAGAGCACCTTGACGTTGCGGTGGGTCTTCTCGAACTGGGGGATGACCCACTGTTTGATCCAGTCGGCGGATTCGGAGTTCTTGCCGCCGGAGATGGAGTTGGCGGCGATGGTGAGGGTGATGCCGCCGCCTTGGGCGGGGGTGCCGGTTCCGCAGGAGGTGAGCGCCAGGACGGCGATGGCCGCGATCGTCGCGAAGCGGCTCGGGAGTCGCATGGCGGCCTCCTGTTGAGGATGTCCGGACATATCGACGATCGCACGGGCTGTCGTGGGCGTAAAGAAACGATCTGGTGATCGGTTCGCCGTGAGCTGATCGTGGGAAGTGCAGACAGCGACGCAAGAACAGTAGGGTCGCTTCAGGGACACTGACATTGGAGGGAGTCGCGTGGCATCGCACAGGGATCTGCCCGCCGGCTTGAGAAACCAGCTTTTCCAGAACACAGGGAGTTCCTCGTTCACCGATTTCGTCGGCTCATATGCGCCAGAGCTGTTGCCGCTTCGGAATGAGATGCTGGCCACGCCGATCGGCGACCAGGTCCCGCACGCGACCACGATCATCGCCGCGACCTTCGCCGGGGGTGTGGTGATGGCCGGTGACCGGCGTGCGACGTCGGGCAACATCATCTCCCAGCGTGACGTCGAGAAGGTGTTCCGCACCGACGACTATTCCTGCATGGGCATCGCGGGCACGGCCAGCACCGGCATCGAGATGGCCAGGCTCTACCGCGTGGAGCTGGAGCACTACGAGAAGCTCGAGGGCCGCACCATGTCGGTGGCCGGTAAGGCCAACCGGCTGGCGACGATGATCCGGGGCAACCTGGCGATGGCGATGCAGGGGCTGGTGGTGGTGCCGCTGTTCGCCGCCTACGACCCCGATGCCGACGCCGGGCGGATCTTCAGCTATGACGTGGCGGGCGGGCCTTACGAGCGGGAGCGGTTCGACGCGATCGGCTCTGGTTCGATCTTCGCGCGGGGTTCGCTGAAGAAGCTCTACCGTGACGGCGCCTCGGCCGACGACATGGCGATGACGCTGATCCAGGCGCTGTACGACGCGGCGGACGACGATTCGGCGACCGGTGGTCCTGATGTGACGCGGAAGATCTGGCCGATCGTGTCGGTGGTCGACGCCGACGGTTTCCGGCGCCTGAGCGAGGAGCAGGTGACCGGTTATGTCGAGCGGATGCTCGAGGATCGCTTGATCTCCCCTGACGGCCCCATCGCCCCGCTGCGTTAGAAAGGACCACCCCACGTGTCGATGCCTTTCGGATATGCGTCCCCTGAGCAGATCATGCGGGACAAGGCGGACTACGCGCGCAAGGGGATCGCGCGGGGCCGCTCCGTCGTCGTGCTGCAGTATGTCGACGGCATCCTGTTCGTCGCGCCCAACCCTTCCAAGGCGCTGCACAAGATCAGTGAGATCTACGACCGCATCGGGTTCGCGGCCGTGGGCCGCTACAACGAGTTCGAGGAGTTGCGGCTCGGCGGCATCCGCTACGCCGACATCAACGGTTACACCTATGACCGCTCCGATGTGACGGGCCGTGGCCTGGCCAACCTGTACGCCTCCAACCTGGGCCGGATCTTCACCGACTCGATCAAGTCGCTGGAGGTGGAGGTGGTGGTGGCCGAGGTGGGTGACGAGCCCGACGGTGACGCCATCTACCGGTTGACGTTCGACGGCTCGGTGTTCGACGAGCACGGGTTCGCGGCGATGGGCGGGCAGGCGGAGGCGGTGTCGTCGCGGTTGAAGGAGCGCTACCGGGAGTCGATGTCGCTGTCGGCGGCGCTGGAGGTGGCGCTGGCGGCCCTGACCGAGCCCGGTGGGGAGCGGCCGCCGGCGACGCAGCTGGAGGTGGCGGTGCTGGATCGCAATCGCGAGCACCGTAAGTTCCAGCGTCTGGCGGGTTCGCGCCTGGAGCGTCTGCTGCCTGCGTCCGACGCCGCGGCGCCCGCGCCCGCCGCGGAGGAGGGCGAGAAGCCGCCGCCCACCGGTCCCGAGGGCGACGTGGACGACGGTTCTTCGCCGCTGTAGGTCCCTGGCCGCCGGCATCGAGGTGCCGGCGGCCCGTCGAGTGTGATTTGTATCACTATGTTCGAGCTGAACCCGGCGACACGGGCGGCCATCGAATGATCCGTGAAGACTCTTACGCGTAGCCTCCTCGCGACTGGCGCCGCCGCGGCGATGATCCTGACGTCCGGTGCGGCTGCCGATGCCGCCGCCATCCCGAAGTACAAGGCTCCGAAGATCTTCGGGACGAGCTTCCAGGCCGATCCGAAGCACGACTTCACCAAGCGGATCCGTCCCCGGCACAACGGCGTCCTGCGCGGCTGGATCACCTATCTCCGCGGTTCCGTCGCCGAGTACGAGCCCATCAAGTGGAAGAAGGGCAAGGTGACCGAGGGCCAGTTCGTCGGCCCGGCGGAGGGCGACGTGCGGGCCTATGCCTCGCCCATCGCCAAGGATGTGGTCTTCCTGTCGGCGCTGGGCTGCGGGTCGAAGATGACGAGCCTGACGGTCGACCGCAGGACCGGGCTCGGCAGCAAGCGCTGCTCCAGGGCGGACCTGATCAAGCGGTCCAAGGACGGCCGGCGGCCGGCGCTCATCACCGTCCACCAGGGCAAGATCGTCAAGCTGCAGGAGATCTTCACGCCCTGACGGCCCGGGGGCGTAACCGCAGGTGGGCGGGGGTGCGCGGAAAACACCCGGAGAGATCTCTCCCGCTGGCCGATCCGTGGGCATAGTGTGAGGTGATGGATCGTCGCATCTTCGGGCTGGAGAACGAGTACGGCGTGACCTGCACGTTCAGGGGACAGCGCAGGCTGTCCCCGGACGAGGTCGCGCGCTACCTGTTCCGGCGGGTCGTGTCCTGGGGCCGATCGAGCAACGTCTTCCTCCGCAATGGCGCACGCCTGTATCTCGACGTGGGCAGCCACCCTGAATACGCAACACCTGAATGTGACAACGTCATCGAGCTCGTCACGCACGACAAAGCCGGTGAGCGCATCCTCGAGGGCCTTCTGGTCGACGCCGAGAAACGGCTGCGCGAAGAGGGCATCGCCGGGGACATCTATCTGTTCAAGAACAACACCGATTCGGCCGGAAACTCCTATGGCTGCCACGAGAATTATCTGGTCGGCAGGCACGGGGAGTTCGGCCGCCTGGCCGACGTGCTGATCCCGTTCCTGGTGACGAGGCAGATCATCTGCGGCGCCGGCAAGGTCTTGCAGACCCCGCGCGGGGCCGTCTACTGCGTGTCGCAGCGGGCCGAGCACATCTGGGAGGGCGTCTCGTCCGCAACCACCCGCTCCCGGCCGATCATCAACACCCGGGACGAGCCGCACGCCGACGCCGAGCGGTTCCGCCGCCTGCACGTCATCGTGGGCGACTCCAACATGAGCGAGACCACCATGCTGCTCAAGGTCGGCGCCACCGACCTGGTGCTGCGCATGATCGAGGCGGGCGTGGTGATGCGGGACCTGTCGCTGGAGAACCCTATCAGGGCCATCCGGGAGGTCTCCCACGACATGACGGGCAGGCGCAGGGTGCGCCTGGCCAACGGCCGGGAGGCCTCCAGCCTGGAGATCCAGCAGGAATACCTGTCGAAGGCGCAGGACTTCGTCGACCGGCGCGGCGGCGACGCCATCGCCCGCCGGGTGCTGGAGCTGTGGGAGCGCACGCTGCGGGCGGTCGAGACGGGCAATCTCGACCTGGTGGCCCGTGAGATCGACTGGGTGACGAAATACCAGCTGATCGAGCGTTACCGCAAGAAGTACGACCTGCCGCTGTCGTCGCCGCGAGTGGCGCAGCTCGACCTCGCCTATCACGACGTGCACCGTAAGCGGGGCCTGTTCTACCTGCTGCAGAAGCGCGGCTCGGTGGAGCGGGTGGCCTCCGACCTGAAGATCTTCGAGGCCAAGTCGGTGCCGCCGCAGACGACCAGGGCGCGGCTGCGGGGCGAGTTCATCCGCAAGGCGCAGGAGAAGCGGCGCGACTTCACCGTCGACTGGGTGCATCTCAAGCTCAACGACCAGGCGCAGCGAACGGTTCTGTGCAAGGACCCGTTCCGATCTGTGGACGAAAGGGTCGACAAACTCATCGCCGGCATGTAAAGAAAGCGGTTTACCTCAGCCCTACCGGGAGTCAGATAGTGTGACGCGAATCTGACGTCTTTTTCCGAGGGAAGTCCATGCGCCGCGCTCTGGCCGTCCTGGCCGCCGTGCCTTTGATCTTCTTCGCCGCCGCGTGCGGCTCCGACACCCCGGCGGCTCCGGCCGCCGGGGGCTCGTCCACGGCGGCGGGCGCGGGGGTGAAGGTCACCGGTGAGGTGGGTGCCAAGCCCACGGTGACCTTCCCCTCCGGCTCGCCCGCCACCAAGTCCTCCTTCGAGGTGCTGACGGCGGGCACGGGCCCGGCCGTGAAGGCCGGTGACAAGGTCATCGTCAACCTGACCGTCTACAACTGGGACGGTAAGCAGAACGCCTTCCAGGGGTCCTCCTACGACACCAAGGCTCCGGAGACCATCCCGGTCAACGAGCAGCTCCCGCAGGTGCTGCGGGACGGCTTCACCAAGGTGAAGCACGGCGGCCGCCTGCTGGCCGTGATGGCCAGTGACTCCGCTCCGCAGCAGCAGGCGGGCGTGCCCGCGCAGCCGACGAAGGTGTTCGTGCTGGACGTGGTCGGCGCGCCGCCGGAGGCGCTGAAGGCCGCCACCGGCAAGGAGACCGGCGACAAGCTCAAGGGCGTCAAGGTCGACAACCCGGGCGGCGACAAGGCCCCCACCCTGACGACCAAGACGGGTGACAAGCCGTCGAAGGAGCTCGTCGTCAAGACCCTCATCAAGGGCACCGGCGAGAAGGTCAAGGCGACGCAGACGCTCACCGTCCACTACACCGGCAAGATCTGGGGCACCGACAAGGAGTTCGACTCCAGCTGGACCCGGGGCGAGCCGGCGGCGTTCCCGCTGGGCAACGTCATCCAGGGCTGGCAGAAGGGCCTGGCCGGGGTGCCGGTCGGCAGCCGGGTCGTGATGAGCATCCCGCCGGACCTCGGCTACGGCGCTCAGGAGCAGCAGGGCATTCCCGCCAACAGCACGCTGGTGTTCGTGGTGGACATCCTGTCGGCCTACTGACCGTCGCTTACTGACGGCGGTCTGCTGACCGGCGGTCACGGCAAGCGGTAGCATCGCGAGGCCCGGTGGCATGACGCCGCCGGGCCTCGCCGCACGGGAGGTCGCCGATGCGCCGCCGCACCATCGCGTTGCTGCTGATCCCGCTGCTGGCCCAGGCGGCGTGCACCGGCTCGCCTCCCGAGCCGACGGTGGCGGGCGCGTTCGGCGCCCGGCCCACGGTCGTCTTCCCCGCCGGCAGGCCGGCGGCCGGGCTGCGGATCCACGAGCTCGCCGCGGGCCAGGGTGCGACGCTGGAGCAGGACGACGTGGCGATCGTCCAGTACACCGCGCACGTGTGGGACGGCGGGGCGAACCGGCTCGTGGACTCCAGCTTCAACCGCGGCGCCCCGGCGGCGTTCCCCGTCGGCCGCCTGCTGCCCGGCCTGGACCGGGCGTTGCGGGGGCGCAGGGTGGGCAGCCGCGTCGTCGCCGCCATCCCGCCGGGTGACGGCCTGCGCGACGAGCTGGTCTACGTGGTCGACATCCTCGGCGTCCACGGCGCGGACGCCACGGTGGAGGCGGACGGCGGGTCGCTGGCGGGCGTGCGCGTCACCGGTGACTCCCGGCCACGGCTGACGGTGCCGAGGACGGCCGCCCCCGCCCGGTTCGCCGCCACGGTCCTGTCCCGCGGCACCGGCCCCGCCACGCAGACCGGGCAGCTCCTCGTCGCCCAGTACGCGGGCGCGATCTGGGACGGCGGGCGGGTCTTCGACTCCACCTGGAGCACCGGCCGGCCGAAGAGTTTCACGATCGGCGACGGGAGCGTGATCAGAGGCTGGGACCGGGCGCTGCTCGGCGTCCCGGTGGGCAGCCGCGTCCTGATGATCGTCCCGCCCGCCGACGGCTACGGCGCTTCCGGCCACCCGCCGTCCGGCATCCGCCCGCAGGACACCCTGGTCTTCGTGGTCGACGTCCTGGCGGCGTACTGAGCCTCTTGCGCGATTCTGGATGATCGGGGTCGAATGGGCGGCATGATCCGTGTCCTGCCGGCGGTGCTCGCCGCCTGTGCGCTCGTGCTCGGCCTGACGCCCGCCGCCTCGGCCGCCGCGCCGCCGCCGTTCTGCGCGAAGGTGCGCTCCTGCGTGGTGGGCGGGGACGCGGGCTGGACGTGGGTGCACGCCGCCGCCGCTTCCCGGCGCACGGGCCGCTCGGTGGCCGCGCGTCTGCTCCGCAACGCCAAGGCCGTGCACAAGAGGTACGGTGCGCCGTCGGGAGTGACCATCTACGTGATCAAAAAGGGCGCGTGCTGGCGTGAGTACGGCGCGTCGGATGCCAGGCCGAGCCGCGCCTGCGTCCTGAAGGGGATCCAGAAGCGGCTCTGAGCCCGTCGCGCGGGCTCCCCTAGACTGCGGCTGTGAGCGACGACGACCTCCAGGCGCTGGGGCTGCTGCAGGATCCCGTCCGGCGGAGCCTGTACGACGCCGTGGCGGCCCGTGGCGGCGAGGTGGGCCGGACGGAGGCGGCGCAGGCCGCCGGGGTGTCCAGGGCCCTCGCCGGTCACCACCTGGACAAGCTCGTCGAGGCGGGGCTGCTGGAGAGCGGGTTCCGCCCCCAGGAGCGCAAGGGGCCGGGCAGCGGCCGCCCCGCCAAGGTCTACCGCAGGGCCGCGGGCGAGCGGGTGGTGAGCCTGCCGCCGCGCGACTACGTCTCGCTGGCCGCGGTGCTGGCCGAGGTGGTCGACGAGCTGGGCGCCGAGGAGCGGGCCGAGCGGGCGGCCCGCAGGGCGGGGCGGCGGCTGGCCGGGCGGCACGGCGGCGGGCCTGGGGAGGCCGGGGAGCCGGGCGAATCGGTGGAGTCGGTGCTGCGCGGGCGCGGCTACGAGCCGTACTCCGACAACGGCGCCCTGCGCATGCGCAACTGCCCCTTCCACGTGCTGTCGGACGAGCAGCCGCTGCTGGTGTGCTCGATGAACCTGGCCCTGTGCCAGGGGCTGCTGGAGGGGCTCGGCGAGGATCCCGGCCGGGCGCGGCTGGATCCGCGCCCGGGGGAGTGCTGCGTCACCCTCTCTAAAACAAATGAGGATTGACATAGAAGGCGAGGGAGTGGTGTGCTGAGCGTCATGCATCTCGCCCAGCTCAACATCGGCCACCTGCGCGCGCCCGTCGACTCCGCCGAACTCGCCGAGTTCGTCGCCCTGCTCGAGCCCCTCAACGACCTCGCCGACCGGTCCCCGGGCTTCGTGTGGCGGCTCAAGGAGAGCGAAGAGGACCCGACCGCCACCGTCACGCACGACTACGGCGACCACCTGCTGGTCAACTTCTCGGTATGGGAGTCCCGGGACGCGCTGTGGAACTACGTCTACCGCAGCGGCCACCTGGAGGTGCTGCGCCGCCGCCGGGAGTGGTTCCACCGGGTGGCGGAGCCGTACACCGTGATGTGGTGGATCCCCGAAGGCCACATCCCGGCGCTCGACGAGGGGATGCGCCGCCTCGAACGCCTCAGGGCCGAGGGGCCGGGCCCCGAGGCGTTCACCTTCAAGGACTCCTACGCCAGCAGCGAAGCGGCGAACCTGCCCGCCGCCGCCGAGGCCACGAAGTAGGCCAGGTCCTCCTCCAGCCCCCGGCCCATCGTCGACAGCCTGACCGGCGAGGCGCGCAGCGCCTCGTGCAGGCCGTCGACCGGCACCGGCACCAGTTCGTGCCGGACCGCCAGCAGCTCCGCCTGGTCCCTGACCCGCTCGCCGAACGCGCCCGGCAGCATCGGCACCGGCACCTGCGCCCGCGTCAGCGCCACCCGCCCGTAGGCGGTCAGCGAGTGGTGGGAGACGCCGAGGTGACGCTCGCGCAGGTCGCCCTCGCTCACCCGCAACGCCGCCACCGGCCGACCTCCCAGCACCGACGCCGCGTTGACCGCCTCGCCCGCCGACACCCCGGAGAACCCCCAGCGGGTGCCCGTGCCCAGGTTGCCGGGGCCCTGGGCGACGATCGCCACGTCGGCCTCCAGCACGTGCCTGGCCGCCAGCAGCCCGGTGTGGGTGGTGACGGCCTCCACGTCGCCGCCGAACGCCTGCCCGACCGTGACCACCCCGGACAGCCAGCCGATCTCCCGCAGCCGGGCGGCCGCCATGGAGAACCACGCGGGCAACGCCCCGCCGTCCAGCATCACGTACGCCACCCGCAGGTCCCGCGCGGCCGCGTCGTACAGCCCGCACAGGATCGGCGGCAGCGCCGAGTGCAGGTCGGCGACCACGACCGGCATCCCGTCCACGCTGTCCGCCTCGCGCAACCGGTCATGGAACGGGGAGTCCTGCTCGTCCGCGCCCAGCACGGTGGCCTGCAGCGGCGTGTAGCGGGCCTTCACCAGGTGCCCGGGACCCTGCGGATCTTGCGGCAAACGGTTCGGCACGGCCACCACCATGGCGTAACCTCCCGTACCGAGACCCATTGCGAGTGCCGTCGTGTTGAGCAGCACCTCGTCGCCGGGCTCCGGGCGGCCCACCAACGCTGGATAGGCCAGTGCCCGGTACAACGCGCCGGGCTCCGCGCCCGGCGGGTTGTCCCCTTCGGGGACGGCGACATCCAGTTCCATCGCTCCCGGCCACTCGCGCCGGATCCGCACAACCTCGCCCTTGCGCCATCTGATCACGGGGGCAGGGTAGCGTCGTCGAAGGAGGAGTGAGCAGATGTCGCGCCGTAAGACCGAGCGGTTGCTGAACCTGGTGATCTGCCTGCTCGCCACCCGCCGCCCGTTGTCGGCCGAGCAGATCCGGCACGCCGTCCCCGGCTACGACCGCGACGGCGACGAGGCGTTCCAGCGGATGTTCGAGCGGGACAAGAACGAGTTGCGCGAGATCGGCATCCCGATCGACGTGGTGCGCGACCCGTGGGAGGACGAGCCCGGCTACCGCATCGAGCGGCAGTCCTACGAGCTGCCGGAGATCGTCCTGGAGCCCGACGAGGCGGCGGTGCTGGGCATGGCCGCGCAGGTGTGGCAGCGGGCCAGCCTGGCCGAGGCCGCCTCCGGCGCGCTGCTGAAGCTGCGCGCCGGCGGCGTCGCCACCGACGAGACGGTCGGCGGGAGCGTCGGGGGAGGGGCGCTGGAGCTGCGGGTCGACACCCGCGACCCGGCCTTCCCCGCGCTGTGGGAGGCCGTACGCGACCGCCGGGTGGTGCGCTTCGACTATCGCGGCGCGGGCAGCGAGAACGTGCACACCCGCACCGTCGAGCCGTGGGGTGTGGTGAGCCGCCGCGGCCGCTGGTATCTGGCCGGGTTCGACCGGGGCCGCGACGCGCCGCGGGCCTTCCGGCTGAGCCGCATCACCGGCCCGGTCTCCACCGTGGGCCGGAGCGGCGCCGTCGAGGTGCCGCAGGGCGTCGACCTGCGCGCCATGGTGAACTTCCCGGACGAGCCCGCGCGGGCGCGCACCGCGCTCGTCCGGGTCCGGCAGGGCACCTGTGAAGGCCTGCGCCAGCTGTCCGGCGCCGTGCGCGCGGGCGCCGGCGGGTGGGACGAGGCCGAGCTGTCCTTCACCGACCCGGACCGGCTGGCCGGATGGATGGCCAGCCTGGGCGCGGACGTCGAGGTGGTCGAGCCGCCGGACGCCCGCGAAGCCGTCATCCGCCGACTGAAGGGGGCGCTGGCGTGAGTGGATCCGCCGACCGGCTGCCAAGACTCCTCGCGCTCGTCCCCTACCTGATGTCCCACCCGGGCGCGCAGGTGGGCGAGGTGGCCGAGGTGTTCGGGCTGAGCGAGAAGCAGCTCATCGACGACCTGCAGCTCGTGTGGATGTGCGGGCTGCCGGGGCACACCCCCGGCGACCTCATCGACGTGTCGTGGGACGGCGGTGAGATCCTCATCGACAACGCCGACACCATCGCCAGGCCGCTGCGCCTGGGCATCGACGAGGCCAGCGCCCTGCTGGTGGCGCTGCGCATGCTGGCCGCCAGCCCGGACCTCGCCGAGGTGCGCGGCGACGCGCTGCCCCGCGTGGTGGCCAAGCTGGAGCAGGCCGCCGGAGAGGGCGCCGCCCAGGTGAGCAATCAGGTCGCGGTGGACGTGGACGCCGCCCCGGACGCGCTGCCGCGGGTGCGGGAGGGCCTGACCCTGCGGCGCAGGCTGTCCCTGTCCTACTACGTGCCGGGCCGCGACGAGGTGACGCCGCGCGAGGTGGACCCGATGCGGATCGTGGTCGCCGACGGCCGCACCTACCTGGAGTGCTGGTGCTACCGCGCCGAGGCGATGCGGCTGTTCCGGCTGGACCGGATGCTCGGCGTGCAGGTGCTGGACGTGCCGGCCGACCCGCCCGCGGGGGCCGAGCCCATCGACGTCGCCCAGGGGGTCTTCCGGCCGTCGCCGACCGACGAGCTGGTGGACCTAGAGGTCACCGCCGCCGGGCGGTGGGTGGCGGAGTACTACCCCTGCGAGCAGGTGACCGAGCTGGGCGAGGGCCGGCTGCGGATCACGCTGCGCGCCCGCGACGAGGACTGGATCGTCAAGCTGGCGCTGCGGCTGGGCGACACCGGCAGGGTCGTGGCGCCCGCCGCGATGGCCGTCCGGGTGCGGCAGGAGGCCGAGCGGGCCCTGTCCCTGTACGCTCATCAGGCATGACGGTGATCTTCCTGGCGACGGGTCTCGGCGTGGCGGGACTCGTCGTGCTCGCGATCGCGGGTGGCCGTGTGGCGGTCGCGGCACGTACTCTTGACAGAGAAATAGCCGAGGCGCGGGCTCAGCTCGAGCCGAGGCAGGTCAGATCGGGCGGCCCTCAGGGGTGAGACCACCCCCAGGGCAGCGTACGATCGTGGCTGATAAGAGCCTTCGCATCATAAGGACGTCCCATGTCGCAACTCGGAGTTCCCGAACTTCTGATCATCGCAGGCGTGCTCGTCCTGCTGTTCGGCGCCAAGAAGCTGCCGGACGTGGCCCGAGGTGTCGGCAGGTCGCTGCGCATCTTCAAGTCGGAGACCGCCAAGCTGCGCGACGACGACGATGACGCCCAGCCGGCCGCGCAGGCGCAGCCCACCGTGCAGGCCACGCAGACCACCACCCCGCAGCCGCAGTCGGCCGCGCCCCAGCAGATCCCGGCCGCCGCGCCGGTGATCTCGGCCGAGGAGCAGGCCCGCCAGCTCGAGGAGCAGGCGGCCAGGCTGCGCGCCGGGGCCGGGCAGGCCAACAAGCAAGCCTGACCTCATCCCTCCTCATCACCTGGACCGCTAGATGGCGCTGCTCAAACGGTCACGACCACAAGCACCGGCCGCCGACGCCGACCCCGAGGGTCGCATGCCGCTCATGGAGCACCTGCGTGAGCTGCGTAACCGGTTGCTGATCGCGACGATCGCCGTGGTCGTCGGCATCATCGTCGGCTGGTTCGTCTTCGACCCGGTGTGGGCGTTCATCAAGGCGCCCTTCTGCGAGACGCCGCAGGCCCAGCAGTTGCGCGAGGGCACCTGCACGCTCACCTACAGCGGCATCTTCCAGTCCTTCTTCCTGACGTTGAAGGTCTCGGCGATGGTGGGCCTCGTCGTCTCCTCGCCGGTCTGGCTCTACCAGCTCTGGGCCTTCGTCACCCCCGCCCTCTACCGCAACGAGAAGCGCTACTCGCTGACGTTCCTGGCGGTGGCGATCCCGCTGTTCCTGCTGGGCGCCGTGCTGGCCTACCTGATCATGGACACCAGCCTGGCGATCATGCTGGGCTTCTCGCCCAGCGACGCGGTGGCCACGATCCAGATCGACGACTACGTCAACTACGTCCTCATCATGCTGGTGATCTTCGGCATCTCGTTCGAGCTGCCGCTGCTGCTGGTGTTCCTCAACGTCATCGGCGCGCTGTCGCGGGCCACCGTGACCAAGCACCGGCGCACCATCATCGTGGCGATGTTCGCCTTCGGCGCGGTCATCACGCCCGGCGGCGATCCGTTCGCGATGATCGCTCTCGCCCTGCCCATGATCGCTCTGTACTTCGTGGCGGAGCTGTTCATGTACGTCCGCGAGAGGCGCCTGCCGGCCGACGAGTTCGCCGGTCTGGACGATGACGAGGCCTCGCCACTAGAAGAGGATTCCAGTTCCACTCGATAGGCGATAAGTTCCGGGCGTGGCCCCTCACCTAGCCCTGCTCGTGAACCCCGCCGCCCGCGGCGGCAGGACGCTCCGCCTGCTCGATCCCGTGGCCCGCCGCCTGCGCGCGGGCGGCGCCGAGCTTTCGGTGATCGTCGGCGTGGACGCCGCCGACGCCCTGGAGCGGGCCTGCGCCGCGGTGGCCGAGCGGCCCGACGCGCTCGTGGCCTTCGGCGGCGACGGCCTGGTCCACCTGGCCGTGCAGGCGGTGGCGGGCACCGACGTGCCGCTCGGCATCATCCCCGCCGGGACGGGCAACGACATCGCCACCGCGCTCGGCCTGCCGGGCCGGGATCCGATCGCCGCGGCCAGGACCGTGCTGCGGATGCGGCCGCGGGTGGTCGACGCGGCGTCCGTCAGCTCCGGCGCCGGGTGGGAGCTGTTCGCCGGGGTGCTGTGCGGCGGGTTCGACTCGCGGGTGAACGAGCGGGCCAACGCGCTCACCTGGCCACCCGGGATGGCCCGCTACCTGGTCGCCACCGTGCGGGAGTTGCGCGCGTTCGAGCCCGTCCCGTTCCGGGTCACGCTGGACGGCGGCGAGCCGATCGAGCGGGAGGCCATGATGGTCGCGGTGGCCAACACCTGCTCCTACGGCGCCGGCATGCGCGTCTGCCCCGGCGCGCTGCCCGACGACGGGCTGCTGGACGTGGTGATGGTGGAGGCGGTGTCCAAGCGGCAGTTCCTGCGCGTGTTCCCGAGCGTCTACCGCGGCTCGCACATCGCCCACCCGGCCGTGTCGGTGTGGCAGGCCAGGAGCGTCACGCTGGAGGCGCCCGGCGTGGTGGCCTACGCCGACGGGGAACGCATCGGGCCGGTTCCGGTCACGTGCGAGATCCGGCCCGGCGCCTTACGCGTCCTGACCTGAGCCGTACTTTGTAAAGGCGTCGGGGCGGGAGGATGATCTCAACAGGCCCGTGGGGGCCGACCGGAATACCGATTTCGGTAGGCTGGCGGTTATGACAACGCCAGCGGAACGCTACGCGGCCTTCCGTCAGAGATACGCCGACGACGGGGCCGCTCTCAGGTCGTTCCGGGGCCTGTACGACTTCGAGCTCGACGACTTCCAGATCGACGCCTGCCGGGCGCTGGAGGCCGGCGACGGGGTGCTGGTGGCCGCGCCCACCGGGTCGGGCAAGACGGTCGTCGGGGAGTTCGCCGTCCACCTCGCCCTGGAGCAGGGCCGCAAGTGCTTCTACACCACCCCCATCAAGGCGCTGTCCAACCAGAAGTACAACGACCTGGTGAAGCGGTACGGCACCGCCAAGGTGGGGTTGCTGACCGGCGACAACAGCGTCAACGGTGAGGCCCCGATCGTCGTCATGACGACCGAGGTGCTGCGCAACATGCTCTACGCCGGCTCCGCCACGCTGACGGGGCTGGGGTTCGCCGTCATGGACGAGGTCCACTACCTGGCCGACCGCTTCCGCGGCGCGGTGTGGGAAGAGGTCATCATCCACCTGCCCGAGTCGGTCAGGCTGGCGGCGCTGTCGGCGACGGTGAGCAACGCCGAGGAGTTCGGCGAGTGGCTCGGCGAGGTGCGCGGCGACACGACCGTGATCGTCGACGAGGTCCGGCCGGTGCCGCTGTGGCAGCACATGATGATCGCCAACCGGATCTACGACCTGTTCATGACCGACGACGAGACCCCGCGCATCAACCCGACGCTGATGCGGGTGACGCGCGACGCCGAGCGGCTCAACGGCGGCCGGGGGCGGCGCGGCTTCAGCAGGCCGGGCAGGTCGGGGCCGCCGGACCGGGCCCAGGTGATCGAGAAGCTCGACGCCGAGGGGCTGCTGCCGGCGATCACGTTCATCTTCTCCAGGGCGGGCTGCCAGGCGGCCGTCAAGCAGTGCCTGTACGCCGGGATCCGGCTCACCACCGAGCGGGAGCGGCACGAGATCAGGCAACTCGTCGACGAGCGGACCGCGCACCTGCCGGACGAGGACCTGGCGGTGCTGGGCTATCTGGAGTGGCGCGACTGCCTGGAGCGCGGGCTGGCGGCCCACCACGCGGGCATGCTGCCGGCCTTCAAGGAGGTCGTCGAGGAGCTGTTCACCCGCGGCCTGGTCAAGGCGGTGTTCGCCACCGAGACGCTGGCGCTGGGCATCAACATGCCAGCCCGCAGCGTGGTGATCGAGAAGCTCGACAAGTGGAACGGCGAGACCCACGCCGACCTCACCCCGGGCGAGTACACCCAGCTCACCGGCCGGGCGGGGCGGCGCGGCATCGACGTCGAGGGCCACGCCGTGGTGCTGTGGCAGCCGGGCATGGACCCGCTGTCGGTGGCCGGCCTGGCGAGCACCCGCACCTACCCGCTGCGCTCCAGCTTCCAGCCCTCCTACAACATGGCCGTCAACCTGGTCGGCCAGTTCGGCCGCGAGCGGGCCAGAGCGCTGCTGGAGGAGTCGTTCGCGCAGTTCCAGGCCGACCGGGCGGTCGTCGGGCTGGCCAAGCAGCTGCGCAAGCACGAGGAGGCGCTGGAGGGCTACCAGGAGGCGATGACCTGCCACCTGGGCGACTTCACCGAGTACGCCGGGCTGCGCAGGCGGCTGTCGGACCGCGAGGCGGAGCTGTCCAAGCAGCGCGGGACCGCGCGCCGGGCGGCGGCCGTGCGGTCGCTGGAGGCGCTGCAGCCGGGCGACGTGATCCGGGTGCCGGGCGGGCGGCGCGCCGGGCTGGCGATCGTGCTCGACCCGGGCCGCAACCCGCGCGGCAACGGCCCCAACCCGCTGGTGCTGACGATCGGCAAGCAGGTCAAGAAGCTCGACCCGGCGGACTTCCCGGTCCCGGTCGAGCCGATCGAGAAGCTGCGCATCCCGAAGAACTTCAACGCCCGCGCCCCCAAGGAGCGCGCCAACCTCGTCTCCACGCTGCTCGCCAAGATCGGCGACCGTGACCTGGGCAAGCCGGCCAGGGCGCGCGACCACGCGATGGAGGACGACGAGATCAACGAGCTGCGGCGGCGCATCCGGCAGCATCCCTGCCACGGCTGCGACGAGCGGGAGGACCACGCCCGCTGGGCCGAGCGCTATCACAAGCTGCTGCGCGAGACCGAGGGGCTGCGCCGCCGGGTGGAGGGCCGCTCGCACGTCATCTCGCGCACCTTCGACCGGATCTGCTCGGTGCTGGAGCAGCTCGGCTATCTGCGGGAGGAGGCCGTCACCGACGAGGGCCGCCGGCTGGGCCGCATCTACACCGAGCTCGACCTGCTCACCGCCGAGTGCCTGCGTAGCGGGCTGTGGGAGGAGCTGGAGCCGGCGGAGCTGGCGGCGTGCGTGTCGGCGCTGGTGTTCGAGTCGCGCCAGTCGGAGGACGCCAGGCGGCCCAAGATCCCGGCCGGTCGCGCCCAGGACGCGCTGACGGCGATGACGCGGCTGTGGGCGGAGCTGGAGGGCATCGAGTCCGACCACGGCCTGTCCACCATCCGCGAGCCGGACCTGGGCTTCGCGTGGGCGGCGTTCCGGTGGACCAAGGGCCACAATTTGGACGCCGTGCTGATGGACGGCGTCAACGGCAACGAGCTCGCGGCCGGTGACTTCGTCCGGTGGATCAAGCAGCTCATGGACCTGCTCGGTCAGCTCGGCGGCGCCGCCCCGGAGGGCAGCAAGATCAGGCAGACGGCGGCCAAGGCCATGGACGGGATGCGCCGGGGCGTGGTCGCCTACTCGTCGCTGACCTGAGGCTCCTCGGCCAGCCGCTCGGTCTGGGCCCTGAGCACCGCGATCGTCCGGGTGAGGTAGTCGGCGATCGCGGCCAGCTCGTGCTCGTCGTAGCGGGTCATGAAGGCGTTCATCTCCGTGCCCAGCTCGGCGAAGACGCCCGCGAGGTCGGGCCGGCGCCCGGGGGCGGCCTCGACGAGCACGCGGCGGCGATCGCCGGGGTCGGGGACCCTGCGGACGTGGCCGGCCCGCTCCAGCCGGTCGACCAGGGCGGTGACGGCACTGGCGTTCATGCCGAGCCGCGCGGCGAGCGCCCCGGCGGGCAGCGGCCCGGTGCGGCTGATCACGCCGAGCGCCTTGTGGTCGACGGCGCTCAGCCCGAGCCTGCGCGCGACCGCCTCGTGGAAGAGCACGACCGCCGTGCTGAGCTCCCATCCCATCTCCGCGCCGTCCATGCCGCTCCTCATTTGATTCAACGTAGTGAATAATTCAATCCAATGAATTATCTTAGCGGGTATGACTCTTCGAGCCGGACTCGCCCTGTCCCGTGACGCCGCCGTCTGGGGAGGGCGGCTGTACGCGCGGCACTTCCTCCTGGTTCTCGGGCTGTCGCTGATCCCCACGGTGCAGCGGTTCGTCGCCGTCCGCTGGGGCGCGGAGCTCCCCGGCGACGTCAACGTCGCGGCCGAGGTGCTCACCGGGGCCACCCGCCTCGTGCTGCTGTACGTGATCCTCCGGCTGGCCGTACGGTCCGAGCCGGAGCTGCGGGGGCTCACCCTTCAGGCCCTCTGGCAGCGGCTGGGCGCCGGGATCGACCGCGGCCGGCTCGGCTTCGCCGTGCAGTTCGCCGTGCTCGGCCTGGCCTTCGTCCTGCTGGACGTGCTGCCCGGCCTGGCCATCGCACAGTGGGTCGCCGAGGAGCGGCGCGAACTCGTCACGGCGGTGCTCGTCTCGGTGAAGAATCCCACCGTCATCGCCTTCACCTTCATCTGGATGACGGGCGTGGGGCGCCGCCTCATGCTGGACGGCCGCCCGCGGGCCGACCGGCCGGTCGAGGCGTGAGCGTAGAAGGCGATCCTCCCGGAGGCAGCGCTCGCTCCGCTTCCCGGAGGGCGAAGCCGCGCGCCGCCCGGCGCGCGGCTCGTTCCCGCGGGTACGGGCCGTTCAGACCGACCAGGACGCGCGCTCATTCAGTGTGGCCGGATCGAACCCGGCCATCTGCTTGTAACGCAGCGCGATCTCCTCACGCTCGGCCAGCGGCATGACCTCGTCGATGTCGTCGAACCCCTCGGGGGCGCGCTCGTGCGCGAGCCGCATGACGACCTCCGGGCCGTCCTTGCGGTTGGCGTGCACGATGGCGGTGCACATGGGCCGGCGCTGCTCCTCGTAGAACTCCAGCCCTCGCCCGCCGGCCAGGGCGTTGGCCAGCACGCGGGCGTCGACGACGGACTGCGTGCCGCCGTTGGAGCCGGTGGGGTACATGGGGTGCGCGGCGTCGCCGAGCAGCGTGACCCGGTCCGTCGACCAGTGCGGCAGCGGGTCGCGGTCGACCATCGGATACTCGTAGACGGCCTGCGCGTTCGACACCAGGGCGGGGATGTCGAGCCAGTCGAAGCGCCAGTCGGCCACGTGGTGGAAGAACGTGTCGATGGACACCTCCCGGTTCCAGTCGCCCCGCGGCACGGTCTCCTCGGCCTGGCGCTGGATGGCCCAGTTGATGAGCACGTTGCCGTCCTCGTCCGGCGGCGCGATGGGGTAGACGACGACCTTCTGCACGTCGTCACCGGCCATCAGCATGGACCTGCCGGTCATGAACGGCTTGCTGATGGTGGTGCCGCGCCATAACACCTGGCCGCTCCACAGCGGCTCGCCCTCCTCGGGGAACATCGCCGCCCGCACGGCCGAGCGGATGCCGTCGGCGCCCACCAGCAGGTCGGCGTCGTGGTCGAGCCCGGTGACCGGCGAGCCGGTGACGACGGAGTCCGGCCCGAGCCGCTCCTTGACCGCCTCCAGCAGCATGAACTGCAGCCGCCCGCGATGGACGGAGTACTGCGGCCAGTGGTGGCCGGCGGCCACCCCCCCCGCACCTCCGACCAGATGGCCTGGCCGTAGCGGTTGACGAAGGTGAGATCCGCCGTGGCCAGGCCGATGGCGGCCAGCCGCTCACCCAGGCCGAGCTCGGTCAGCTCGCGTACGGCGTGCGGCAGGATGTTGATGCCGACACCGAGATGAGAACACCTCCCGTTTAGACGGCCATGCCATTGCCGTAATCGGTGTGAGGAGCACAAGAGTTCGATCAAGAGAGTGTGAAGCGGACCGCACGGGCCGCCGGGTCGGCCTGGACGAGCCGCACGGTCACGCGCTCGCCCAGCGGCAGCTCACCGTCGCAGCGCGCGATCACCGCGGGATCGGCGAGCTGCACCAGCCCACCGCCGCGCTCGTCGGTGTCGATCACCATCGCGCTGAACGCCTGCCCGACCCGGTCGCGCAGCAGGAACGCCTCCACCAGGTCCACGCAGGCGCGCTCGGCCGCCCCCGCCCGCCGCCCGCTCGCCGACATCGCCTCCGGCAGCGCCGCCAGCCCCGCCCGCACGTCCGCCGGGACCGGCTCCCCGGCGGCGACCGCCAGGCACACCTCCGTCGCGTAGCGGTCCGCCAGCCGCCGCAGCGGCGCCGTCACGTGCGCGTACGGCGCGGCGACCGCGGCGTGGTCGGCCAGCTTCGGCGGGGCGCCGTCGAAGGCCACGTAACCGGCCCCGCGCAGCAGCACCCGCGCCTCATGCAGGAACGCCGCCTGCTGCGGGATCTTCGCGTCGAGGTCGTGCACCACGGACCCGTAGGCGGCCCCCTCGGGCCAGGGCACCTCCAGCGCCTGGGCCACCCGCCGGACCTTGGCCAGGTCGGCCGGGCGCGGCGCGGGCAGCACCCGCAGCACACCGATCTCCGCGTCCAGCATCATGGCGGCCGCGGCCATGCCGGTGAGCAGGGAGAGCTGGGCGTTCCACGCCTCGGCCGCCAGCGGCAGCCGGTATTCGAGGCGGTAGCCGCCCTCGGCGGGCACCATCTCCTGATCCGGCGTCGGCAGCGTGACCCCGCCCCGCTCGCGTTCCAGCTCCAGCCGGAGCCGGCCGATCTCGGCGAGCAGGCCGAGCGTGCCGTCGGCGGTGCCGGTGTCGACGGCCGCCTGCACGTAGGCGTAGTCCAGCCGCTCGCGGCTGCGCACCAGCGCCCGCTGCACGTCCGCGCCCACCGTGCGGCCGTCGGGGTCGAGGTCGACCCGCCACACCGCGGCCGGCCGGGTCGCGCCCGGCAGCAGGCTGGCCGCGCCCTCCGACAGCACCCGGGGGTGCAGCGGCACGTTGCCGGTCGGCAGGTAGACCGTCGCGCCCCGGGCGCGGGCCTCGGCGTCGATCACGCCGCCCGGCCGCACGAACGCGCCCACGTCGGCGATGGCGTACCAGACGCGGTAGCCGCCGGGCAGCCGCTCCAGGTGCAGGGCCTGGTCGAGATCCATCGAGCCGGGCGGGTCGACGGTGATGAACGGCAGGTCCGTCAGGTCCAGGCCGCTGAGCCGGGGCACCTCGGCGACCCACTCCGCCTCGGTGAGCACGGCCTGGGGGAAGTCCGCGGGCAGCTTGAGCTCGCGGCGGACGCGGTCGAAACCGTCTTCGAGGCGGGCGGGAACCTCGCCTGGAACGTGGATGCTCGTACTCGACACGCGCTCAACCTACAACCGGGGTCGCACGCCTACCGCCCCAGGACCTCCAGCAGGCGGTTGAGCGGGCCGTCCAGGCCGTAGCGGTCGGCCAGGCGCACCAGCGCCTCCGGGTCGCGCGGCTTGACCGGCAGCGTCAGGTCGGCGTCCGGCAGCGGCGCGTCGGGCGCCACCCGGACCACCGCGGGCGCGGCCGCCAGGTAGTCGCGGGAGGCGGCCAGCTTGGTCCGGCTGCCCGCCGGGAAGCCGTCGGTGACGCCCTCGTCGAGCGCCGCCAGCAGCGCGTCCAGCGAGCCGAAGCGGGTGATGAGCGCGGCCGCGGTCTTGTCGCCCACCCCCGCGACACCGGGCAGGCCGTCGCTGGGGTCGCCGCGCAGCGTGGCGAAGTCGGCGTAAGCACGGCCGGGCACGCCGTACTTGGCCGTCACGAACGCCTCGTCGACCAGCTGCAGGTTGCGCAGGCCGCGGGCGGTGTAGAGGACGCGGACCGGGCGGGCGTCGTCGACGAGCTGGAACAGGTCACGGTCGCCGGTCACGATGTCGACCGCGCCGGACGCCTGGTGGGTGAGGGTGCCGATGACGTCGTCGGCCTCGTAGCCGGGCGACTCCAGCCGGGCGACGCCGACCGCGTCGAGCACCTGCTCGATCACCGGGATCTGCGGCACCAGCAGGTCGGGCACCTCCTCGGTGTCGCCGTGGGCGACCCGGTGCGCCTTGTACGTGGGGATCGCGGCCACCCGGAAGGCGGGCCGCCAGTCGGCGTCCATGGTCGCCGCCAGCTCGCTGGGGGAGTGCCCGCGCACCAGCGTGGCGATCATGTCGATGAGGCCGCGCACGGCGTTGACGGGCATGCCGTCCGGGGCGGTGATCGACTCCGGGATGCCGTAGAAGGCCCGGAAGTACAGCGACGGGGTGTCCAGAAGCATCAGCACCAGCCCAGTATGCCCACCGCCAGCAAACACGCGTCATCTTCCGGATTGGGACCGCCGATGTCGGTCAGCAGCCGGTCCAGCCCCTCGTCGAGATCGCAGCCCGGCAGCTTGCAGGCCGCTGTCATGACCAGGTCCAGGCCCTCGTCGATGTCACGGTCGCGCCGCTCCACCAGCCCGTCGGTGAACATGAGCAGCAGGTCGCCGTCGCGCAGCTCGGTCGTGGCCAGCCGGTACGGCCGGTCGCAGGCGGCGCCGAGCAGCACCCCTCTGGGCGGGGTGAGCTGGGAGGCCACGCCGTCACGCACCAGGATCGGCGCCAGGTTGCCCGCCTGCCCCCAGGTGAACACCCCGGCCGCGGTGTCGAGATGCCCGACGATCGCGGTGGCCGTGGTGTCGGCCAGCCGGTGCAGCACCAGGTCGTTCAGCCAGGCCAGCAGCCGGTTGGGCGGCGCGCCCGTCATGGTGAGGCCGATCAGGGCGTGGCGGAGCTGCGCCATGTGCGCGATGGCGGGCAGGCCGTGCCCGGACACGTCGCCGATGGCCAGCAGCACCCGGTCGTCGGGCAGGGCCGCGGCCTCGAACCAGTCGCCGCCGAGGCTGGCCGTCTTCTCCGCCGGGACGTACCGGACGGCGATCCGGGTGCGCGGCAGGTCGAGGCAGCCGACCGGCTCGGGCAGGATCGCCTCGCGCAGCGCGAGCATCACGTGCCGCTCCTCGGCCGCCTGCACCCGGGCCTCCAGGAGCTGGCGGCGCGACTCGGACATGATCCGCTCGGCGCGGCGGCGGCCGGTGATGTCCTGGATCACGCCGTGCACGCCGGTGGGCCCGCCGGGGGCCATCAGCGGCTCCAGCACCATGCGCAGGTTGCGCACGTCGCCGGCGCCGCGCCTGATGCGGAACTCCGCCTGCACCGGCTCCACGCCCTGCCCGACCGTCCACAGCAGCTCGTCCAGCGCGGCCAGGTCGGCGGGCTCGACGTAGTCGGCCAGCTCGGACAGGCACAGCGGCCCGTCGTCCGGATCGCGGCCGAAGATGGCGTACGCCTGGTCGGACCAGATGATGCAGCCGGTGCGCAGGTTCCACTCGGCCCAGCCCATGTTGCCCAGCCGCTGGGCGTGCGCGAGCCGCACCGCCAGCAGCTCGGAGTCGATGTGGCCGCCGACCCCGGTCGCCGCGTTCATCGGGCGATGCCGGTGACCGTGCTGGTGACCTCCGATGGCATCGACCATGATCTCACTCTCAAACGGCGCGGGAACAGGACAATTGGCCTCACAATACGTGATCGATCCTCAACGGAGTGTAGCTAGAGCTTGCCGTGTTGTGAGAGCTTTTCGCGGATTTTAGGATGCGCGATCCGAGTAGATTGGGGCCCGTGACCGCTTCAGACCTGTACCCCGTGTCCCGCCTCGCCGCAGTCCAGGAGGCCACCGCCAAAGCCGGACTGGACGCGCTGCTGCTGACCCCGGGCCCCGACCTGCGTTACGTCAGTGGCTATGACGCCAAGCCGCTGGAGCGGTTGACGTGCCTGGTGGTGCCCGCCACCGCCGAGCCGTACATGATGGTGCCCCGCCTGGAGCTGCCGGCCGCGCAGGCCTCGCCCGCGTCCAGGCTCGGCCTTGACTTCGTGGCCTGGGACGAGACCGACGACCCTTACCGGATCGCCGCCCGCCGCCTCGGCGAGGTGGCCAGGGTCGGGCTGGCCGACCGGATGTGGGCGATGTCCTCCCTGCGCTTCCGCGACGCGCTGCCCGGCGCCGAGCAGGTGCTGGCCGGCAGCGTGCTGCGGGAGTTGCGGATGCGCAAGTCCCCCGGCGAGGTGGCGGCGCTGCGCGAGGCCGGCGAGGCGATCGACTCCGTACACCGGCAGGTGCCCGGGTTCCTGCGCGCCGGACGCACCGAGCGTGAGGTCGCCCGCGACATCGCGGAGGCCATCCTGGCCTCCGGCCACGACACGGTCGACTTCGTCATCGTCGCCTCCGGCCCCAACGGGGCCAGCCCGCACCACGAGGTGTCCGACCGGGTCATCCAGCCGGGCGAGCCGGTCGTCGTCGACATCGGCGGCCAGCTGCACAACGGCTACTGCTCCGACTCCACCCGCACCTACAGCGTCGGCGAGCCGCCCGCCGACTTCGCCGCCTACTACGAGGTGCTGCGCCGCGCCCAGGCCGCCGCCTGCGACGCCGTACGGCCCGGCGTGCCGTGCGAGTCCATCGACGCCGCCGCCCGCGAGATCATCGCCGACGCCGGCCACGGCGAGCACTTCATCCACCGCACCGGCCACGGCATCGGCATCGAGACGCACGAGGAGCCGTACATCGTCGCGGGCAACGGCGAGCCGATGGAGGCCGGGTTCGCCTTCTCCGTCGAGCCGGGCATCTACCTGGCCGGCCGGCACGGCGCGCGCATCGAGGACATCGTCGTGTGCACCGAGTCCGGCGGGGAGCGCCTCAACAACACCACCCGCGAGCTGGTGATCGTCTAGGCGCGCGTGACGCCGCCTCTCCCGTCCTCGCCTTCTGGGAAGTTCCGCCGTACTTCGCCGGCGTTTCGGTGTATCAAATCCGGCGCCGCGCGCTCTGAGAGTGCGAGGGCAAGGGAGGCGGGATGCGCGTCGGACGGATGGCGTCTGTCGCCTCGCCGTGCGCGGCGCCACGCCCGGCCCGGGACGAAGCCGCGCGCACGGTGGTGATCGAAGGGCCGGCGGTGGGGATCGGCCCTGACGCGCCGCACCCTCACCCCGGCCGGGCGGCGGGGGTGCCGGGGAGGCGGCGGGCCTGGGGAGGCTCGCCGCCTTGAGGACGACGCCAGGGAGGCGGTGAGCGACGGGCGGGAGATCCCAGGGAGCCGGGAGCCGACCCGGCAGGTGCGCCGGAGTTGCCGCCGGAGGGGTCGGCAGTCTCCGGGCGGCCGCTGCCCGAACGGGCCGAGCGGTCGCGCGAGCACACCCTGGGACACTCACTGCGCGCCCGTACGCGACGCTCGCCGCCTCCCCGGCGCGGCCGCGGTGGTCGCCGGCGTGATGGCCGGCCCGGTGGCGAGGGTCCAGGCCGGCCACCCGCGTCGTACGCCCAGGGCCGGCGGCGAGGATCCGGCCACCCTGCTGTCACCTTGATCGGACGCTTGTGATCATGTGACAATTAATCACAAAGGGGTAACCGCGGGTGTTGGGGGGTCTCGCATGATCCGAGTGCCGATCGAGCGGACCTAGGATGCCGGGTGGCCTGCCGGACGAGGCGTTCGAGCTTGGCAGGACGTGCGCGCTGGCCGCCGAGTGCGGCAGGGACCTGCGGCGCTGCGCCGAGATGTACGCCGGGTTGTTCCCGGCGGCGACCTTCGACGGCGACTTCTACACCGCGCACTCGCTGACCGCCGCGTTCTGCGCGCCCTGGGCGAGCGCCGACCGGCTGAAGATGGCGGGCCGTACCGCGCTGTGGGTGCTGGCCCTGGACCGGCTCGTGGACCACACCACCGCCAGCCTTGAGCAGGTGAACACGCTGATCCGCGACTGCCTGGCGGTCGCCGACGGCGGGGCGCCGCGGGCGGCCGTCACCCGATTCCTGGCCGATCTGCGTGACGAGCTGGCCACCGTCGAGGGGTTCGCCGAGCTGCACCGGCTCTGGCGGGACCAGCTCGCCAGGATGCTGGCCGGGATGGCCAGGGCCTGGGTGTGGCGGGACACCCGGGCCGAGATCACGCTGGCGCGGTTCGTCGGCAACGCCGACAGCCGCGGCACCTGCTTCGTGGATCTGTCGCACTGGATCTACGCCGGCGACGCGTGGGCCAAGGGACACCTGGAGGAGCTGCGGGCGGCCAGCGAGCGGGTGCAGCGCTATCTGCACCTGCTCGGCGACCTGGCCTCCTACCGGCGGGACGTGAGCTGGGGCGATCTCAACGTGCTCACGCTCGGCGTCAGCAGGGGCGAGGTGACGGACGCGATGGCCGGCCTCGCGGGCGAGGCGGCCGAGCTGATCGACCGGGTACGGCAACGTAGCCCGCGTGCGGCCGACTACTTATGGCGACAAATGGGTTTTAACGCTGGATATAACAACATTTCGGACTATGGACGTCTATGAGTAACCGAGATGTCAGATAGCATGACAACTCGTTTTACCCAGCGCCAATTTCTGCCCCACCAAAGAGGTTATAGACGACAAACGGTGACATATCGATGTCCCGGGGGTCTTGGGCGCTTGAGTGGAATATGTCGCGTTGCTAGGGTGTCTCGATGCCAGGCAAGTGGATCAATCTTCTCGACGCCTTGACAGGAGCCACTGACCACGGCACCGCAGGCTGAGGGTCGCGCGGACGTGGAGGGAAGTGCAGGCGGTGCTGGATGGACTTCGGTCGCTCTGAGCGGTGGCGGCTGCCCACCCCGATCAAGATTCTGATCGCGGGCGGCTTCGGCGCGGGCAAGACCACCATGGTGGACGCGGTGTCGGAGACCCGGCCGCTGCGCACCGAGGAGGCGCTCACCCACATCGGCCGGCACATCGACGACCTGTCCGGTGTCGAGGCCAAGCCGACCACCACCGTGGCCATGGACTTCGGCCGCATCACCATCCGCGGCGACTACATGCTCTACCTGTTCGGCACCCCCGGTCAGGAGCGGTTCCTGTTCGTCTGGGACGACCTGGCCATGGGCGCGCTCGGCGCCGTGGTGCTGGCCGACACCCGCCGCCTGGCCGACTGCTTCCCGGCCATCGACTACTTCGAGAAGCGCCGCCAGCCGTTCGTGGTGGCGCTCAACTGCTTCGACGGCGCCCGCCCGTTCACCGTCGGCGAGGTGCGGCAGGCGCTGGGCCTGGATCCGGGTGTCCCGATCGTGCGCTGCGACGCCCGCAGGCGCGACTCCAGCAGGGACGTCCTGGTCACGCTCGTGGAGCACGCGCTGCGCATGGGCGCCTCCCCGGTCGGGACGATGTCGTGACCTCTACCGGCTACCTTTGACCGATGGAGGAGATCGACCGCAGGATCGTCACATTGCTGGCCGAGGACGGCCGGATGAGCTTCACCGAGCTGGCCAGGGAGACCGGGCTCTCGGTCTCGGCGGTGCATCAGCGGGTGCGCCGCCTGGAGAAGCGCGGCGTGCTGCGGGGATATGCCGCGATCATCGACTACGACGCGGTCGGGCTGCCGATGACCGCCTTCGTGTCGATCAAGCCGATCGACCCGGCCGCGCCCGATGACGCCCCCGACCGGCTGTCCCACCTGACGGCCATCGAGGCGTGCCACAGCGTGGCGGGCGACGAGAGCTACATCCTCAAGGTGCGGGTCGCCTCGCCGGTCGGGCTCGAGGAACTGCTGCAGCAGATCCGCGCCCTCGCCAACGTCTCCACCCGCACCACGGTCGTGCTCAGCACCCCGTACGAGCACCGCGCCCCCGACGTGAAGGGCACGGACGAACCGCCCGAAGCGGAGTGACGCGCCGGGCGTCGAGGACCGCGTTCAACGTCCGGCCCGGCCGTCGCGGATGTTGTCCAGGCGGTTCATGATGGGGGTGGCGGTGATCCCGTGCAGCACCACGGAGGCCAGCACGGCGAAGGCCACCACCGCCCACAGCTCCTCCGCAGGCACCCCGAAGTCCGCCTGACCCAGCGCGTAGGCCAGATAGAACAGCGAGCCGACGCCGCGCACGCCGAAGAACGAGATCGCGATGCGCTCCCGGGGCCCGGCCGCGCCGCCCAGCTGGGTCAGCCACCCTGCCACCGGCCGGATCACCAGCACCAGCAGGAGGCCGACGGCCGCGCCCCGCCAGGTGAGCGCCGCCAGCCCGCCGGTCGCGGCGAAGCCGCCGAGAAGGAGCAGCAGCCAGGCGGTCAGCAGCCGCTCGATCTGCTCCACGAAGCCGTGCAGGACGTTGTTGTAGCCGTGGCCGTGCTCGGCGCTCCTGATGGTGCACGCGGTGACGAAGACCGCGACGAAGCCGTAGCCGTGCACGAGCTCGGTCAGGCCGTAGGTGAGAAGGGTGGCGGCCAGGGCGACGAAGCCGTCGCGGTGCTCGGCCAGCCGCAGCTTCTCCACCCCGGCGTGGAAGAAGAGCCGGCCGAGCAGCCGGCCCAGCAGCAGCCCGCAGATCGCCCCGGCGGCGGTCCGGTACAGCACGTCCACCAGGGCCCACTCGCCCACCCAGCCCACGCCGCCGACCGCCGCGACGGCGATGGCCGCGTACACGATCGGGAAGGCCAGCCCGTCGTTCAGCCCGGCCTCCGAGGTCAGCGAGAAGCGGACCTCGTCGTCGGCGTTGGCCGCGTCGACCGGTTCGCCGACGTTGACGTCGGAGGCGAGCACCGGGTCGGTGGGCGCCAGCACCGCCCCGAGCAGGAGCGCCGCCCCGATCGGCCAGCCCAGCAGGAACAGGGCCGCGGCGGCGACGGCGGCGATGGTGAGCGGCATCGCCCAGCCGAGCAGCCGCCACGTCGTGGCCCAGCCGCGCAGCCCGGTCCGCCGGTTGATCGCCAGGCCCGCGCCCATCAGCGAGATGACGACGCAGAGCTCGGTGATGTGCTCCAGCGCCACCCGGTACGCGATCGGATCGGGCGCGGGTAACCCGATCGGCAGCAGGAACAGCAGCACGCCGCCGATCAGATAGGCCAGCGGCAGCGAGATCGCCCGCTTGGCGAGGATGCCGGGCAGCAGGGCGGCGAGCAGGGCGGCGCCGCCGCCGATGGCGAGGAGGAGGTCTGGTGTCGACATCGATGACCTAGTGCCCCGGAGATCACCGCACATCCCCTATGGGGGAAATTTCAGGATCGGCTCGTCAGCCGGCCCAGCGCCTCGTCGTATGGCGGGTCGAACCAGTAGCCGACATGCCAGCGCGCAGCGGCGAGCGGCTCGCCCGCCTCCCACAGCGGCGGGTCCCAGCAGAACACGTCCACCTCCCCCTCACCCCGCTCCCGCCCGCCCTCCGGCTCGTCCTCCGGCCCGAACGGGTCGGCCCGGTCGAAGACGGGACCGCCGATCGGGTCGCTCAGCCGGTAGAGGTTCACCCACCGCACCGCGTCGCGCACCGCCGACAGGCTCGCCGCGCCGAAGTACGCGGGGAAGTACGCGGCGTACAACCGGCACAGCGGCGAGCCGTGCGTGAGCAGCCGGACCCGCTCCCGTACGGCCGGCCTGAGCTGCAGCACCACGGCGGCGGCGATGACGCTGCCCTGGCTGTGCCCGGAGATGAGCACCTGGTCCTCCTCGTCCCGGGTGAGCGCGTCCAGCCGGGCGACCAGCTCGGGCACGACCCGCTCGGTGTAGCAGGGCGGCGCCAGCGGGTGAATGGCGCGCGGCCAGAAGGTGGCGACGTCCCACAGGATGCCGACGGTCCTGCGCAGCCGGGAGTCGCTGTACGTGCGCCGCCCCAGCAGCACCAGGCCGACGGCGAACGCCGCCATCGCCCAGCTGCCCAGGGTCGCGAACAGCCCCGCGGTGCCCTCCACCGGCGTGACCAGCCCCAACCGGTAGATCACGGTCACCACGGCGAACCCGGTCAGCCCGGTGCCCACCAGCAGCCCCAGCACCAGCCCGGCCCGGTCGGAGAGCGCCGCCAGCGACCACTTCCCGGCCACCTCGGCGGCGTGCGGCCCGTAGGAGGCCGCCAGCTTCGGGGCCAGCTTCGCGGTGGCCGCCTCGCGGATCCGCCACAGCACGACCGCGACCAGGACGACGCCCGCCACCATGACCGGGACCAGCGCCGCCGTCCACCAGACCGGGTCGTCGAGGAAGAGGTCGGTGCCGAGGTCCGCGGGCCTGGAGGGGGACTCCGGGATGCCGAAGAAGGACGCCGTCCAGAACATCAGGCCGAGCGCCAGCGCGTTGGCACTGCCCGCGGCCGCCATCAGCGTGAACCAGCTCGCCATCCCGCCCATCGCGCGCCGCTCGCCCGGAACCGCCGCCCGGCCGATCCGGTCCGCCGCCCGACCGGCGGGCCGGTCCATCCGGGCGAGCGCCCAGGTCCCCGCCCCGACGACCACCGCCAGCACCATCGTCATCCCGAGTTGGACCGTTCCAGCCCCGACTCCGGGCAACTGCGCGCTCAGCGCCTCGCGCGGCACGCCGAGCGGCAGCCCGGCCAGCGCCCACCCGAACGTCACCAGGAAGAGCACGGGTGCCGCGATCTCCAGCGCCCGGCAGGCACGGGTCAGCCACCCGCCGTCCGCGTCGCCGGCCTCGGGATCCACCCGGCGGCCGATCCCCGGGAGCACCACCAGCACCACCGCGGCCACCTGGACGGCCGCGTTCGCCACGGTCAGCGCCGCCCCGCCCGCCGAACGGGCGAACGGCGCGGACACGGCCAGCCCGATCGCGCCGAGCGCGAAGGCGATGTGCACGCTCCGCAGCCGCCACACCGGGGCGCCACCGTGCCACAGCCGCCGCCGGGCCAGCAGCACCCCCGGATGGCCGAACCCGTCGGGAGGCAGCACCGTGCGCTCGTCCCGCCGCCACGTACGCCGCGCGATCGCCCACAGCACCCCGACGACCGCGAGCGGCACCAGCGCGGTGACGGCCAGCCGCCGGGACTCCTCCGTCCCCCACAACTGGCTCATCCAGTGCACCCACACCGGCGCGCCCTCCCGCGCGCAGGCCCGCCCGGCCGCCGTGCACTGCCAGCCGACGAGATCGACGCTCGCCCGGACCAGGGCGCCGACGAGCGTCCCGGTGAGCAGCAGCGCGAACAGCCGCTGCGCCGCCTCGACGGTATGGCGCAGCCGCCGCCCGCCGTCCGGTCGCGGCAGCATGAAGTACGCCAGGTTCGCCATCGAGAACGGCAGCAGGAGCAGCCACAGCGCGATGGTCCGCCCGCCGGAGGTGAGCCCGCCCCACGCGTACGCCTCCCGATGCCGCACGCCCGGCACGTCCGCGTCCCGCCCGGCGGGCCTGCCGGACGGCCACCAGCGCCGGTAGAACCCGGTGGTCCGGTCGCCGGCCACCGGGTGGGGATGAGGGTGGTTGAGCATCGAGTTCGGCGGCGTGCCGGAAACGCCGTGCACGCGCAACTCGGTCACTCCCGCGGTGCTGGTGTCCAGAAACCCGTCCATGACCGCAGGATGACGCCGGTCAGGGCACTCGCGCCGCACAATCGCCCATTCACCGGGAGCCCCCGGTGGCGTAGTGGGCGCGGAGCCGCGCCTTGGCGGCCTGCGTGGCGCCCAGGTGGTCCAGGCCGCTGAGCGCGGCCCCGGCGATGGGCGCGAGCCGCGCCGGCACCAGCTCCGCCTTCGGCGCCCTGGACGCGAACGCGGCCTCCAGACGGCCCGTCAGCCGCCGATGCCCGGCGGTGAGTATCCCGCCGCCCAGCACCACCTGCGCGGGCGTGTCCAGCAACGACAGGCGGCGCAGGCACACCTCCGCGAGCACCACCACCTCGTCCGCAAGCCGGTCCACCAGCGCGCCCGCCACCTCGTCACCCGCCTCGGCGGCGGCGAAGACCCCGGGGGCGAGCTCGTGCAGCCGGTTCACGTCCAGCTCGCCGAAGTGCATCGCCAGGACGACCTGCTCGACCGTGGCGGCGGCGAAGTGGGTCGTCACCAGCTCGGCCAGGGCGGTCGCCCGGCCACGGCCGTCCTCGGCGCGGACCGCGTGCCACAGCGCCTCCTGGCCGAGGCCCTCGCCGCCGCCCCAGTCGCCGCTGAGCCGCCCGAGCGCGGGGAAGCGGGCGACCTGCCCGGTGGGGGAGGCGCCCACCGCGTTGATCCCCGCCCCGCACACCACCGCGACACCCCACGAACCCGACACGCCCGCGCGCAGCAACGCGAAGGCGTCGTTACGGACCACGACGTCGGCGCCGAACCCCCTCGCGGCGAACTCCCGCGCCAGCGCCTCCTCCTCCACCGGCAGATCCGCCCCCGCCAGAAACGCGGCCACATGGTCGAACCCCACCCCACCCGGCCACGCCGACGACAGCGCCCCCTCCGGCCCACCGTCCGCCCGCGCGGCGGCCAGCGCCTGCTCCACCACGTCGACCGCCGCCGCCACGCCCGCGCTCTGCGGGAGGAACGGGCCCGCGCGGCCGGTCGCCAGCACCTCGCCGTCCTCGGTCACCACCGCCACGTCGGTCTTGCTGTTGCCGCCGTCCACCGCCAGCAGCAGCCGGCGAGCCGCCACCGGCCCACCGCCCGCGACAGCGTCCCGCGAGCCCGCCGCTAACCCGGCGCCCAAGGCCGCGTCCCGCGAGCCCGCCACTAACCCACCGCCCACGGCAGGTGGCCGCGGTTGGCCTCCAGCAGCAGGCCGGTCAGCTCCTGCGCGACCGCGTCCTGGCCGACCAGCGGGTGCGCCAGCAGAGCGTCCCGCACGCGGTCCGCCCCGCCGTGCAGGGCCGCGCGCAGCGCGAGAGTCTCGTACGCCGACACATGCGCGATCAGTCCCGCGTACAGCGGCTCCACCGGCGTCACCGGCAGCGGCGCGGCCCCCGACGCGCTGACCGTCGCCGGCACCTCGATCACCGCCTCCGGGTCCAGGAACGGCAGCGTGCCGCCGTTGCGCACGTTCACCACCTGGGTGTCACCCCGATCGCCCAGCAGGGAGGCGATCAGTGCGACCGCGGCCTCGGAGTAGAAGGCGCCACCCCGCTCCGACAGCAGCTCCGGCTTGGTCACCACCGCCGGGTCGGCGTACATCGCCAGCAGCCGCCTCTCCATCGCCGCCACCTCCGCCGCGCGCGACGGCTTGGCGCGCTGCTCGGCCACCACCTCGTCGTGGGCGTAGAAGTACCGCAGGTAGTAGGACGGCACCGAGCCGAGCCTGCGCAGCAGCCCGGCGCGCAGGCCCACGTCGGCCGCGATCTCCTCGGCGTGGCCGGCCAGCAGCGACGGCAGCACGTCCCGCCCGTCCAGGAACACCGCCCGCTCCCAGGACAGGTGGTTGAGCCCGACGTGGCCGAGCGACACCCGCGCGGGCTCGACCCCCAGCGTGGCGGCGAAGCGCCGCTGGAGGCCGATGGCCACGTTGCACAGCCCGATCGCCCGGTGCCCCGCGTCCAGCAGCGCCCTGGTCACGATGCCGACCGGGTTGGTGAAGTCGACGATCCAGGCGCCGGGGGCCTCGCGCCGCACCACGTCGGCGATCTCCAGCACCACCGGGACCGTCCGCAGCGCCTTGGCCAGGCCGCCCGCGCCCGTCGTCTCCTGTCCCACGCAGCCGCAGCGCAGCGGCAGCGTCTCGTCCACGTCGCGAGCGGCCTGGCCGCCGACCCGGAGCTGGAACAGCACGGCCCGCGCTCCCGCGACCCCCTCCTCGACGGAGGAGGTGGCCACGATCCGGGCCGGATGCCCGGCGTGCGCGAGCATCCGCCGCGCCATCCCCGCCACCGCGTCGAGTCTCGATTTATCAGGATCTATGAGGGCGATCTCCGTGACGGGCAGCTCATCGCTGAGCCGCGCGAAACCGTCGATCAACTCGGGCGTGTACGTCGAACCGCCCCCGACCACAGCCAGTCTCAACCGTTCACTCCTGTCATGGTCGCGCTCCCGGGAGGCTCACCGTCTGGGCCCCGTGGAGTCGAAGATCTCGTCCTGGACGGTCGCCAGGGCGAGGTCGAGCGCCCCGGCCAGCACCGGGTTCCCCCGCACCGCCGACAACCGCACCCGAGGGCGGGCGATCGTCAGCGCGTGCAGCTCCTCCTCGATCAGCCCGCGCAACGTCTCCCCACCAGCCAGGACGACCCCGCCGGTCAGCACGATCAGCCCCGGATCCACCACGGACGTGATCGCGGCCAGCCCCACCGCCAGCCGCGCCGCGACCTCCCGCAACGCCACCACGGCCACCTCGGCCCCCACCGTCGCGGGTCCGACCGTCGCCGGGCCGACCATCGCGGGTCCGACCGTTGTGGGGCTGACCGTCGCGGGGCCCGCGGCTGCGGCCGCCGCGTGGGAGACGGCCTGGCGGAGGTCGGCGCCCGGCACGCCGTGGGAGCGCAGCACGCGCAGCACGGCCGCGCCGCCGGTGAGCGCCTGGTAGCCGTGGTCGGCGTACTGACCGGTCTCGCGGGCCGTGGGCGCGCCCGGCGCGGGCATGTAACCGACCTCGCCCGCGCCGCCGGTGGCGCCGCGATGCAGCCGGCCGCCGAGCACGATGGCCGCGCCGATGCCCTCGTCGGCCCACAGCAGCACGAAGTCGGGCGTGCCGCGTGCCGAGCCGTGCGCCTGCTCGGCCAGGGCCACCAGGTTGACGTTGTTCTCCACCGAGACCGGCACGCCCAGCCCTTCGGTGAGGGCCGGCTCCAGGTCGTCGATGTGCCATCCCGGCATGTCCCGCGCGGTGGCGTACCCGAGCCTGCCGGTGGCGGGGTCGAGCGCCGCCTGGACGCCGATCACCACGCGGCGCGGCGGCGCGGGCGGGTTCGCGCCGGCCAGCGCCGCGCGCAACCGGTCGATCAGGGTGCCGCGCGGGCGCGGCCCGGTGACGAGGGTGTGCTCGCCGACGACGGCGCCGGACAGGTCGGCCACCCTGGCCTCGACGCGGGTGGCGGTGACGTCGAGCGCCGCCGCGTACGCCGCCGCGGGGTTGATGCGGTAGAGCTCGGCCGTGCGGCCCGGCAGCCCGTGCCGGACGCCGTCCAGGACCACCAGGCCCGCCTCCTGCAGCCGGAACAGGAGCTGGGAGGCCGTCGGCTTGGACAGGCCGGTCAGCGTGCCGATCTCGGGGCGGGTCAGCGGGCCGCGCTCCAGAAGCACGCGCAGAGCGGCGCGATCATTGATGGCGCGTAGCAGACTGGGAGTGCCCGGTACGGGAGCGCTCACTGTCACCCCTTCGCAACGTTAGGAAACTTTCCTAACGAAAAGGAACGTAAGGAGTGCGAGGGGGTTCGGTCAAGAGTCGAAACCGAGCCGTGATCACCGGCGGAAGGGGGGATCACGCGAAAGAGTGGGCGTCCCTCGACGGGCATGCTAATGTCATCGTTTGTCGTAACAACAAGCAGAATAGCCCGGAGTGTCCCATTACCCACATTAATGGTCTGGCGGCAACGCGTCAAACAGAGCTCGCCAAGGAGCAGGCGTACGTCACCCGCCTCTATGACCGTCTCGACGTGCTGCGTGAGCGCACCCAGGGGCAACTCAAGGACGTGCTGGCGGCCGGCGCCGTCGGGACGATGCAGAACAGGTCGGAGCGTGACACCTTCGCCGAGATGTACGCCACCAGGCTGGCCAGGTTGTGGGCGGTGGAGCGCGGGCTGGCCTTCGGCCGGCTGGACCACGTCGACGAGGGCCGGCTCTACATCGGCAAGCTCGGTCTGAGCGACGACGAGCAGGAGCGGCTGCTCATCGACTGGCGGGCGCCGATCGCGCAGCCGTTCTACCGCGCCACCCCGTCCGCGCCGATGGGCGTGACCAGGCGCCGCCACCTGCAGACCAAGGGACGTGTGGTCAAGGCCGTCGAGGACGACCTGCTCGACTTCGACGCGCTCACCGACGACGACCGCGCCACGCTCAACGGTGAGGCCGCGCTGCTGGCCGCGCTGGACGAGCGGCGCACCGGCCGGATGCGCGACATCGTCGCCACCATCCAGTCCGAGCAGGACCGCGTCATCAGGTCCGACCTCAACGGCGTGCTCGTCGTCCAGGGCGGCCCCGGCACCGGCAAGACCGTCGTCGCCCTGCATCGCGCCGCCTACCTGCTCTACACGCACCGGGAGCGCCTGGAGCGCCGCGGCGTGCTCATCCTCGGCCCGAACCTCACCTTCCTGCGCTACATCGAGCAGGTGCTGCCCTCGCTCGGCGAGACGGACGTGCTGTTGTCCACCGTCGGCGAGCTCTACCCCGGCCTGGTCGCCGGCGCCAGGGAACGGTCCGAGGTGGCCGCGCTCAAGGGCGACCTGCGCATGGCCGAGGTGCTCGCCAAGGCCGTGCGCGAGCGGCAGCGGGTGCCCCGCAAGCCCGTCGAGCTGAACCTGGGCCGCTACACCCTCACCATCGACCGCAACATGCTGGAGTCGGCGCGCGGCAAGGCCACCCGGTCCCGCCGCCCGCACAACCAGGCGCGCGCCACCTTCGTCAGGTCCCTGCTCAACGCCCTGGCCAGGCAGGTGGCCAGAAAGCTCGGCAAGGGGCTGATCGACGACGACGAGCTCGCCGATCTGCGCGAGGAGCTGCGGACCGAGCCGGTCGTCCGAGCCGCGCTCAACCGGCTGTGGCCCTATCTCACCCCGCAGCGCCTGCTGCTGAGCCTGTACGGCTCCGCGGAGCGGCTCGACCACGCCGCCTCGGCGCTGTCCCCGCGGGAGCGGGAGCTGCTGCGGCGCGACGGGGCCGCCGAGTGGACCGAGTCCGACGTGCCGCTGCTCGACGAGGCGGCCGAGCTGTTGGGCGAGATCGACGAGCAGGTGCTGCGCGCCAGCGCGATGCAGGCCGAGGAGGAGCTCGCCGCGGCCCGGGAGGCCGAGGAGCACGAGCGCGAGGCCGAGCTCTCCTACGCCCGCGAGGTCCTGGAGCTGACGGGCCTGTCGGACGTCATGGAGGCCGAGCGCCTCGCCGAGCGGCACCGCGGTGACGGCCCCTATCTGACCACCGCCGAGCGCGCGGCGGCCGACCGCAACTGGGCCTACGGGCACGTGATCGTGGACGAGGCGCAGGAGCTGTCGCCGATGGCCTGGCGTTCGATCATGCGCCGCATCCCCACCCGTTCGATGACGATCGTCGGCGACATCGCGCAGACCGGTTCGACCGCCGGGGCCCGCTCCTGGGCCGACGTGCTCGACCCGTACGTGGCCGGGCGCTGGCGGCAGGAACGGCTGAGCGTCAACTACCGCACGCCGGTGGAGTTGATGGCGCTGGCCTCCCGGGTGCTCGCCACCATCGATCCGGAGCTGGAGCCGCCGACCTCGGTCCGCGAAGGCGGTGTCGAGCCCTGGTCGGCGCCGCTGGCGGCGTTGCCGGAGCTGGTCAAGGCGGAGGTCGGGGAGGGCGGCAAGGTGGCCGTGGTGGTGCCCGACGCGATGCTCGCCGAGCTGGGCGAGGTGGTCCTCGGCGCGGTCGACGGCGCGGTGGTGATCGCGCCGGGGGCGGGCCGGGCGCACGGCGCGGCGGCTCTCGACGCCCCGGTGGCCGTGCTCGCGGTGGCCGACGCCAAGGGGCTGGAGTTCGACTCGGTGATCGTCGCCGAGCCCGACCTCATCGCGGGGCAGTCGCCGCGCGGGCCGAGCGACCTCTACGTCGCTCTCACCCGTGCCACGCAACGGCTCGGAGTCGTCCACGAACGGCCCCTGTCGCAGGCGTTGAGCGGCTTGCCAAGCCGCTCGAACGGGCCTGCAAATGGTGATTAACGTGCTTTAGTGGTGCTGGCCCAGACGCTCCCACCTGCGAAAACTTGATGTTCTCGCTGATCGGGACACGGTTGACATCTGAGGTGGAGTCGGTAGTTTGCTGCCCAGTCCAGCACGGGACTTGGCCGGTTGGCCGTCTCTGACATCGTCGGATCCTGCGCCCGTGACGGAGCGAGCTCCGTCCACACAGCCAGGTGCAGGGCCGTCGGTCCGTCGAGTCGGGGCACCCCAGCCGGGCGGGGGGTTGGACCCGGGACGGGCCCGGGAGCCCAGTAGACAACGGAATTTCGCGCTCGCCGCCGACGAGACGGATCCGGTCCGAAGGGTTCTCGGGCCCTCTTCCCGCTCTCGTGCGCGGGATGTCAGCGCGCCGGGTGGTCTCGTCAGCGACGGGATCACCCTGCCGCTCCTCGCGCCCGGCGTCGCGCCGCGCGCCGCTCGCCGGAGCCCGATCCGGTACGACACCGCCCGATGACGGCCGATGACGGCCGGATCCCTTCGTCGTGCCGTGACCTGAGCGCGGCCCCGGGGCGGTAGCGTTTTCGCTGAGAAGGCGTGCGAGTCGCGAGGAGAACCTGAGTGGTGCAGGAAAAGACGGGCACATCGCCCACCCTCGCGCCCGGTTCGGTTGCCGCCGAGCCGCGTCGCCGCGCGCCCGCTCCCGAGTCGAGGTGGATCCTGTCCGGCCGGGTGGCCGCCGCCGTCGCCGGGGGCGCGCTGCTCTTCCTGTCCTTCCCGCCGCTGGACTGGTGGCTGTGCGCCCCGCTGGGGCTGGGGCTGGTCGTGGCGTCGCTCTACGGCGCCAGGCCCAGACGGGCGGCCTGGGTGGCTTACGTGGGCGCCGTGGTGTTCCTGCTGCCGGCGTTGTCCTGGGTGCGGCCGATCGGCGACGACGTCTGGCTGATGCTGGTGGGCGTCGAGAGCCTGTTCTACGCCGCCTTGGCGGTGCCGGTCTCGCTGGTGTTCAGGCTGCGGCTGTGGCCGGTCTACTTCGCCGCGCTCTGGGTGGCCATGGAGTGGATCCGCGGCCTGGTGCCGATCGGCGGCTTCCCCTGGGCGCGGATCGCCTTCAGCCAGGGCGAGTCGGTGTTCACCCCCTACGCCGCGCTGGGCGGCGCGCCGCTGGTGTCGTTCGCCGTGGCCCTGTGCGGGGCCCTGCTCGCCTACGCGCTCCTGCGGCCCGCCGCGGGCCTGCGGCAGGCGATCCCGCTGGCGCTCGCCCTGGCCGTGCCGCTGCTCGGCCTGGCCGTGCCGCGGCACACCGACGAGGGGCGCACCGTCAACGTGGGCATCGTCCAGGGCAACGTGCCCGGCCGGGGCATGTACTTCCTCGGCGACGAGCCCGCCGTCGTGCTGAAGAACCACGCCGAGGAGACCAAGCGGCTGGCGCGGGCCGTGCGGGCCGGCGAGCTGCCCAAGCCCGACGTGGTGGTCCTGCCGGAGAACTCCACCGACATCGACCCCTACCGCGACACCTCCGCCTACCGGACGATCGACGAGGCGGTGAAGGACGTCGGCGTGCCCACGCTGGTCGGCGCCGTGGTGGCGGTCGGCGAGGAACACCGGGCCACCCGCAGCCTGGTGTGGGACCCGGCCACCGGACCGGGCGCCTACTACGACAAGCAGCGGCTGGTCCCCTTCGGCGAGTACACCCCGTTCAAGGACCTCGTGATGGCCCTGTACGACCGGGCCGCGATGGTCGGCAGGCAGTCGGTCCCCGGCGTGGGGCCGGGCGACCTGAAGCTGGGGCCGGTCACCATCGGCGCGGTCAACTGCTACGAGGTCGCCTACGACGACACCGTGCGCGAGACCGTGCGGACCGGTGCCACGCCGATGGTGGTGCAGACCAACAACGCCTCCTACGCGCTGACCAATCTGCCCGCGCAGCAACTCGCCATGTCAAAGCTGCGGGCGGTCGAGCACAACAGGGCCTTCGTCACCGCCGCAACCACCGGTATATCCGCGTTTGTCACCCCTGACGGTAAAGTCTCCTGGCAGACTCGCGAGCTGGTCGCCGACATGACCGTGGTGAAGGTGCCGGTGCGGACCGAAATGACGGTCGCCACCAAGGTCGGAGCGGCACCCGAGTGGGCATTGATCGGGTTGGGAGCGGTGGCGGCCTTCGCGGCCGTATGGCGCAGGCGGCGGCACGACCGGATGGGGAATGAGTGACGATGGAGACTCTTGGGCGGGTGCTGGTCGTCGTCCCGACCTACAACGAGCGCGACAACCTGCCGAAGATCGCCGAGCGGTTGCGGGCCGCGCTGCCGGAGGCGCACCTGCTGGTGGCCGATGACAGCAGCCCCGACGGCACCGGCGAGATCGCCGATGCGCTCGCCGCCGGCGACGATCACGTCCACGTCCTGCACCGGCCCGCCAAGCAGGGGCTGGGCGCCGCCTACATCGCCGGATTCCGCTGGGGCCTGTCGGAGGGCTTCGACGTGCTGGTGGAGATGGACGCCGACGGCTCGCACCAGCCCGAGGAGCTGCACAAGCTGCTCGCGGCCCTGGTCGACGGCGCCGACCTGGCGATCGGCTCGCGCTACGTCCCCGGCGGCCGGGTGACCAACTGGCCGGCCTCGCGGGAGTTCCTGTCCAGGGGCGCCAACCTCTACACGCGGATCATGCTCGGCCTGCCGGTCCGCGACGCGACGGCGGGCTTCCGCGCCTACCCGGCGGCCACCCTGGAGAAGGTCGGCCTGGCCGACGTGGAGTCGCAGGGCTACTGCTTCCAGGTCGACCTCACCCTGCGTACGGCCCGGCACGGGCTGCGGGTGGCCGAGGTGCCGATCACGTTCGTGGAGCGCACCGTGGGCACCAGCAAGATGAGCGGCCGGGTCATGGCCGAGGCGTTCTGGCGCGTTACCCAGTGGGGGATCACCGGCCTGCCGGCCAGGCTGCGCAGACGGCGGGTCTGATCCCGGTCCCCCGGAACGCATCGGCCGCACCGGGCGTTGTCCTTGATGTAGACGAATGCTGAAGCGAGGCGACGATGCGGCTCCTGCTTTTCCTGGCCTTCCTGCTGATCCCCGTGCTGGAGATCTGGCTGCTCATTCAGGTGGGCACGGTGATCGGCGGCTGGCCGACCGTGGGCCTGCTGGTCATCATCAGCCTGCTGGGCACCTGGCTGGTCCGCCGCGAGGGGCGCAGGGCCTGGAACAACCTGCAGAGCTCGCTGCAGGCGGGCCGGATGCCCGACCGCGAGCTGGCCGACGGCGGGCTGATCCTGGTGGGCGGCGTGCTGCTGCTGACGCCCGGGTTCTTCAGTGACGTGCTGGGTCTGCTGTGCATCATGCCGTTCACCCGGCCGGCGATGCGGCGGCTCGGCATGTGGTTCTTCGACCGGCGGGTCAAGAGGATGGCGGCGGCCTCGCCGTACGCGAACCTCTTCCCGGCGCCCGGTGCGGCGCCCGCGGGCGCGGCGCGAGCGGAGTCGCCGCAGGGCCGGGTCGTGCACGGCGAGGTCATCCGCGAGGACCGCGACGCCTGACCGCCCTGCTTGATCAAAGTTCAAGCGGCTACTTGCACATTGTTCAAGACCTGCGTAGCCTCCACTTGTACATAGTTCAAGTGGCGGAGGGCGGGCATTCATGTCGCAGGAGAAGCTGTCCGATTTCGTGGCGGCGGCGGCCGGGGAGTTCGGCGTGCCGGGGGTGTCCGCCGGGGTGCTGACCGGCGGCCGGGAGACCTACGCGTCCCACGGTGTGACGAGCCTGGACACTCCACTGCCGGTCGATGAGCGGACGCTGTTCCACCTGGCCTCGGTGACCAAGACCTTCACGGCGACCGCGTTGATGCGCCTGGCCGCGGAGGGGAAGGTGGATCTGGACGCGCCGGTGCGCCGGTACGTTCCCGAGCTCACGCTCGCCGACGAGGGGGCCGCGGCGCGGATCACTGTGCTGAACCTGCTCAACCACACCGCCGGCCTCGACTGGAACCTGATCGACACCGGGGAGGAGGACGACTCCCTGCCGGGGTTCGTGGCGAGGATGGCCGGGCTCAGCCTGATCGCGCCGCCCGGGGCGCGGGCCTCCTACAGCCAGGCCGGCTACAACCTGGCCGGGCGGGTCATCGAGAAGGTCACCGGCCTGACCTTCGAGAAGGCCGTGGCCGCGCTGGTCCTGGAGCCGGCCGGGCTGTCGAACACCTTCTTCGAGCCGGACGAGGTGATGGTCCGGAGGTTCGCCGTGGGCCACAACCCGGGCGAGGACGGGGAACCGCGGTCCGCCCGGCCGTGGACGTCGTGGCGGGCCGGCTCGCGCGCCAACAACCCCGGCGGGGGCCTGGCGTCCTCGGTGAGCGACCTGCTGCGCTGGGCCGGGTTCCACCTCGGCGCCGGGGACGAGACGCTGCCGGGCGGGGCGCTGCGGCGCATGCGGGAGCCGACGGTCGAGCTGCGGGCCAGCACGCTCGGCGACGCCTTCGGGATCTGCTGGTTCCTGCGCGAGGTGGACGGCGTCCGCACCATCGGGCACGGCGGATCGGGCAACGGGCAGTTCGCCGAACTGCTCATCGTGCCCGAACACGACTTTGCCGTCGTCTCCCTGGCCAACGCCGGCCCGAACGGCTATCCCTTCAACCAGGCCGTCGTCCGCTGGGCGCTGGAGCACTACCTGGGCGTGGCCGAGCGGGACCCCGAGCCGATCCCGTACGACGAGGCGCGAGCGCGGGAGGTCGCCGGCCGCTACGAGATCGACGCCATGAACCTCGACGTCGTTACCGACGGCCACCGGCTCACCCTGGAGGTAGGGATCAAGCCGGAGATCCGCCAGGCCTCGGAGGCCGAGATGCCTCCGGACCACGCGCCGGCCACCATGGGCTTCCTGGCCGGCGACGGCGAGGAGTACATCATCACCGAGGGTGGTCTGAAGGGGCAGCGCGGCTTCTTCACCCGCGACGACGGCGGCGCGATCGTGGGCGTCGACCTGGCCGGGCGGCTCTTCGGCCGGGCCCCGGCCGCACGCTGAGCGAACGGTCCCACCTGGGCCGCCCACGCGCCTCACCCGAGACGCCCATCCGGCGACCGGCACGTGGTCACGGCAGAGAGAAACCCCCGGGCCATGGGCCCGGGGGTTTTCACCGTGAGATGTCGTCAGGCGCTCTTGCGACGCTGGGCCCTCAGGACCGCCAGCCTCTCGTTGAGCACCTCTTCCAGGTCCTCGATGGACCTCCGCTCTAGAAGCATGTCCCAGTGTGTCCGCGGGGGCTTCGTCTTCTTCGACTCCGGCTGCTCGCCGTCCACCCGCAGCGCGGTCGCGCCGCACATGCGGCACTCCCAGGTAGCGGGGATCTCGGCCTCGGCGGCAAGCGGAACGTCGAAGTGATGACCCTTTGGGCAGGTGTAGGACACCTCCTGGCGGGGGGCCAGATCCGTGTTACGGTCGTTCTCGTAGCTGGTTGCCCCGAGCCGGGTGCCACGAAGCGCGCGCTCGCCCATGTTTAAATGCCTCCTACAGGGCCCCCATGCGTGGGGGGTCTGTCTCCCACGGTGTGTAACGCTTGGTACCGTGATGGGATTCCCATCCACGGCGTGATCCAATCGCGCTACCGGCTAGCAGTTGGACGGCGGGGGCTCTTGAGGCGTCGAGATCCCGGCCTCAGATCCCCTCGGGGACCTCGTTGCCCGCGGCGCGGATGGCCTTCGGCAGGTTGACCAGGGCCAGCAGGACGAAGCCCAGCACGAAGAACACGATCATCGACAGAATCGCGATGCGATAGCTGTTGGTGAGCTGCAGCGCGATCGTCACGGTGAGCGCGCCGATGAAGGCCGAGCCCTTGTCGCTGATCTGCAGGAGGCTGAAGTACTCCGCCTCCTTGCCCTTCGGGATCACCTGGGAGAACAGCGAGCGCGACAGCGCCTGGCTGCCGCCCAGCACGATCGCGATGGCGAAGGCCATCAGATAGAACTGCAGCGCGTCGCCCTCGCGCACGAACAGCGCCATCACCACGATGACCGTCCACAGCACCAGGCTGGCCAGCACCGTGCGCTTGGTGCCGAACCGGCGGGCCAGCGTGCCCAGCAGCAGCGCGCCGAAGAAGGCGACGAACTGCACCATCAGGATCGCGCTGATCTGCACCGTCCGGTCCAGCTTGAGCGCCTCCGAGGCGAAGGCCGCGCTGTTGCCGATGACGGTCTGGATGCCGTCGTTGTAGACCAGGTAGGCCACCAGGAACAGCAGCGTCAGCGGATACTGGCGCAGCCCCTTGAGCGTGCGGCCGAGCTGGCGGAAGCTGCCGCCGACCGCGGCCCGCGTGGTGTGCTCGTGCGCCGGGACCGGCCGGTTGCGCAGCCTCAGCAGCGGGACGATCGTGAACGTGGCCCACCACAGCCCCGCCGACATCATGCTGATCCGCACCGACTCGCCCTCGGTCAGGCCGAGACCCTCGTGGTTGAGGTAGAGCGCCAGGTTGAGGGCCAGCAGCAGGCCGCCGCCCAGATAGCCGATGGCCCAGCCCCGCGAGGAGACGTGGTCGCGCTCCTGCGGCGTGGAGATCTGCGGCAGGAACGAGTCGTAGACCACGATCGAGGCGCCGTAGGCCAGGTTGGCCAGGACGAACAGGACCCCGCCGAGCAGGTAGCGGTCGCCCTCGACGAAGTAGAGGCCCATCGCCGCCAGCGCGCCCGCGTAGGCGAAGACGCCGAGCATCTCCCGCTTGCGGCCGATGTGGTCGGCCAGCGCGCCCACGATCGGCAGGATGAGGATCTGCCCCAGCACCGCCACGGTCGTGATCAGCCCGAAGAACGCGGCCGGCCTGATGTCCATGCCGAGCACGTCGACGTAGCCGAGCCCGGGATTCTGTACGGCCAGCTCGTCGAAGCCCGCCACACAGGTCGCGGACGCGATCTGCGGGAAGTCCTTGGCGCAGGCCGCGGTCTTGGCGACCGGGATCAGGTACGGGCCGAGGAAGACCGAGATGATGGTGGTGTAGAAGGCGGAGTTGGCCCAGTCGTAGAGATACCAGCCACGCTGCTCGCGCCTGCGTGCCGCGGGGGATTCGGCGGTGGGGTCCGCGGGGGGTGCGGTGGTGGGCATGTGTCGAGTCGCTCCTAAGCGGCCATGCGGCCGGGATGCCACTGGTCGCGCCGCTCGAGCACGTCGCGCAGCCCGGTGATGTTGTCGGTCATGATGCCGTCGACGCCCAGATCGAGCAGCTGCTCCATCTGCGCGGCGTCGTTGATCGTCCAGACGTGCACCTGCATGCCGACGGCGTGCGCCGTGCGGACCAGGCGCCGGGTGGTCACGCGCAGCCCGCGGAAGCCCATCGGGACCTGGGCGCACGGGATGCCCGCCCGGGACAGGCGGGCCAGCAGGCGGCCGTAGCCGGAGGTGGTGGCGGCGGCGCGCAGGGTGGCGACGCCGCGCGGGCCGAGCGCCGAGCAGACCTCGCGGCCGAGCGCCGCCCTGGCCAGCACCAGGCGCTCGTCGGAGAAGGAGGTCAGGCAGATCCGGTCGTAGGAGTCGGTGCGCCTGACCGCCTCGGCCAGCGGCGCGATGGCGGCGGCCTCCTTGACATCGATGTTGAAGCGGATGTCCGGCCAGGTGCCGAGCAGGTCCTCCAGCAGCGGGATCTCGTGCGTGCCGCCGATGCGGGCCCGCTTGACCGCGCTGTAGGGCAGCTCGGAGATGCGGCCGCGGCGATCGGTCACCCGGTCCAGGGTGTGGTCGTGGAAGGCGAGCAGCACCCCGTCGGCGGTGGCGTGCGCGTCGGTCTCCAGGTGGGTGTAGCCGAGTCGCACGGCCCGCTCGAACGCCGCCGCCGAGTTCTCGGCGCCTTCGGCGGCGCCGCCGCGGTGGGCGAAGGCGAGCGGGCCCGGGTGGTCGAGAAAGGAGAATCGACGGCTGAGCACGGTCTGCAGTATGCCTTTCGCGGGTGAACAATGAGGTTACGAATCAGGGAGATTCTGCCATTCCTGACGGCGGGCCTCGGCGAGCGCGATGGCCGCCGCCACCGAGACGTTGAACGAGCCGACCCGCCCGACCTGTGGGATATAGCAGACGCCGTCGGAGGCGTCCAGCAGGGCGGGGGAGCAGCCGTGGTCCTCGCTGCCGACCACCAGGCACACGTCGCGGGCCAGGTCCGCGCGGTGCAGCGGGACGGCGTCGCCGGTGAGCTCGATGGCCAGCACGGTGTAGCCGTCGTCCCTGGCGGCCTTGACGGCCTCGGTGGCGGGCACCGCGTCGTGCCAGGTGACCAGGCGCTCGGTGCCGAGCGCGGTCTTGCCCGCCTTCGGGTTGGTCGGCGGGGTGGCGTTGCCGGCCAGCCAGATCGTGTCGACGCCGAACGCGGCGGCGCTGCGGAAGATCGAGCCGACGTTGAACGGGCCGGTGACCGACTCCAGGATCAGCGCGAGCCTGTTCCCGGTGTTCCTGCGCCAGGTGCGGTTGAGCCGCTTGACGTCGGTGGGGCGCAGTTGCCTTCTCATCGGTGCACCTTCAGGATTCGGTAGGCGGCCCGGGAGGCCTCGCGGGAGGCCTGCCAGCCCTGCTCGCCGAGCCAGCGCTGCAGGGAGTCGGAGCCGAGATGTTTCTGGACGACCAGGTGGGCGACGCCGTCGGGTGTCAGCCGCGACAGCCACCTGGTGAGCATGTCGTGCAGGGCCGCCTTGCCGATGCGGATGGCGGGGTTGGACCAGATGGCCTTGAACGTGACGTCGGGGGGCATCTCATCCACATGCACCGACCGTACTTTGTAAAGGCGGGCGGCCCGTGCGTTGCGCTCAGTCAGCTCCACGCTGCGGCGGTTGACGTCCACGGCCCAGACGGTCGCCTCGGGGGCCCGCGTCGCCATGGTCAGCGCGATCGGGCCGTAACCGCAGCCCAGGTCGAGCAGGTCGCCGTGCTGGGGCGGCGGCGGCACCGTCTCCAGCAGCACCCGGGTGCCGAGATCGACCCGCTCGGGCGAGAACACGCCCCTGTCGGTCTCCAGCCGCAGGTGCAGGTCGGGCAGGACCAGGTCGACCGAGCCGGGGCGGCTCGCGGTCGCCGGGTCCTCGGAGAAGTAATGGGCCACGTGGGAAAACGTTACGGGATACGCGTACCGAACAGGACCGCGGCGCCCGCGACCAGCAGGCCCAGGATGATCGCGGCCACGATGAACTGCTGGGTGATCTCCTGGTTGACCAGCTTGAACCCGAGCGAGGTGCCGATCTGCTCGTAGACGTCGCGCAGCTCGCTGCCCGACTCGGCGCTGTAGGCGCGGCCGCTGGTGCCGTCGGACAGGGCCTGCAGGGTCTGCTTGTTGACCGGTACGTTCACCGGCCGGCCGTCGATGGAGACCGTCCCCTCCTGGGTGCCGTACGCGATCGTGTTGACCGGCACGCTCGCCTGCTGGGCCGCGTCGGTGGCCTCCTTGACCGAGCGGCCGGAGGTGTTGTCGCCGTCGGACAGCAGCACGATGGCGGCCGGCGGCGGGTCGGTGGCGGCGTCCTGGTCGAAGGAGCGCACCGAGTCGAGCGAGTTGAAGACCGCCTCGCCGATCGCGGTGCCGGGCCGGGTGGTCAGGTTGCCGATCGCGGTCGCCACGGCCTGGTGGTCGGTGGTGGGGGAGACGACCACGTTGGCGGAGCGGGCGAAGGAGACGACGCCGACGTTGAACCGGTCCGGCAGCTCCTCGACGAACGCCTGGGCCGCGGCCTTGGCGGCGCTGATCCGGTCGGGCTCGACGTCGGCCGCGTCCATGGACAGCGACACGTCGAGGGCGATCATGATGGTGGCCCGGTCGCGCGGCACGCGTACCTCGTCGGCGGGTCTGGCGGCGCCGACGACCAGCAGTGACATCATGAGCAGGAACAGGACCGGCGGCACGTGCCGCCGCCAGCCGGGGCCGGCCGGCGCGACGAGGTTGAGCAGGGCCAGGTTGGTGAAGCGCACGGTGTAGCGGCGCCGCGCGAACTGCGCCGCGACATATCCGGCCAGGAGCAACGCCATCAGGGCGAACAGCCAGAGCCAGCCAGGCGACAGAAAAGTCAAGAGGTCACCTTCCGGTGTGCCAGGTGGCGGGTGCGCCGCTGGCGCATGACGAACTGCGCGATGTCGAACACCCAGTCCCGGTCCGTGCGGAGCACGAGGTGGGCCACGCCGGCACGGCGGAGGGCGATCCGGGTGCCGTCCCGCTGCAGGGCGGCGGCCTCGGCGTACGCGTGGCGGATTTTGGGTGAAAGGTGCACTTCGCGTACTTTCCCGGTCTCGGGGTCGGCGAACGCGACGCGGCCCACGTCCGGCAACTCCAGCTCGCGCGGGTCGATCACCTCCACCGCCAGCACCTGGTGACGGGCGGCCAGCCGCCTGATCGGCCGCTCCCAGGGGCGCTCCACCTCCGGGTCCAGGCTCGGTTCCGCGTCGAGGAAGTCGGACACCACCACCCGCATGCCGCGCCGCCTGCGCGAGGCCGACAGCACGTCGATGCCCTCGGCCAGGTCGGGCGGGTCGGGCACCACCTGGCCGCGCGGCGCGTCCATCAGCGAGTGCAGCAGCCCGTACAGCGCGGGCCTGCCGGTGCGGGCCGGCATGCGGTGCAGGAACTCGTCGTGCAGCACCAGCGCCCCGAACCGGTCGCCCATCCTGCTGGACAGGAAGCCGATCGCGCCGACCGCGGCCACCACCAGATCCCGCTTGTCGGTGTCGGCGGTGCCGAAGTCCATGCTGGGCGACAGGTCGGCCAGCGCCCACGTCTCCAGCTCGCGGTCGGCGATCAGGTCGCGGACGTGCGGCACGGTCGTGCGCGCGGTGACCGCCCAGTCCATGCGGCGCACGTCGTCCTCGCCGGGCACGTAGACGCGGCTGTCGCCGGCCTCGCTGCCGGTGCCGGGCAGCAGGCCCTGGTGCGCGCCGTGCAGCAGGCCGTCCAGCCGCCTGGTCACCGTGAGCTCCAGCCGGCGCAGTGCCTGCTCGGCGGTATTCATAGGTCGCTCACCGGTTCTGGTTCCAGACGACGAGGGGCGGCGGCACGGCGTGCAGGATCTGCTTGACGACCTGCTCGGGATCGACGCCGTCGGCCAGCGCGTCGAAGGTGAGCATCAGGCGGTGCGCCATCACGTCCACGGCCACGTCGCGCACGTCGTCGGGCAGCAGATAGTCGCGGCCGCGCAGCACGGCCAGCGCGCGCCCGGCCGCGACCAGGCCCAGGGTGGCGCGCGGGCTGACGCCGATCTCGATCGTGTCGGTCAGGTCGGCCAGGCCGTACTCGGCGGGGGCGCGGGTGGACATGACCAGGCGGACCACGTAGTCGGCGACGAGTTGGTGCACCGAGACCTGTTCGGCCGCCGCCTGCAGCGCCATCAGCTGCTGCGGGTCGAGCACCCGCGCGGGCGTGGGCGGGGTGACGCTCATCCGGTGCAGGATCTCCAGCTCCTCGTGCGCGCTCGGATGGGGCACCCGGACCCGGAACAGGAACCGGTCGCGCTGCACCTCCGGCAGCGGGTAGACGCCCTCGGACTCGATCGGGTTCTGGGTGGCCAGCACGATGAACGGCCTGGGCAGCGGGTGGGTGACACCCGCGAGCGTGACCTGACGCTCGGCCATGACCTCCAGGAGCGCCGACTGCACCTTGGCCGGGGCGCGGTTGATCTCGTCGGCGAGCAGGAAGTTGACGAACACCGGGCCCAGCTCGACGTCGAACTTCTCGGTGGAGGGATGGAAGACACGGGTGCCGACGATGTCGCTGGGCACCAGGTCGGGGGTGAACTGGATGCGGGCGAACGTGCCGCCCACGACCGTGGCCAAGGTGGCGGCGGCCAGCGTCTTGGCCACACCGGGCACCCCCTCCAGCAGGCAGTGGCCGCGCGCCAGCAGGGCGACGACCAATCTCTCCACCATGTGGTCCTGCCCCACGATGACACGCCGTACCTCGTCGAGGGTTTGACGCAGCAGAGCCGCGTCCGTTCCGCCTGGCTGCTCTTCGGCGACGCTCATGACGCTATTCCACCAAACGTGCCGCAAACGTGCACGACGCCACGTCTGTGCTTTCATGGCAGATGTGGCTAGTCCGCTGCAGTACGGTGATCCGCCACGGCTGGGGCCGTTCGTGGTGCAGGCCCGCCTGCAATCGGCCCCGGCGGGGTTCGTCTATCTCGGCCAGGCGGCCGACGGGCGTGCGGTCTCGCTGGCCGTACTGACCCGGGGGGCGGCGATCGACGCGGCCGCCCGCGAGCGGTTCGTGACCGCGCTGCGCGAGGCGGCGCCGGCGGGGGACCGGTCGGGCGTGCGGAGCTGGCTCGGGCTGGGCGCGAGGACGCGGGCGACCGTCACCGAGGACGCGCCGCCGGTGCTCGACATGAACACCGGGCACGCGCCCTGGGTCGCGGTCGCGTACGTGCCGGGCAGGCCGGGCGCCGAGCGGTTCCTGGAGCCGGTGATGGTCGGCGGGACGCTCATCGGCGTCGCGCACGGCCCCGACTTCGTCCCTTACTGGCTGACCGACCGGGCTCCCGCGCTCGCGCCGCCGGTGCGCCGCCGGCCGCTCACCGAGACGCGGCGGCGGGTGCTGATCGCCACGGCCGTGCTCCTGGCGCTGCTGCTGCTCCTGGTGACGATCGTGCTGCTGATGCTCCTGGGCAGGTCCGGCAGCGATCCGATGCCCAGGCAGCTGCCGCCGACGGTCTTCCTGCCGACCCCGCCGCCGATCCCCACCACGCCCTACCCGCAGGAGCCGTCGCCGTCCCCGTCGCCCCCGCGCAGTGGCGAGCCGACGCCCGGACGGTCGCCGGGGGATCAGCCGCCGCAGGAGCCGCAATTGTGAGTTGAGCCTCCCGTGACGTGAGGCTCTAGCGTCCACGGCATGAGATTCATCGTTCACGACACCGTCGCCGCCATGGCCGGACTGCTGCGGCAGCCGCTGGATCGGCGGCCCGACGCGCTCCGCGAGCTGCTCGCGCCGATCCGCTCCGCCGTCCCGATGCCGGGGGACATCGTCGACATCCACCACCAGGGCGGCGGCTTCCGCGTCGACGCCGACGACCCGCGCTACCTCGACGCCGTCCAGCGGCTGGCCGCCGCCGACGTGCTCGGGCAGGTCGAACGGGAGCTGACCCGCGCCGCCGGCGCCTTGAGCCACCTGAAGCAGGCCGAGACGCTGCAGGTGATGTTCGTGCTCGGGAACCCGGACGACGAGCACCTGATGAAGGTCAGCGGCGGCTACTACGGCATGGGCGGCGCGCCCGGCTGGCTGTACCTGCTGGCCTGGCCCGACGAGGAGATCATCGGCCGGATCGCGCACCTGGCCGTGCACGAGTTCCACCACAACGTGCGCTACACCAACGTCGAGTGGAACCCGGCGACCGTGACGGTCGGCGAGCACGTCGTGGCGGAAGGGCTGGCGGAGGCCTTCGTCAGGGAGTTGTCCGGGCCGGAGGCCATGGGACCCTGGTCGGGCATGGTGCGGGGGGAGGAGTACGACCGGGCCTACGAGCTGATCATGGCGGACTTCGAGCTGGCGGGCATGCAGCACACGTCCGCGTACGTGCTGGGGGACAGCGCGATGCGGCTGTTCGGCCAAGAGCCGCGCGGCATTCCGGATATGTCGGGATATGCGGTGGGGTTGCGCCTGGTGGAGGAGCATCTCGCGGCCACCGGCATGACGGCGGCACAGGCCACGGGACTGCCGGTCGCGGAGCTCGTGCGGAGGTAGTCGCGGGCTTTCCGGCTCGTACGGATCGCGTACCCCCTGTACGGATCGCCCCCCGGGACGTCAGCGAGGTGAGACGAAGCCGGACTCGTAAGCGGCGATGACCGCCTGGGTGCGGTCGCGGGCGCCCAGCTTGGTGAGCACGTTCCCGACGTGCGTCTTGACGGTCTCCGGGCTGACCACCAGCTCGGCGGCGATCTCGCCGTTGGACAGCCCCTTGGTCATCAGGCGCAGCACGTCACCCTCGCGGCCGGTCAGCCGGCCGATGCCGGGCACCTCGGCGACGGGCCGGCGGCCGGCGAGCGTGCGGATCGCGGCCGGGAACAGGAGCGACTCGCCGGCGGCCACCAGCTTGACGGCCCGCACCAGCTCGTCCGGCCGGGTGCGCTTGAGCAGGAACCCGTCGGCGCCCGCCCGGAGCGCGTCGTAGACGTAGTCGTCGTTCTCGAACGTGGTCACCACCAGCACCTTCGGCGGCGCCTCCAGCTCCATGAGGCGGCTGGTGGCCTGGATGCCGTCCACCGCCGGCATCCGTACGTCCATCAGCACCACGTCGGGCCGCTCGCGGCGCACCACCGGCAGCACCGCCGCGCCGTCAGCGGCCTCGCCGACCACGCTCAGGCCGGGCTCGGAGTCGATGATGATGCGCAGACCGGTGCGGATGAGGTCCTCGTCGTCGGCGATCACGACCCTGATTGTCATGACAGCGACCGTAGCGGCAGGCGCACCGACACCCTCCAGCCACCCTCCACCGGGCCGGCGTCCAGCTCACCGCGCAGCAGCCGCACCCGCTCCGCCATCCCGGTGATCCCCCTGCCACCCCTGAGCTCGCGGCCCCCGCCGTCATGCTCGGCGCCGTCTTCAGCGGAGCGGCCTGTCGCGTTGGTGACCTGGAGGTCCAGCACGTCCTCTCGTACGCCGGCCGTCAGGTCCACCGGACCTTGACCGTGTTTGATCGCGTTGGTGAGTGCCTCCTGGACGATGCGGTAGGCCTCCCTGGAGACCATGGCGGGGACGCCGGACAGGTCGCTCACCTCCCGCCGCACCTCGGCGCCCGATGCGGCGACGAGCGCGTCGAGATCGGCCAGCGTCGCCTGCGGCGACCTGCCCCGTGACACCGGCTCGCCGCTGCCCCGGCCTCCACGGCCCTCTTCGGGAGCACCTGATGAACGGTCTTCGGCGGTAGGGGAGCCACCCCGCTTCCCGCCTTCGCCTCGCACGTCCCCGTCTCGATCCTCGCCCGCACGCAGGACGCCCAGGACGTGGTCGAGATCCTCCAGGGCGGCGCGGGCGGACTGCTCGATCGCCGCCAGGGCGGTTCTCGCCGTGGCCGGGTCTCGGTCGAGGACCCGGCTCGCGGCGGCGGCCTGCAGGGTGACGACGCTGAGCGCGTGACCCACCGAGTCGTGCAGCTCCCGTGCCAGCCGGTTGCGCTCGGCCAGGGTGCGGGCGTGCTCCTCGGCGGCGGCGAGCCGCTCGGCGGGCGTGGGGCCGAGCAGTGCGGGAGCGAGCCGGGCCAGCAGCGCCCCCGCTCCGGCCGCCACCACGACCAGCAGCCCGAGCATCACCAGCCCGAACAGCGCCCAGCCGACCCCGGGCCAGCCGGGCTCCACCGCCAGGCCCAGCACCTCCGTCGACAGGCTGACGAACGGCAGCGAGAGGGAGAACAGGGTGAACGGCACCACCGCCAGCGTGAACCCGCTGACCAGACCGCCGATCGCCAGGTGCAGCGTGAACCAGGCGGCCGTGCGCCGCCGCTCCTGCCACGACCGGCGACCGTGCGCGGGCCCGGACGCGAACTCCACACGGGCGCCCAACAATCCCTGGGCGGCGTTCACCTCCAGCGAGCGCACCGGCAGGAACAGCCCGGTGAGCGCGACCACGGGCAGCACCGCGCCGAAGACGCCGATCTGCGCGGGCAACAGCAGGTTGGCCGCCTCGCCCTGCGCCAGCCCGGAGATGAGAACCCCCGCCATCATGTACGGCATCAACAGGGCTCCGCCCAGGATCAGGCATGCCCAGCGCCGGGCCAGCAAGAGGTTCCATCTCACAGCAGTGATTGTATGTCGACCTTAATTCGCTCATGGAGTAATGCGCCTTGAGAGAAATGCGCCGCCAGCGAAAAGATTCCTTTATGCGCGACGTCCGGGGCTAGCGTCATCGGTGTAATTGATTCCACGGAAAGGCGATGCCCATGACGGAGACTCTGCGCCCGCAGTGGCCTGACCAGCTCAGTCAGCGCCTGCTGCAGCAGCGCATCCTCGTTCTCGGCCAGGAGGTCGACGACGACATTTGCAACAAGCTGTGCGGCGAGCTCCTTTTGCTGGCGGCCGAGAATCCTAAGGCGGACATAACTCTCTACATCAATTCCCCGGGCGGTTCCGTGTCCGCCGGGATGGCGCTGTACGACATGATGCAGTTCATTCCCTGCGACGTGGCGACGGTCGCGATGGGCTTCGCCGCGTCCATGGGCCAGTTCCTGCTCTGCTCCGGTGCTCCCGGCAAGCGCTACGCCCTGCCCCATGCCCGGGTCGTGATGCACCAGCCGCTCGGCGGCATCGGCGGCTCGGCCACCGACATCCAGATCCAGGCCGAAAACCTCCTCTACACCAAGCGCCTGATGGCCGAGCTCATCGCCCACCACACCGGCCAGCCGCTGGAGCGCATCCAGGCCGACTCCGACCGGGACCGCTGGTTCACCGCCCGGGAGGCGCTGGAGTACGGCTTCGTCGACCACATCGCCGAAGGGATGAACTGACATGAGCGGACGTTACGTGCTGCCCTCCTTCACCGAGCGCACCTCCTACGGCATCAAGGAGATGAACCCGTACAACAAGCTCTTCGAGGACCGGGTCATCTTCATCGGCACCCCCATCGACGACACCTCAGCCAACGACGTGATGGCGCAGCTGCTCACCCTGGAGTCGATCGACCCCGACCAGGACATCAACCTCTACATCAACTCGCCCGGCGGATCGTTCACCGCGATGACGGCCATCTACGACACGATGCAGTTCATCCGGCCGGACATCCACACCGTCTGCATCGGCGAAGCGGCCTCGGCGGCGGCGGTCCTGCTGTCGGCGGGCACCCCCGGCAAACGCGCCGCCCTGCCCCACGCCCGCATCCTCCTCCACCAGCCCGCCACCGAAGGCGGCCGCGGCCAGTCCAGCGACCTGGAGATCCACGCCAGAGAGATCCTCCGCATGCGCGACCAGCAGGAGGAGATCCTGGCCAGACACACCGGCCGGACCCCACTGGAGATCCGCAAGGACATCGAACGAGACCGCATCTTCACGGCAGAGCAGGCCCGCACCTACCACCTGATCGACGACATCTACGCCTCCAGAAAACGCACCCTGACCACCACCCACTGACCCCTCACCCAACTCCACAAACCGGTGAGCCCCCAGACGCCGACGCCCTCCCTCAAAACGCCTCCGAACATCTCGGACACCCCAAAACCCGCCCCACCAACGAAACCCCGATACCCCGGAACCTTGACCCCCCAGGAAGCCCTGGACGCTCCAGGCGTTCCGGAACCCTGGACCACCCCCAGGACCCTTCTCTCCAACACCTCAGGGCTCCCCCGACCCCCAGCTCCCTCAGACCCCAGAGCTCCCCAGCCCCAGAGCGGGTACCGAAAGACGCCCTGAGTTCAGAAGAACGTTAGGTGCTCCGAAGGAGGGGGTCCCGCTGCTGTCCGAGGCGCTGAGCTGGGGGTCTAGGCTTCGGAGACTTCGGGGCGCCCGAGGTTTCTAGTGACATGGAGGGCCTTGTCCTCCGGTTCGTCGAGACAATCGGCGAATGTGAACGTGCTCTGCACGCTGCTGACCAGGCCCGCGAGGTCAGCGTGACAGTGCAGGCGAGACTCGTTGCCGGGGTCGGCCGGCGGGAGTTATGTGCTGCGGAGACCCGATCGAGCCTCTTGGAAGTGATCGCGCCGATGACGGTGTCCCTGCTCCGCTGCCCGTTCTTCGCCTGGGCGGCCAGTTCGCGGGGCTCGGCCAGGTTGACGAGCTGCTCGTCGTAGCAGCTGAGCGGCCTGGTGCGCCACGGGTGCAACTGGTGAGAATCTGGCTGCCCCTGGCCGGCTGTCCGTCCGTTCAGCGCGATCGCGGCCCGGCGCTCACGCGCCGACCGCCGAATCCGCGTCCCACACGCAGCGGTTGGCCTACGGGCGACAGCATGCCTTGTAGGGCGTACGGCGGCTGCCTGCTGAGTCCTGTGGGTCTCGGAGGAGGTAGGCCGTCGCAGGCGTCTGCGCGCGTCGGTTCAGAGCCGTACCCCTGATCGCGACAAGCGACAAGCGACAACTGCGAGCGGCTATCGGTAGTCGGTGATCTCCGGGACTCGCAGTGTTCGATGAGTGGTGGGGCGGTGAGTGGTGGGGCGATGGGCGGCCAGGAGTGCGAACGGCGGGTGACGGATGGTGAGCAGTCCGGGCGATGCGCGACGAGCCGGCGGGGAGCGTGCGGGTAGCGATGGGCTGTAGGTCGAGGGTGGCAACGACGGGTGGCGAGCGGCCGGCGGCGAGAGGCCAGGGGGCTCCCCCTCCCGCCCTGCTCTCGCCCTTCAACCGGTGAGGTGGAGGCGGTGAGGTGGAGGCGAGGGTCTGGATAGGGGAGGCGAGGGTGGGATAGGGGCGGGTCATGTGGCGGTGCGGCGGCGGAAGAGGAGGGCGGCGATGGGCATGCTGATGACCACGCCCGCAGTCAGCCAGGCTGCGGACAGCCAGCCGGAGTTGCCCAGTGGCAGGTCGAGCAGCAGGGCTCGGAGGGTTTCCACCATGGGGGTGGTGGGCTGGTGCTCGGCGAAGCCGCGCAGTAGTGCCGGCATGGTCTCCGCCGGGACGACGCCGTCGGACAGGTACGGGAAGAAGATGACGACGAAGCTGAAGGCACCCGCCGCCTGTGGTGAGGTGACGAGCAGGCCCCACAGCATCGCGATGGCGGACACCGCCAGGATGTAGCCGGTGATGAGGGCCAGTACGAGGGCCCAGTCGGTGGCGGTGGCGTTGGGGCGGAAGCCCAGGAGGATGGCCGCGGTCAGGGCGCACGCGGTCGCGGCCACGTTGCGGACCAGTGAGGCGATGACGTGGCTGGCGGGGAGGGTCCAGGCGCTGATGGGGAGGGTGCGGAAGCGGTCGATCATGCCTCCGGTCATCTCTTCGGCGATGTTGACGGCGGACAGCGCGGCGCCGTAGCCGCCGGCCATGAGCAGGACGGTGGGGACGACGAAGTCGATGTACGCCAGGCCGCTGGATCCGGTGGTGATCGCGCCGCCGAAGACGTACACGAAGATGATCATGATGAGGACCGGCAGGGCGATGTTCACCATGAGGGCGTCCAGCGTGCGGGCCTCGTGGCGCAGTGTGCGGGTGACGAGGCGGCGCAGGTCGGCGAGGCTCGTCGCGAGGGAGGGGGCGCGGTTGGGCGCTGTGGTGGTGGTCATGCCGGCTCCGATTCGGGTTGGCGGGAAAGGGGGTGCGACGCGGGTTCGTGGGAGCAGGTCACGGGGTCAGGGTCATGGGCGGGGTCTGGGAATCACGGGGGTCGCGGGGTCACCGGGTCATGGGGTAGCGGGGGTCGGGGGAGTGGTGGCCGCCGTGAGCTCGAAGAAGACGTCGTCCAGGGTGGGGGTGCGCAGCTCCACCTGGTCGACCGTGATGCCCGCCCGGTGGAGGAGGTCGAGGGTGTGGCGCAGGTGGTCGGGGTTCTGGACCGCGAGGGTGAGCTCGCGGGCGTCCGGGTCGAGGTGCGGGCCGGCGTCGCCCGAGGCCAGGGTGGCGGCGGCGCGGGGGAGGTCGTCGGCGTGGGCCAGGCGGAGAGCCAGGCGTTCGGAGCCCACCTGGCGTTTGAGCGCGGCGGGGGTGTCGTCGGCGACGACGCGGCCGGCGTCGATCACCGCGATGCGGTCCGCGAGCTGGTCCGCCTCCTCCAGATACTGGGTGGTCAGCAGGATGGTGGTGCCGGCGGCGAGCAGTTCGCGGATCACCGACCACAGCTCGGCCCGGCTGCGCGGGTCGAGGCCGGTGGTGGGCTCGTCCAGGAAGAGGATCCTGGGGGCGGCGACCATGCTGGCCGCGAGGTCCAGGCGGCGGCGCATGCCGCCTGAATAGGTGGCGGCCCGGCGGTCGGCGGCGGCGGCGAGGTCGAAGCGGTCGAGGAGTTCGGCCGCCCGGCGGCGGGCCTCGCGTCTGCCCAGGTGGTAGAGGCCGGCGAACAACTCCAGGTTCTCCCTGCCGGTGAGCAGGTCGTCGACGGTGGCCTGCTGGGCTGTCAGGCCGATGTCGCGGCGCACGGCGGCGCTGTCACGGATGACGTCGTGGCCCCCGACGGTGGCGGTGCCGCGGTCGGGGGCGAGCAGGGTCGTCAGGATCCGGACGGTCGTCGTCTTGCCGGACCCGTTCGGCCCGAGGAGGGCCTGCAGGGTGCCCGCAGGGACGGTCAGGTCGACGCCGGTGAGGACATGGGTGGCGCCGAAGGATTTGTGCAGGCCGCGAGCCTGAATCGCCGCCCCGCCTACTGCGTGCGTCGTACTGTGTATGCCGTACATAGATACTAAGCTATATGACGTACGCAGTTCTGTGAAGGGAGTCAGATGGCACAGGAGCGCGCGTTGCCACCCGTCGTGGCGCGTATGTGGGGGCGGGAGCCGCTGACGCGCCGGGGGCCGCGTCCACGGCTGGACCTGGCCCGGATCGTCTCCGCCGCCATCGAGCTCGCCGACACCGAAGGGCTGACCGGGGTCTCCATGGGCAGCGTGGCGGCCCGGGTGGGCGTGGCGACCATGGCGCTGTACCGGTACGTCGGCAGCAAGGACGAGTTGCTGACCGTGATGGCCGACAGCGCCGTCCCCGCGCCGCCCGCGCGCGGCGAGCTGTCCTGGCGCGACTATCTCGCCTTGTGGACGCGGGCCAATCGCGACTTCCTGCTCGAACGCCCGTGGCTGCTGTCCCTCGACCGGATGACCCCGCCGATGGGGCCCAGGCGCATGCTGTGGCTGGACCGGGCACTGGACGCGCTCGCCGGCACCGCGCTCGACGAGGGGGAGAAGGTGAGGGCGGCCACGGCGCTGACCGGCTACGCGCTGTCCGACGCCACGCTCACGCATGGCATGAGCGCGCACGGCATGAGCGCGGAGGCGGGCGGGCCGGACGAGGGCGGGATCGGCGGGGCGGCCGAATACGGCGAGGTGCTGGCCGAGGTGCTCGATCCGCTGAGCTACCCCGCCCTGTCGGCCGCGGTGCACTCAGGGGTCTTCCGGGGGGCCGAGGGCTGGGTGGAGGACGCCGACTTCGTGTTCGGCCTCAACCTGCTGCTCGACGGGATCGAGGCGCTCAACGCACGACGTCCCTAGGCGGTATCCGGCGAAAAAAGGCGGGGTTATAGGGTCTCTTGGGGTTTATCGGGGGAAATCGGAGAGTCGCGTGCCGCTGGAACAGGTGCTCGTGTTGCTGGTGGCGGCGGCGGGGGCGGGATGGGTGGACGCCGTCGTGGGCGGCGGCGGGCTGCTGCAACTGCCCGCGCTGATGGTGGCCGGCATCCCGCCCGTGCAGGCCATGGCGACCAACAAGTTCTCCTCCGTCTTCGGGACCGCCTCGGCGGCCGTCACCTATGCGCTGACCGCCAAGTTCGACCGGCAGGTGGCACTGCCGGGAGCCGGGCTGGCGATGCTGAGCGCCGGGCTCGGCGCCTCGGCCGCGGCGGCGATCTCGGCCGAGGTGCTGCGGCCGGCGGTGATGGTGATCCTGCTCGGCGTGGCCGCCTTCGTGACGCTGCGGCCGGCGCTCGGCGCGGTGGCGCATCCGCACCTGCGCACCAACGCGCGGGTCGCTGTCGCGGTGGCCGTCGCGGGGGTCGGCATCGCGTTCTACGACGGGATCATGGGGCCGGGTACGGGGACGTTCCTGATCATCGCGTTCACCACGATCCTCGGGCTCGACTTCGTGTCCGCGTCCGCCACGTCGAAGATCATCAACACCGGGACGAACCTGGGCGCGCTCTTCGTGTTCGGGGCGCAGGGGCACGTGCTGTGGGGGCTGGGACTGGGTATGGCCGCGTTCAACATCGCGGGCGCGCAGCTCGGCGCGAGGATGGCCATCAGACGCGGTACGGGGTTCGTCCGGATCATCCTGCTGTGCGTGGTGGCGGCGATGGTGACCAGGATGGCCTGGCAGCAGTTCGGCTAGGCCCGCACCCGTGTGCGCAGCGCGGTGGCGGCCAGGGCCACGAAGGCGGCCAGCAGCGCCGGCAGGGCCAGGGCGCGCGGGAGACCGGTGAGCTCGGCGGCGGCGCCGATGAGCACCGGCCCCGACAGGAAGCCCAGATAGCCGATGCTCGCCACCCTGGCCAGCGCCCTGCCCGCGTACGCCGGGTCGCGGTGGCCGGCGGCGGAGAACACCTGGGGCACGATGCACGACAGGCCCGCGCCGAAGCAGCCGAACCCGATCACCGCCGCCACCGGATGTCCGGCCAGCAGTGACACGCCGAGCCCGGAGGCGGCCAGCAGCCCGCAGGCCCGCACCAGCGGCACCGGGCCGAACCGCGCCGCCAGCCGGTCCCCGGCCAGCCGCCCGGCCGTCATCATGGCGGCGAACGCGGCGTACCCGGCGGCGGCGAACCCGGCGGAGGAGCCCAGGTCCTCGCGCAGGTAGACCGAGCTCCAGTCGGCCGCCGCGCCCTCGCCCACCAGGCAGCAGAACGCCAGCACGCCGAGGAACACGATCCGCCGGGGATGCCCGGCCTCTTCTCCCGCCGTGGCCGTGCGCGCCGGGGCCGAGCGCAGCGCCCAGCGGGCCGCCCACGCGGCGAGCGCGGCGATCACCAGGCCGCCTGTCCAGAACGTCGCGGCGGGGGACAGCCCGGCATGCGCGAACACGCCGCCGAGCGTGGCGCCCGCGAACCCGCCGATGCTGAACACGGCGTGGAACGACGACATGATCGGCTTTCCCCACGCCAGCTCCACCTCCACGGCGTTGGCGTTCATGGACACGTCCAGCACCCCGTGCACGATGCCGAAGCCGAACAACGCCACCGCCAGCGTGAGCAGGTTCGGCGCGTACGCGGCGGGCACCAGCATCACGCCCTGCAGCAGGGCGGCGGGGAGCATGACAGGGGAGCTGCCGTAGCGGTCCACCAGGCGGCCCACCCCCTGCATGCCGGCGACGGCCCCGGCCGCGATGGCCAGCAGCGCCAGGCTGAGCTGCCCGTCGCCGATCCCGAGGCCCTCCTTGATGGCCGGGATCCGGGCCGTCCAGGTGCCGACGGCCGCCCCGGCGAGCAGGAACAGCAGGTAGACGGCGACGCGGGCCCGCCGCAGCGGCGTCACGCGAGCTCCTTGACCAGCCGGACGGTGACGCCCGCGGCGAGCAGCGCGTCGTGCTGGTCGCGCGGGACGGCGTCGTCGGTCACCACCACGTCCAGCCGCGAGATGGGGCACACGGCGCCGAACGCCGTCCGGGTGAACTTGCCCGAGTCGCAGACCGCGATCACCCGGCGGGCGGCGGCGATGGCCGCCTGCTTGACCGCCACCTCGGGCAGGTCGTGCGCGGTCAGCCCGTGCTCGGACGACAGCCCGCAGCAGCCGATGACCGCCGTGTCGAAGCGCAGCGCCCTGATCGAGCTCTCGGTGAGCGGGCCCATGAAGTTCAGCTCGCCGGGCCGTACCTCTCCTCCTGGGAGGACGAGCCGCACGCGCGGCGCGGCGGCGAGCAGCGACACCGCCTGCAACGCCAGCGGCAGCACGGTCAGGCGGCGGTCCAGCAGGCTGCGCGCCACCTCCAGCGCGGTCGTGCCGCCGTCGAGCACCACCGCCTCCCCGTCGGCGATCAACGCGGCCGTCTCGGCGCCGATCCGCTGCTTGACCTCGACCGCCTCCCGCTCGCGGATGCCGAACGGCGGCTCCTCGCCGCGCAGCAGCAGCGACAGCGCGCCGCCCCTGATCCGGCGGACGACGCCCTGCTGGGCGAGCTCGTCCAGGTCACGCCTGATCGTCATGTCGGACACGCCGTGCTCCTCGGCCAGCTCGGCGACGGAGACGGAGTCGTTGGTGCGCAGCCTGTTCATGATGAGATGTAAACGCTCCATATGTTCATATAAACACAGGAAATGTGCGCAATACAATGACAGCATGCGTGCCAGCCGTCTGCTCTCCCTCCTGTTGCTCCTGCAGACGCGCGGCCGCATGACCGCGCCCGAGCTGGCCGAAGAGCTGGAGGTGTCGGTCCGGACGGTCTACCGCGACGTGGAGGCGCTGTCGTCGGCCGGCGTGCCGGTCTACGCCGACCGGGGGCCCGCAGGCGGCTACCAGCTGCTCGACGGCTACCGCACCAGGCTGAACGGCCTGACGGTGGCGGAGGCGTCGTCGCTGTTCCTGGCCGGGCTGCCGGGACCGGCCGCAGAGCTGGGGCTCGCGGAGGTGGCGGCCAACGCCGAGCTGAAGCTGCTGGCCGCGCTGCCGCCCGAGCCGCGCTCACACGCCGCACGGATGCGCGAGCGGTTCCTGCTGGACGTGCCCGGCTGGTATCGCAGCGCCGACGACGTGCCGCATCTGAGCGAGGTGTCGGAGGCGGTGTGGGAGCAGCGGCCGCTGCTGATGACCTACCGGCGCTGGGGCAAGCAGGAGGTCGAGCGGGTGGTCCACCCGTACGGGCTGGTGCTCAAGGGCGGCTCCTGGTACATGGTCGCCGCCCCGCCCGGCGCGAGCCCGCGCACCTACCGGGTGGCGCGCGTCCTCACCGTGCGGACGCTGCCCGGCCACTTCGACCCGCCGCCGGACTTCGAGCTGGGACAGTTCTGGAAGGCGTACGCGGCGGAGTTCCGCGAGCGGATGTACACCGCGACGGCGGAGATCAAGCTGGCCCCCGGCATGGAGGAGCTGCTCTCCTACACGATGGGCGCCGACGTGGTGGCCGCGGCACTGGCCGACGGCACAGCGTCCGATACGGCGCCCGACGCGGAAGGCTGGCGGACCCTGACCGTGCCCGTCGAGTCCCTCACCTACGCCCGCTGGCTGCTGCTGCGCATGGGCGCGAGCGTGGAGGTGCTCGGCCCGCCCGAACTGCGCGCCCTCATGGCCGAGTCGGTCGCGGAGCTCGGAAAAATGTATGGGGGAATCCCGGCCTGATCTGAAACGATGCCCGGCATGTACCTCGTCGCCTTCATCGGTGCGTGCCTGCTGGTGGCCATGGTCCCGGGCGTCAGCACCGCGATCATCCTCAGGCAGACGCTGCGCGCCGGGCGCGGCTCCGGCCTGGCGGCCACGCTAGGCAACGAGACCGGCATCCTGCTGTGGGGGCTGGCCGCCGCCTTCGGGCTGTCCGCGCTCCTGCTGGCCTCGCAGGCGGCCTACGACCTGATGCGCGTCGTCGGCGCGATCGTGCTGGTCGTGATGGGTGCGCAGGCACTTTGGCAGGCGCGTAAGGACCGGCCGGCGGCCGAACCCCTGGCCGTGCCCGGCCGGGGCAGGTCCTACCTCGTCGGGCTGGGCACCTGCGTGGCCAACCCCAAGGCGGCGGTGTTCGCGATGTCGTTCCTGCCGCAGTTCGTGCCGCAGGGGCAGAACATCCCCCTCACTCTGGCCGTGCTCGCCGTCGTGTGGGTGCTGGTCGACCTGCTCTGGTACGCCGCGCTCATCTGGGCGGTGGCCACGGCCAAGGCTTTCTTCGGCCGCCCGGAGGTCAGGCGCCGCCTGGAGCGCGTCTCGGGCGTCGTTCTCATCGGTTTCGGCATACGACTGGTCCTGGAGGCCAAGTGACGATCTGGTACGAAGAGGCGGGCTCCGGTGAGCCGGTGGTTCTGCTGGCTTCGAGCGCGGCCGACGCCGGCATGTGGGACGCGCAGTGGCAGCCGCTCGCCGAGCGCTTCCGGGTGATCAGAGTGGACTACCGCGGATTCGGCCACACGCCCTACGCGGCGGCGGAGCCGTACAGCGACTCGGGTGACGTGGCGGAAATCCTCGCCGTGCTCGGCGTGTCGCGGGCCGCGCTGGTCGGCGCGTCGTACGGTTGCTCCGTCGCCCTGGAGCTGGCCCACCTCGCCACCCGGCTGGTGCTCATGAACCCCGGCTCCGACCTGCCCAGGACCCCGGACCTCACGGCGTTCGCCGAGGAGGAGGACCGGCTGCTGGAGGCGGGCGACGCGCAGGGCGCCGCCGAGCTGAACGCCCGCACCTGGCTCGGCCCGGAGGCCGACGACGAGACCAGGCGGCGGGTGGTCGCCATGCAGCACCACGCCTTCACCATGCAGCTCGCCGCCGACCCCGAGCCGTCGCAGTTCCGGCCCGGCTACGACCTCGGCGCGATCCAGGCGCCCGCGCTGGTCGTCACCGGCCCGTACGACCTGGAGTTCTTCCGGCGCAGCGCCCGCCACATCGCCGCCGAGCTGCCGCACGCCGAGCTGGTCGAGCTGGACTGGGCCGGGCACCTGCCCGCGCTGGAACGGCCTGCGGAGGTCACCGGGCTGCTGCTGGACTACCTTTAGAGCATGACGAGCGATCTGGCGACGCTGATGCGGCAGGCCCAGGACGACGATCCGCTGCGCGCGCTGGAGGCCACCACCGCGCTGCGCCACGAGCTCGAGCGGATCGAGGCCGTCCACGTGCGGCGGGCCCGGGTGGCCGGCCTGGCCTGGGCGCAGATCGCGAACGCGATCGGGGTGAGCAAGCAGGCCGTGCACAAGAAGTACGGCAAACGCTAGCTCCACTGCCCGGCGAACCAGCCGAGCACGATGTTCCAGGAGTAGCCGCGCCTGATCCGCGCCGCCACGGCGGGGGGCAGCGTGTCCAGCCCCCGGTGCTCCAGCAGCACCCGCGTGCCGCCCTCGACGGCGGTGAAGGCGACCTCGATCTCCATCCGGCCGGTCGGGTTGAGCAGGTCCGCCCAGACGAGGCGGTGCGGCGGCTCCCAGGCGACGATCCGGCCGGTGTCGACATGGCCGCCGTCCGACCACATCTCGCGGAGGAACCCGTCCTCGAACCGGATCCCGACCGCGCGCTCCGGGTCGGTCCAGCTGTACGGGCCGCGTACGTACCAGCGGTCGATCTCGTCGGTGAAGACGCGGAAGGCGGTGCCGGGGTCGACCGGCACGGTGACGACGGCCTGGACCGAGCTCATCGCGCATCGCCCTCCCGGGCGGCTTCGACGTGGTCCTTGAACGAGCCGAGCTGTTCGGCCCAGAACGCCTGAACCTGGTCCAGCCACGCCTGCAAGGCGGTGAACGGCTCCTGCCGCAGGGAGTACAGGCGCAGGCGGGCGTCGTCACCGCCGGCCTCCGCCCGCACCAGGCCGCCCGCCCGCAGCACGCGCAGGTGCCTGCTCAGCGCGGGCGCGCTCATCTGGACGGCCTGGGCCAGCTCGCCGGCCGGGCGCGGGCCGTCGCGCAGCAGGTCGATCACCTTGCGCCGGGTGGGATCGGCCAGCGCGGCCAGGGTCGCGTCCACATGGTTAACGTTGCTGTTAATCGTTGACTGCTTTCGCTATGGTGTTAATAGTTCACGATAGCGCTAATCATTGCGGAGGAACCGTATGGCCGTCGAGCTCGGCTACTACACCTTGTCCGTCGGCGACCTCGACCGGGCGGCGGCCTTCTACGGCGCGTTGTTCGCCTGGGAGTTCAGCCGGGAGCACGAGACGTACCTGCACGTCACCAACACGGCGGTGCCCATGGGCTTCACCGCGGGCGGCCCGTCGTCGCAGCCCAACCTCTATTACCACGTGGCCGACATCGACGCGTCCGCCGAGCGGGCGCGCCGGCTCGGCGGCACGACAGGGGAGATGCTGGACAGCAAGTCCGGCCGCGGTTGCACCTGCACCGACGACCAGGGCACCGTCATCGGGCTCTGGCAGCCGGCCCCCGGGTTCGCGTGATCAGTCCGGGGCCTTGACGGTCGCGATGCCGAGGGTGCTGGTCATCGGCAGCAGGCCCGCTCCGAAGACGGCGCCCAGGACCGGCCCGGCGAGTACGGCCAGGCGCTGGGCGCGCTCCTCGCCCAGGGCCCGCCACGGTGCTGCGGCCAGCTCGTCGGTCATCCGCTCCACCTGGTCGCGCAGCGCCCGCCCCCGCTCGGTCGCCTGCCCCGAGGGGTCGACCAGGCCGCGCGCGGTGAGGCGCTCGTGCGCGGCGGCCCACTCCTGCTCGCTCCAGCCGCGCCCGGCGAAGTTCGCCACGGGGGCCGCGCCGATCGCGGCGAAGGAGACCAGTGACTCACACGGATCCAGGTCCGCCGTCAGCAGCGCGGCCAGGTGGCCGTCGCCACGGTGCTCGCGCAGCACCGTGGCCGCATGCCAGAGCGCGAGCAGCGGCTCCTCGGGCCAGGGCAGGTCGAGGTTGGCGGCGGCGAACGGCCGCGCGGCCACGGCCGTGCTCTCGGCGGCCCGCCTGGCCAGCTCGGCCGCCTCCGCCACCTCCGGTCCCGCCACCCGATCGCCCAGCAGCGCGCGGTACGTACGCTCGACCGCTGTCAGCCTGGCCTGCAGGACCTGGGCAGGCGAGGCGGTGTCCCAGAGGCCGGTCACGTGCTCCTGGATCATGCTCGGGCTGAAGCTGTAGCAGGCGGCGGCGGTCGCTCTCGGGCCCACGGCCCCCAGTGGTGCGGTGCGGTAGGCGAAGTAGCTCGGCCAGCGCGTCTCCACGTCGTAGCCGAGCGCCGCGGCCTCCTCGAAGCCCTCGGGCGAGAAGTACAACACGGCGTGGATCGGCTCCATTTGGTGCCACATGCTGCGGGCAAGCCGCGAAACATCAGACATCGCGAAAAATCCCTCACTGTCTAGATAAGATATAACAGTGACGATAGAGGCATGGCGCATCACTGGTCAATCCCAAATAGACAGTTATGTCGGCCGCTGGGTGGAGGTGGCGGTCACGCTGATCAACACGTTGTCCGTCGACCGGGCGCACGGCCGCCGGCTCCAGCCGCCCGCCGACCGGTCCGCCCGCCTGTCCGCCATCGGCGCCAAGGCAGGCGAGCTGAGCCCGCGCGGGCCGGTGACGGCCGCCGACGCCGACGGGCTGGCGGAGGTGGCGGCGGAGCTGCGCCCGGTCTTCGGCCCGGCCCCGCAGCTGGGCGCGTTGAACGCGGCCCTGACCCGGCACGGCGCCGTCCCCCACGTCCAGGGGGATCCTCCGGTGCTCACCTTCCACCGCGAGGACGCCGGCCTGGTCGACGCCTGGGCCGCGAGCGCGGCCACCGCCCTGGCCATGGTGATCGGCGTCGGTCAGGGGGTACGGCTCCGCTCGTGTGAGGCGGACGGATGCGACCTGGTCTTCTTCGACGTCACCCGCAACGCCTCCCGCAGGTTCTGCGGCCTGTCCTGCCAGAACCGCGCCAAGGCCAGCGCCTACCGGGCCCGCCGCAGAGCCTGATCGCCCGTGACGGCGGCCATCGTCGGCGACTTGGTAGGGTGCCCAGGCGGCACCGCTGGGAGAGCACCGGAAGCGTTCAAGGGAGAGGTGGCCGGGCGACGATGCAGGCGTCAGATGTCTCGCGTGCGATGGCCGCGGCCATGTCGACGGCCTCATCACTCGATCTGACGGTCGACGACGCCGTCGTCCTTCACGACTCGAACAAGCTCGCTCTGCGTCTGCTGCCCTGTGACGTGCTCGCCCGGGTGGCCCATGCAGGCGATCAGGTCCTGCGGTTCGAGGTCGAGCTCGCTCAGCGGCTCGCCGAGTCCGGGTGCCCCGTGGCCGCCCTTGAGCCTCGGGTGCCGCCACGTGTCCATGAGCGTGATGGTTTCGAGGTCACCCTGTGGACCTTCTACGAACCCGGGTCACCTCAAGAGGTCTCACCGGCCGGCTACGCCGGGGCGCTCGAGCGGTTGCACGCCGGCATGCGCAAGCTCGATGTCCCGACGCCGCACTTCACGGATCGAGTCGAGCAGGCCCGGCGACTCGTGGCGAGCCCCGACCGCACTCCGGCGCTCGCCGACGCGGACCGTGAGCTGCTCGCCGACACCTTACGACGCCTGAGACGAACGATCGGCGAGCGCGGCGGCGCCGAGCAGCTGCTGCACGGCGAGCCGCACCCTGGCAACCTGCTCACCACGCGGGACGGGCCGCTGTTCATAGATTTCGAGACATGCTGCCGCGGGCCCGTCGAATTCGACCTCGCCCATGCGCCCGAAGAGGTCGGCGCGCACTATCCGGGTGTCGATCAGGAGTTGCTGCGCGAGTGCCGGATCCTCGTGCTGGCGATGATCACGGCATGGCGCTGGGATCGGGACGACCAGCTCCCGAACGGGCGCCGGCTGGGCACAGAGTGGCTCGACCAGATCAGAACGGCGCTCGATCGCGAAGGCCCGGATACCCCTGGCTGAGTGAGGGGCGAGCAAGCGGAGCGGCAGCGCCGAAATCTCCAACCCGGAACCAGGCTCGCAACCGATCGCGGACACGACGTGACCGCGATCCGTCCTAACGTCGTGCCGAAACGGAAGGAGATCTCCATGACCATTGTCGTGGCGGGCGCCACCGGCAACGTCGGACGCCCTCTCGTCGAGCAGTTGCTGGTCGCCGGGCACCAGGTCCGCGCCCTCACCCGTGACCCCGCCAGGGCGAGCCTGCCCGCGGGCGCGCAGGTGGTGGCGGCCGATCTGACGGACACCGCCGATCTGGCCGCGGCCTTCGATGGCGCCACCGCCGTGCACCTGATCGGCTTCGACGGCGCGGACTTCAGCCCGCTCGCCAACGGCCCCGACATCGTGGACCTGGCGATGAAGGCCGGCGTGCGCAAAGTGACGGTGCTGCGGGGCGAGGTGACCAAGGGCCCGCTGGAGGAGGCGATCGAGGCGAGCGGTCTGGAGTGGACTCATCTCGCCCCGGTGGAGTTCATGTCCAACGCCCTGGAGTGGGCCGGGTCGGTCAAGGCCGAGGGCGTGGTGCGTGAGGCGTTCCCGGAGGCCAGGAGCGCCATGATCCACGAGGCGGACATCGCCGCGGTGGCCGCCGTCGCGCTGACCAGTGACGGGCACGCGGGGCGGGAGTACTGGCTGACCGGTCCGCAGGCGCTCACCCCACCGGAGAAGGTACGCACCATCGCCGAGGTTCTCGGGCGTGAGGTGCGTTATGTCGAGTTGAGTCGTGACGAGATCGTCAAGGAGTGGCGGCAGGCGGGCTACTCGGACGAGGACGTCGAGTTCTTCCTGACCATGCGCACCGATCCGCCGGTGGCCGGTTACACCGTGCTGCCGACGGTGGAGGAGGTCACCGGGAGGCCGGCGCGGACGTTCGCGCAGTGGGTCCGGGAGCACGCCGCCGCTTTCGGCGGCCCGTGACGAACCTCCTCCGACCTCCGCGTGTTGCCCCCGAATGGGGGTAATGGGAGCTGACTCGGATATCCGTGGAGGAGAGATGCGCTCGTCGATCAGTCTGGGCCGCATCGGGGGCGTCTCGGTCGGGCTCAACATCAGCGTGCTGTTCATCGTGGTGATCCTGGTGTTCGGGCTGGCTTTCGGGCGCTTCCCCGCCGTGTACCCGGGCCTGTCCCCGGTGGCCTACGTGCTGGCCGGGCTGGCGTCGGCGGTGCTGTTCCTGGCCTCGCTGCTGGCGCACGAGCTCGCGCACGCGCTGACGGCCCGGCGGCACGGCATCGAGGTGTCACAGATCACGCTGTGGCTGCTCGGCGGTGTGGCCGAGCTGCGCGGAGAGCCCCGTTCGCCCGGCGCCGACCTGAAGATCGCCGTGGTGGGCCCGCTGACGAGCCTGGCGGCCGGGGTGGTCTTCGGCGGCCTGGCGCTGCTGTCGGCGGCCGTGGGCCCGCCCCTGGTCGCCGGCATGTTCGGCTACCTGGCGGGCGTCAACGTGCTGCTGGCCGTGTTCAACCTGATCCCGGCCGCGCCGCTGGACGGCGGCAGGGTGCTGCGCGCGGCGCTGTGGGCGCGGTGGGGGGACAGGGCGAGGGCGGCGATCGCCAGCGCACGCGCCGGACGCGTCTTCGGCTACGTCCTCATCGCCCTGGGCTTCATGCAGGTCGTCAGCGGTCTGGGCTTCGAGGGGCTGTGGCTCGCCCTGATCGGCCTCTTCCTGGTCAACGCGGCCAGCGCCGAGGAGCAGCAGAGCAGGATCGGCACCGCCCTGTACGGGGTCCGGGTCGCGGACGCGATGACGGCGCGGCCCATCGTGGCCGATCCCGACGAGACCGTGGAAGAGCTGATCGACCGGGTGGTGATGCGCGAGCGCCTGTCCACCTACCCCCTCGTCGACGCAGGCGGCGGCTTCGCCGGGCTGGTGACGCTCAACCGCATCCGTGAGGTGGCCCCCGCCCGGCGGGCCTCCCTGAGGTTGCGGGACATCGCCTGCCCGCCCGATCAGGTGCCGCGGGCCCGGCCCGAGGAGGCGCTGACCGAGCTGCTGACCCGGATGAGCGGCAGCGCGGACGGGCGGGCCGTGGTGCTCGACTCCGACGGTCGCCTGGTCGGGCTGCTCACCCCCACCGACATCAGCCGGATGATCCAGACCGCCGAGCTGCACGGGGGAAACCCGGCCCTGAGAACACGCGGCGCCGACCTCGCCGGGCCGTACCACGATGATCATGGCCGGGCGGTCTGACCCGGCTCCTGGGAGATCTCGACCGGGTAAGTTGGGCGGTCATGGAGCAACGTCCATTTGACCGGATAACCGCCGTGGCGGTCGCGGCCCTCGTCGCCGTGGCGGGCTGCGGCGGGCAGGAGCCGCAGCCCGTAGCCGTCCCCTCGCCGTCGCTCGCGTCCGCGTTGCCGTCGGCCACCACCGATCCGGCGGTGGCGCTCCCCGCGCCCAACGAGGTGATCCCCAAGGACGCGGCGCGGCTGGCCGAGGCGCTGGAGACGACCGCCGAGGCGCTCTACGACGCCATCGACGCGTGGAACGAAGGCGACAGCGAGAAGCCGCCGCAGGACGTCGAGCTCCTGGCGCTCTACCATCAGCGCATTCTCCGGTACGCCGCCCGCCACCCCAAGGTGGCCACCAAGGCCTTCGCCAAGCTGCCGCGCACGCTCGCCGCCCAGTCCAAGGACGAGACCGCGGCCATCCAGGAGCTGCTCGCCCTGGCCAGGCCCATCAAGGGCTCGGCCACCTTCAAGGTCCAGCCCGCGCTGCCCGCCGCCGACCTGCTGCGCCACTTCAAGAAGGCCGAGCGCCGCTTCGGGGTGGAATGGGAGGTGCTGGCCGCGGTGATGCTGGCCGAGACCAAGTTCGGCAGGGTGAAGTCGGACAGCCACGCCGGAGCCCAGGGCCCCATGCAGTTCATGCCCGCGACCTGGAAGGCGTACGGCCTGGGCGGTGACATCCAGGACCCGCGCGACGCCGTCATGGCCGCCGCCAACTATCTGCGCGCCACCGGCGCGCCGCGCGACTATCAGCGGGCGCTGCACGCCTATAACCCGTCGCAGGCGTACGTGGACGCCATCCTCCTGCACGCCCGCCAGATCAAGCGGGACGCCAGAAACTACTACGTCTACTACAACTGGCAGGTGTTCGTCCTGACCACGGACGGGGAGCGCCGCCTGACCGGTCCGTGACCCGGCGGCCCGGCTGAGACCGGCTCATGTTTGGGTCTTGTCGCCCCCACTGAGGCAGGGGATGCTGACGGCGGATTGATACCCGGCCCGGTGAGGTGTCCGTGATGTGTCGTCGTTCCGCCGCCAGGACACTCGCCGTCGTGCTTCTCCTGGCCGCTTCGCTGGTCTCCGGGTCCACGGGCGCCACCGCGCAGGCGGGCCCGGCGCAGGCCGCCGCCGAGGTCCGCGGGTTCGTCGACGCGCACAGCCACCTGTTCTCCTACGAGGCGTTCGGCGGCAGGCTGATGTGCGGCAGGCCGTTCGACCCCGACGGGATCGAGGAGGCGCTGAAGGACTGCGCCGACCACCACCCCAACGGCGAGCTCGCCTGGTTCGAGAACTTCACCAGGACCGGCTCGCCGACCGGCACCCACGACCCGGTGGGCTGGCCCACCTTCGCGGACTGGCCGGCCCACGACTCGCTGACCCACCAGCAGGCCCACTACACCTGGGTGGAACGGGCCTGGCGCGGCGGGCTGCGGATCATGGTGAATCACCTGGTGGCCAACCGCCAGCTGTGCGCCATCTACCCGCTCAGGCGCAACTCCTGCGATGAGATGGACACTCTCAGACTCCAGGCCCAGCGAGCCCGCGAGCTGCAGGAGCACATCGACGCCGAGCACGGTGGGCCCGGCCTGGGCTGGTTCAGGATCGTGCACGACGCGGCGGAGGCCAGGCGGACCGTCGCGGCCGGCAAGCTCGCCGTCGTCCTGGGCGTCGAGGCCTCCGAGCCGTTCGGCTGCCGCCAGACCTTCGGCATCCCGCACTGCACCAGGGCACAGATCGACCGCGGCCTGGACGAGCTGTACGAGCTGGGCGTGCGCAGCATGTACGTCTGCCACAAGTACGACAACGCGCTGTGCGGCGTCCGCTTCGACTCCGGCACCCAGGGCGCCATCGTCAACCTGGGCAACCTGCTCAGCACCGGCTCCTTCTGGCAGGCCCGCACCTGCACGGGGGCCGAGCACGACAACCCGATCGAGCCCGGCGGGGTCCTGCCCGACCAGCTCGCCGGGCTGCTGCCGCCGGGGGTCTCGCTGCCGCTGTATCCCCCCGCCCCGCACTGCAACACCAGAGGGCTGAGCGGGCTCGGCGAGCACATGGTGCAGGGGTTGATGCGGCGCGGCATGCTGGTGGAGATCGACCACATGAGCGTGAAGGCCGCCGACCGCACCCTCGACCTCCTGGAGGCCGCGGACTACCCCGGCGTGATCTCCTCCCACAGCTGGGCCGACCCCGGCTACTTCGGCAGGATCTACGCCCTCGGCGGCATGATCACCCAGTACGGGCACGACTCGGAGCACTTCGTCGCCGAATGGCGGCGCACCGAGCCGCTCCGGCAGGCGCACCAGGTCGCCGGCTACGGCTACGGCCTGGACGTCAACGGCATGGGCCGGCTGCCGGGCCCCCGGGCCCCTGGCGCCGTCGGCCCGGTCACGTACCCCTTCACCTCCTTCGACGGCAGCGTGCGCCTGGACCGGCAGCGCACCGGCGAGCGGGTCTGGGACGTCAACACCGACGGCGTCGCCCACTACGGCCTGGTGCCCGACTGGATCGAGGACATGCGGCTCCTCGCCGGTCCGGAGATCGTCCAGGACCTGGCGGCGGGAGCCGAGTCCTACCTGCGCACCTGGGAGGCGGCCGCACATCGGCCCGCTGTCGCGTCAGGACGTTGACCGGGGGATCCTTCTGACATTCACCCGAACGACCGTCAATCGCCACGTCAATCGGCCGGAAGGCGTACTCGCGGCACGTTCATCACCGTGAACAACGCCGATGACTGGGCCCTTGACAGGGGCGTGACACGCCAATAGCGTCCCGTCTGCTTATATCGTTTCAATCCCTTTGGGACGCGAGGAGCCTGTGCCATGAGCAGCCCCAGCATCCGTCGCGCATTCGTCACCGCCGTGGCCGCCCTGCTCTGCACGACGCCGGTGGCCGTTCCGGCCGGCGCGGCGGCCGGGGAGCGGCACGGGCCGCGGATGGAGCGTCTCGACCGGGGGCTGGTCGCCGCCTCCACCGGCGAGGGCGTCTTCCTGAGCTGGCGGTTGCTCGGCGACGAGGTGACCGGGCACGGCGACGACGGCATGACGGGGCCGGACTTCCGCGTCTACCGCGACGGCCGGCCGATCGCGACCGTCACCGGCGGCACCAACTATCACGACGCCGCGGGCACCGGCTCCGCGGAGTACCGCGTGGCCCCCGTCGTCCAAGGCAGGGAGGGCCGGCGCAGCGCTCCGGTCGCGCCGTGGCTTGAATCGTTTTATGACCTGCCGCTGCGGAAACCGGCCGACGGGGTCACGCCGGCGGGGGAGGCCTACACCTACTCGGCCAACGACATGAGCGTCGGTGACGTCGACGGCGACGGGCGCTACGAGTTCGTCGTCAAATGGGATCCGTCGAATGCCAAGGACGTTTCCCAGCGCGGCTACACCGGAAATACCTATCTCGACACCTACACCCTTGACGGCACCCTGCTCTGGCGGCTCGACCTGGGTGTCAACATCCGATCCGGCGCCCATTACACGCAGTTTCTCGTGTACGACTTCGACGGTGACGGCCGCTCGGAGATGATGGTCAAGACCGCCCCGGGCACCAAGATCATTCGGTACGCGCCGGGCGGCGAGGTGGTCTCCGAGCGCCACATCACGCTGCCGAGGCGGGACGTCAAGTCGGGGCACGCGCACACCGACGACCACCGCAAGAGCGCCGAGGACTACTTCGAGCACGTCGTCGAGATGTTCCTGGGCTGGCACGAGCATCCCGAGGTGGTCGCCGGACGCTGGCCGGCGACGCTGGAGCAGGCCTTCGGCATCGAACCCGCGCACGACTACCCGCTCTCCCGGCAGGCCGCCACCGAGCTCGCCACCTACTTCGTCGACGTCTACGCCCCAGGCCGCAGCGGCAACAACCGGCTGCGGGAGTTCGCCGGCTTCGTCATCACCGGGCCGGAGTACCTGTCGGTGCTGCACGGCGCCACCGGCAGGGAACTGCAGACGATCCCGTACAAGCCCGCCCGCGGCGACGACGGCCTCCTGTGGGGCGACTACGCGATGTCCCGGATCGAGCCGGGCAACCGCGTCGACCGCTTCCTGTCGGCCGTCGGCTACCTCGACGGCAAGCGCCCGTCGGCCATCTTCGCCCGCGGCTACTACACCCGCGCCACGCTGGTGGCCTACGACTGGAACGGCCGGAGGCTGAAGGAGGTCTGGTACGTCGACAGCGGTCACGTGCCGATGGCCAACCCGTTCCACGCCGCCCCGCACGGCGTGGACGGCTCCGACCCCGAGTTCGGCACCATCACCACGCAGGGCTTCCACTCCCTCGGCGTGGCCGACGTGGACGGCGACGGCAGGCAGGAGGTCGTGTACGGCGCGGCGACCATCGACGACGACGGTGACCTGCTCTACTCCTCCTTCGCCGAAGGACCGCCGCAGAGCGACGTGCCGGGGAGGCGCGTGCGGCTGGGGCACGGTGACGCGATGCACGTCGGCGACCTCGACCCGGACCGCGACGGCCTGGAGATCTGGACCGTGCACGAGGGCGGCCGGTCGGCCCCCTACGGCTGGGCGATGCGCGACGCCGCCACCGGCGAGGTGCTCTTCGGCGGCTACAGCGGCGTGGACACCGGACGCGGCATGGTCGGCGACATCGATCCCGCCGTCCGTGGCCTGGAGGCCTGGTCGTCGATGCCGCCCGGCCAGACGGTCCAGGCGGGCCTGTGGTCGGCGCGCGGCGAGTATCTGGGCAGGGACGCGCCGGGCACGAACATGAGCATCCGCTGGGCGGCCGACATGACCACCCAGATCGTCAACGGCACGGCCACCACGACCCCGACCATCGACGACCGCGCGCGTGGCACGCTGCTCACGGCGGAGGGCACGCTGACCAACAACGGGACCAAGGGCAACCCCGCCCTGGTGGCCGACGTCCTCGGCGACTGGCGGGAGGAGCTGCTGGTGCGCACCGCCGACAGCGGCGCGATCCGGATGTACGTCAGCACCGAGGTGACGGACCGCAAGCTCTACACCCTCATGCACGATCCGCAGTATCGGGCGGATGTGGCCCGGCAGCAGACGGGGTACAACCAGCCGGCCTATCCGAGCTTCCATCTCGGCTCGGACATCGACTGGTCGCGGGTCCCGGTGCCCGGAGCCCGGCGTCACGCGGATCGGTAGCGGCCGCCTCGCGTGGCGAGGGCGATGCCGGAATAGGGTGATAAGCGCTCGGCGTCATCCGGTCGAACCGCTTACCCGAGGGATTAGATCACGAAAGTCTTCCGCATTCTGTCGTGCATTGTCTGGATCTCGTGACAATGTCCCTATATTGCGACATCTTGGCTCGGGGCGGTATTACTGCAGGTCGGAGTGGTCGAACAAGGGCGCCGAGGCGGAGCTCGGTAATCTGACTGTTATATTTAACCCTTGCTGACCGTTACGTATAGCCCGATATTGTTCACTTGAACGTCGTCTTCACATCAATGGATTTCCATGATGTCAGGCGGCGTCTTCGTTGTGGGGGCCGTCTTCATCCCGAACCACCGGCCCCGTCCAACGTGGACGGAGAGTGATGGGCAAGTACCTGCTTCGCAGGTTGGCAATAAATGTGATCTTGGTCGCGGTGGCGGCGAGCCTGGCGTACATGCTCGCCGCGACCACCATGAACCCGCGTGCCGCCTACGAAGGGCGTCAGCCACCGGTCCCCACGGCCGTCATCGACGCGACCCTCGACGCGTACAACCTCAACGACAAGACACCCGTGCTGCAGCGGTACGCGACCTGGGTGTCGGGGGTGGTCACCGGTGACTTCGGCAAGACCTGGAACGGCGGCTCGGTCAACGACGAGATGGGCCGGCGGATCATGGTCAGCCTGCGGTTGCTGCTCGTCGGCACGCTCGTGGGCTTCGCCCTGGGGGTGGCGCTGGGCGCCTACTCGGCCGTCAAACAGTACAGATTCGCCGACCGCCTGATCGGGGTCGGCTCCTTCGTGGTGATGGCGATCCCGGTGTTCGTGCTGGCCACGCTGCTCGCGATCGGCACCTACAACCTCAACCGAGGGCTCGGGTTCACGCTGATCGAGTACACCGGGGAGTACAACCCCAGGCTGACGGGCTGGGACCAGTTCCTCAACCGGCTCAACCACCTGATCCTGCCGACCATCTCGCTCAGCCTCGGCTCCATCGCCTTCTACAGCCGCATCCAGCGCAGCATGATGCTCGACGTGCTGAACCAGGACTTCGTCCGCACGGCGATGGCCAAGGGGCTGCGGCGCAGGACCGCGCTGCTGAAGCACGCGCTGCGGACCGCGCTGATCCCCGCGGCCACCTACTTCGCCTTCGCGTTCGGGACGATGCTCACCGGAGCCACGTTCACCGAGAAGATCTTCGCCTGGCACGGCATGGGGGCCTGGCTGATCGACTCGATCCATCAGAACGACGTCAACGCCGTCGCCGCGGTGAGCTTCTTCTCCGCCGTCTGTGTCCTGGCCGCCGCCTTCCTCTCGGACCTGCTGGTGGCGGCCCTCGATCCCCGAGTGCGGGTGAGTTAGGTGCGTTCGAAGGTCGTATTCGCGCGGCTGCTGCGCAACAGGCAGGCCCGCTATGGCGCCATCGCGCTGATCCTGCTGGTGGCGCTCGCCTACGTCGGCCCGTACGTCGGCCCGTACGACTGGACCGACAAGGACTTCCTGGCGTTCCTGTCGCCTCCGTCGGCCGACCACTGGTGGGGGACCACCACGATCGGCCAGGACATGTACGCGGTCACGCTGCGTGGCATGCAGAAGTCGATCATCATCGGGCTGCTGGTGGCGCTCATCTCCACCGGTCTCGCGGCCCTGGTGGGAGCGTTCGCCGGATATTTCGGTGGCTGGGTGGACAAGGTGCTCATGTGGGGCGTGGACCTGCTGCTCGTCCTGCCGAGCTTCCTCATCATCGCGATCGTCTCACCCCGGCTCAAGGGCGCCTCCTGGCTCTGGTTCGTCGCGCTGCTCGCGGCGTTCACCTGGATGATCACCTCCCGGGTGGTGCGCAGCATGACGCTCTCACTGCGCGAGCGGGAGTACGTCCTGGCCGCCGTCTACATGGGCATCCCGCGCTGGAAGATCATTTTCCGGCACATCGTGCCGAACCTGTCCTCCCTGCTGATCATCGACGCGACGCTCAACGTCAGCGCCGCGGTCATCGGCGAGGCGGCGCTGTCGTTCTTCGGCTTCGGCATCCAGCCCCCCGACGTCTCACTCGGCACCCTGATCGCCGAAGGATCCCGCAACGCCACCGGCTACCCCTGGCTGTTCGCCTTCCCCGCCGGTCTGCTGGTGGTCCTGGTGCTGAGCGTCAACCTGCTGGGCGACGGACTGCGTGACGCACTCGACCCGGGGAGCAACTCATGAGCATCTTGGAGGTCCGCGACCTCAACGTCACCTTCCCCGGCGGCATCGAGGCCGTGCGCGGGGTGAGCTACGAGGTCTCCCGCGGCGAGGTGCTCGGCATCGTCGGCGAGTCCGGCTCCGGCAAGTCCGTGACCTCGCTGGCCATCATGGGCCTGCTCGCGCCGAACGCGTCGGTGAGCGGCTCGGTCAAGCTGCACGGCCAGGAGCTGCTCGGCCTCGACGAAGGCAGGCTGACCAAGGTCCGCGGCAAGTCGATCAGCATGATCTTCCAGGACCCGCTGTCGGCGTTCACCCCCGTCTACACGATCGGCGACCAGGTGGCCGAGGCCATCCGGGTGCACCAGAAACTGCCCAAGGACAAGGCCGCCAAGCGGGCCGTCGAGCTGCTCGACCTGGTCGGCATCCCGCATCCGGACGTGCGGGCCAAGTCCTTCCCGCACGAGTTCTCCGGCGGCATGCGCCAGCGCGCCATGATCGCGATGGCCATCGCCAACGACCCTGACCTGCTGATCTGCGACGAGCCGACCACCGCGCTGGACGTCACCATCCAGGCCCAGGTGCTCGAGGTGCTCAAGACCGCCCAGCGGGAGACGGGCGCCGGCATCGTGATGATCACCCACGACCTGGGCGTCATCGCGGGCATGGCCGACCGGGTGCTCGTCATGTACGCGGGCAGGCCGGTCGAGCAGGGCCAGGTGGACGACATCTACTACCGGCCGCGCATGCCGTACACGATGGGTCTGCTCGCCTCGATCCCCCGGATCGACGGCGACGAGGGGCCGCTGGTCCCGATCGAGGGCAACCCGCCCTCCCCGGTCGACCTGCCGCCGGGCTGCCCGTTCGCGCCGCGCTGCCCGATGAAGGTCGACGCGTGCGACGACGAGGAGCCGCCGCTGGTCCAGATCGGCGGCGGGCGTCAGGTGGCCTGCATCCGCTCGCGCGAGATCGAGCACAAGAACCTGACCGGCGCCGACGTCTTCCCCGTCCCCGTCATCCCGCCGAGCGATGCCGTACGCGTGCCGCGCGAGCAGCGCCCGGCGGTGCTGGAGCTCGACGACGTCATCCGCCACTACCCGCTGATGAAGGGCGCGGTGTTCAAGCGCCGCGTCGGCACGGTGCACGCGGTCGACGGCATCAGCTTCGACATCGCGCAGGGCGAGACGCTGGCCCTGGTCGGCGAGTCCGGCTGCGGCAAGACGACCACGCTGCAGCAGATCATGCAGCTCCGGGCGCCGCAGCGCGGCCGCGTCGTCGTGCTCGGCAAGGACAGCGCCACGCTGGACAAGGCCGCCCACAAGGAGCTCCGCGGCGAGCTGCAGATCGTCTTCCAGGACCCCATGGCCGCGCTCGACCCGCGCATGCCGGTCGGCGACATCATCGCCGAGCCGCTGCGCGCCCACGGGCGCAAGAACGTGGCCGAGCGGGTCGACGAGCTGCTGCGGCTGGTCGGGCTCGCGCCGGAACACGCCGCCCGCTACCCGCAGCACTTCTCCGGCGGCCAGCGCCAGCGCATCGGCATCGCCCGCGCGCTCGCGCTCGACCCGAAGGTGCTGGTGCTCGACGAGCCGGTCTCCGCGCTCGACGTGTCCATCCAGGCCGGGGTCATCAACCTGCTGGAGCGGCTGAAGAACACCCTGGGGCTGTCGTACCTGTTCGTGGCGCACGACCTGGCCGTGGTCCGGCACCTCGCCGACCGGGTCGCGGTCATGTACCTCGGCAAGATCACCGAGATCGGCGCCGTCGAGGACGTCTACGACCGCCCCGCGCACCCTTACACACAGGCGCTGCTGTCAGCGATCCCGCTGCCGGACCCCGTGCTGGAACGCTCACGCAAGCGCATCCTGCTCGAAGGTGACCTGCCCAGCCCGGCGGACCCGCCATCGGGGTGCCGGTTCCGCACCCGCTGCCCCAAGTTCGCCCGGCTCAGCCAGGCGGAGCAGCGGCGCTGTGTGGACGAGGAACCGCTGGTCGCTCGGCACGCGAACGCCATGGATCACGGCGTCGCCTGTCACTACGCGGAAGAGATCGAGGTCATCACGGCCTCGGAAGATCAGGAGGAATTGTGAAGGTTCGTTATCGGGCAGGAGCGGGACTCGCGGTCCTCGCCATGGCCGTCGCGGCCTGTGGCGGTGGTGGCGGCGCTCAGGCGCCGAAGGCCGAGCAGTCGCAGCAGGCTCAGGAGCAGATGGCGCAGACGCCGGGCATCAGCATCAATCCCGTGCCGTACGAGCAGGTGAAGGACGGCGGCACGCTGACCCTGTCGATCGGCCAGTGGCCCAGCCAGTGGAACACCAACCACGTGGACGGCAACCAGGACGACACCGCGTTCATGATGGACACCCTCATGCCGCAGCTGATGGTGGCCGACGAGGAGGCCAACTACACCCCGAACCCCGACTTCGTCACCGACGTGAAGAACGAGATGTCCGGGGGCAAGCAGGTCGTCACCTACACGCTGAACGACAAGGCCGTGTGGTCGGACGGCACGCCGATCACCTGGAAGGACCTCGAGGCCACCTGGAAGGCCAACAACGGCGAGAACAAGAAGTTCAAGCCGGCCTCCACGGACGGCTACGAGCAGATCGAGTCGATCACCAAGGGCGACACGGACAAGGTCGCCATCGTGACCTACACCAAGCCGCGTCCGGAGTGGCAGGACCTGTTCTCCCGCTCGCCGTTCCTGCACCCCGCCAAGCACCTGGAGACGCCCGAGGCGTACGACAAGGACTACCTGCAGAAGGTTCCGGTCACCGCCGGGCCCTTCAAGGTGGAGAAGATCGACGAGGGCACCAAGACGCTCACCGTCGTGCGTGACGACAAGTGGTGGGGCAAGAAGGCCAAGCTCGACAAGATCATTTTCCGGACGATCGAGACGCCCGCCGCGCAGGTGAACGCCTTCGCCAACGGCGAGCTCGACGGCGTGGAGATCCCGCCGGGCAGCCCGGCCGACCTGAAGCGGGCCAAGGAAGTCCCCGACGTGGACGTCCGCAAGTCGCTCAGCCCCAACTGGCGGCACATCACCGTCAACAACCAGAGCGACTTCCTGAAGGACAAGTCGGTCCGGCAGGCCGTCCAGTACGCGATCAACCGGGATGTGATCACCCAGTCCGACCTCAAGGACATGGATTGGCCGATCCAGGCGCTCAACAACCACGTCTTCATGAACAACCACAAGGGCTACGTCGACAACTCCGGCGACCTGGGTAAGTACAACCTGGACAAAGCCAAGCAGCTGCTCGACGCGGCCGGTTGGAAGCAGGAAGGCGAGTACCGCAAGAAGGACGGCAAGGAGTTCGCGCTGAGCTTCGTCGTCCCCGCGGGCGTGCCGTACGCCAAGACCGAGGGCGAGCTCACCCAGGCCATGCTCAAGGAGGCCGGAATCAAGATCACGATCCGGCCGGTCCCCGATGACAAGTTCTTCACCGACTTCATCATCAAGGGCGACTTCGACCTGGTGCCGTTCTCCTGGATCGGCGACCCGCTCCCGCTCGGCTCGCTGCAGCAGATCTACAAGACCGGTTCGGAGAGCAACTTCCCCAAGGCGAGCGACCCCGCCGTGGACGCGGCGATCGACGCCGCGGTGAGCGAGATGGACCCGGTCAAGGCCTTCGAGAAGGCCAACGCCGCGGACAAGCTCGTCTGGGACATGGTGCACACCATTCCGCTGTACCAGCGCCCCGACATCCAGGCCACCAAGAAGACGCTCGCCAACTGGGGCGCCTTCGGCTACCACTGGCGGGACTACACCCAGGTCGGCTTCACCGGCTGACCCCCCGCACGCGTGACGATCTCCCCGCCGGTTTCCGGCGGGGAGATCGTCTTCGTTCTGTAGGATGATCCGATGAATCCCCCGATCGAGCCCTACGACCATGGGCACCTCGACGTCGGCGACGGTCACCTCGTCTACTGGGAGGTGTGCGGCAACCCCGAGGGCAAGCCGGCGCTCGTCGTGCACGGCGGCCCCGGCTCCGGCTGCAGCGTGAACCAGCGCCGCACCTTCGACCCCGAGCGCTACCGCATCATCCTGTTCGACCAGCGCAACTGCGGCCGCAGCCTCCCGCACGCCAGTGACCCGGCCGTCGATCTGTCCACCAACACCACCCACCACCTGATCGCCGACATGGAGCGGCTGCGCGAGCACCTCGGCGTCGATCGGTGGCTGTTGTACGGCGGGTCGTGGGGGTCCACGCTGACGCTCGCCTACGCCGAGGCGTATCCGGAGCGGGTGTCGGAGATCGTCATCATCGCCGTCACCATGACGCGCCGCTCCGAGATCGACTGGCTCTACCGAGGCGTCGGCCGCTTCTTCCCCGAGCAGTGGCAGCGCTTCCGCGAGGGCGTGCCGGAGGCCGAGCGCGACGGTGACCTGCTGGCCGCCTACGCCCGGCTGATGTCCGACCCCGATCCCGGCGTGCGGGCCAAGGCGACCCACGACTGGACGACGTGGGAGGACACGGTGATCTCCCTGGAGGTCAACGGCAAGCCGAACGCCTACAGCGACCGCCCGCCCGCCGACCTGCTCGCCTTCACCCGGATCTGCGCCCACTACTTCTCCAACGCGGCCTGGCTGGAGGAGGGCGTCCTGCTGCGTGAGGCGGACAGGCTGGCCGGCATCCCCGGCGTGCTCATCCACGGCCGGTTCGACCTGGGCTCGCCGCTGGAGACGGCCTGGCAACTGGCCCAGGCCTGGCCCGACGCGCGCCTCGTGGTGGTGGAGGATTCCGGACACACCGGAAGCGACACCCTGCGCAAGGAGCTGCACGCCGCCGTGGACGGCTTCGCCGGCTGACTGTTTCCCGCTCTCCCTGTAACGGCGGTGGCGGGCGGGCCGTTAGTACGGTGGGAGGGCTTCATGCGCAGGGTGATGCCGATCTACCTGGTGATCAACACGTCGCGGTCGATGGCGGGGCGGCTGGTCGAGTTCGAGCATGCGCTCGCCGCCATCGCTGACGAGCTGCTGTACTCGCCGCTCCTGGGCGACCGCGTGCGGGTGTGCGCCGTGGCCTTCGCCGACAGCGCCCGGTGTGTGTTACCGCTCGTGGACATCACCGAGGTCGAGGAGTTCCCGAAACTCGTCCCCGGCCGGGAGACGCGTTTCGCGCCCATGTTCGACCTGCTGACCGACCTGACCAACACGGACGCGGCCGCGCACATGGCGTCGGGCGTCTTCGCCTACCGGCCGCTGGTGCTGCTGGTGACCGACGGCGCGCCCGCCGATCCGGGCTGGGAGCGGGCCTTCGCCAGGTTCTACCGGCACGCCCACCCGAACATCGTCCTGTTCACCATCGGCCTGCGGGACTCGCAAGCCGAGGAGATGGGAGGCGCGATGCGGGCCACGTTCATCCGAGCGCTCGGCGACGCGCCGGACCAGCCGCTGATGAGCGAGATCTGCGCCGGGCTCATGGATCACCTCGCCCCGCTGGCGACGTCCCGGCGCCTCATCCGCCCGGACGACGCATGAGCGCCGAAGCCTGGGCGCCCGTGCCTGCCCGGATCACCGAGGCCGAGGTCGGGCTCGGCGGAGTGCTGGCCACCGGCGGCTCAGCGACCGTCCACACCGTGCTCGGACAGCGCAAGACGCTGCTGTACAAGAGGTACGGCGATTCGCACCACGCGGCCGAGCTGGACCGGCTGGTCGACACGCACGCCAAGCTGACGCCGAAGGCGGCCGCCTTCGCGCGGACGCGCCTGGCCTGGCCGGTCGCCGTGGTGTGCGACGGCGACCGCGTCGCCGGCGTGCTGATCGTGCGCGCGGCACAGGACTTCCACGTCACGCTGTCCGCGAGCCGGACCCGGGTGCGGGACTTCAACTTCCTGCTGTACGAGAAGCGAGCCGAGAGGCTCGGCGTCCAGCGGGCCACGGACCGGCAGAAGGTGGAGCTGCTCCGCGAACTGGTGGGCGTGCTGGCCTGGCTGGACGAGCGCGGCCTGGTCCACGAGGATCTGGCCGCGCACAACCTGCTGTGGAAGCTCGACCCGCCCGCCGTGTTCGTCCTGGACTGCGATTCGTTGCGGCTGCTCGCCGAGCCGAGCAGGCAGCCGCTCTACACCACCGTGGACTGGACCGATCCGCGGGTGCTGACCCGGAAAGTGGACCGGCCGGACGGTGCGTCGACGTCCTACGTGCTCGGCCTGCTGGCCGCGCGCACGCTGGTCTCGCCCTACTGGCATCCGGGGGACCCGCTGCCGCCCGATCGGTTTCCCGCCGCGCTCACGCCGATGGTGACGAGGGCACACGGCTCCGCCGATGACCGGCCGTCGCTGTCGGAATGGGACCGCGCGCTGGGCGGGGCGCTGGCCCAGACCACCGGGACCGTGGTCGAGCCCGCGTCGGTGGGGAACCCGGACGTCACCGAACCGGCGGACCGGCTGGCCTTCCTGATCGGGCTGGTCATCGGGGCGGTCCTGGCGGTGTTCGTGCTGCTGAGGTACGTGTGAACAGGCCGACGTGGGCCTGGATCTCGGAGTGGGCCGGACAGGCCGCGCAGATCACCACCGGCGTCGCCGGGCTGTCCTACGCCTTCGGGTGGGTGCTGATGGCCCGGTTCTACGGCAGCCTGGGCGTGGAGCCGGAGGAGGTCGGGATCACCTTCACCTGGCTGGTGGCGCGCGCGTTCCTGGTCGGCCTGGCGGCCCTGGCGGTGCTGCTGGCCGCCCGCTGGCTGCAGGGGCGGGCCACCTTGGTGCGGTCGACCGACCTCGTCCTGTCCGTGGGGACGGAGGTCCGGTCGCTGATGGAGGTCCGGCTGCCGCTGCACGGACGCCACTGGCTGCGGGGGGTGGCCGGGGCGCTGGTGGGATTCATCGTGGTGTTCCTGCTGGTCCTGCCGTTCCGGTTGGGGGACCGGTTCGCGGCCGACGCGCGAGCCGGCCGGCCGGTGGACTTCGGGTTGCTCGGCATGTCCGCGATCAGGGTGACCCCGGTGCGGCTCAGCTCCGCCGACCCGGCCAGGCCGTCCCCGGCGGCGGGGTGCGTGCTCCGGCTCGGGGGCAGTGCGGGGACCTCGCTGTTCATGGTGGAGGGCCGCGTGATTCGCCTGTCCGACCAGAACGTCGCCGTGTCCGCGCCGTGCTGACGACCCGCGATGCGCCCCCTGCCGGCCTGGCGGCCACGGTCACCCCGCCGCTCGAAGCCGGCCTTCATGGACGCTGGTGCGGATCGGCGAGGGGTGGCGGTGACGGGACGTACAGGTGCAGGTCGGCGCTCAGGCTCCAGCCGAGCCGCGCGAGGAGCTCTCGTACGTGGGACGGAGCCGGATCGAGGATCAGCCGGCGCGCAGGGGACAGGGCGGCGGCGGTGACGAGGATCAGGCGCAGCCCCGCCACGTCGATGAAGGTCAGTCCGGCGAGGTCGAGCCGGATGTCCTGACCGCCGCGCCGGGCCGCCCATCGCAGGCCGTCGGCCAGAAGACGCCGATTGCTCCGGTCGATCTCGCCCGTCACCCGCAGGCCGGGCGGATGGGGAAGGTGGGTCACCTGGGTTTGTCGGTGAGATTCGTAGATCATCGCGCCTCCGGGATGGTCGACTTCAGGACGCGACCCGTACGGGCATCAGCGCTGCGAAATCCCGCGAATCTGACACAAACAGGCCCTGAACGCACTCGGCATGGCACCATCGATGCTGGGGGACGGTCTCCGGCGGTCACCGTCCGTGTCCGCGCCGGTCGTCGCGCGTGCCCGTGAGCTGTGCCCGTCAGCCGTGCCCCGCGTGCCCCCGCCCGCCCCGAGTGCCGGGTCGTTTGAGCTTCTGCCCGAGGGAACATGCTTTACGCGCGCCCTGCCCCCGCATCCGGTAGGTGAAGACATGAGCGGTCAGTTCGAGCTGCGCTGCCCCATCACCTACGACCTGGGGCTGATCCGTGGCCTGGTGCGCCTGTTCGCCCAGCACGCCGGCCTCTCGGGCGGCCGGCTGGAGAACCTGACGCTGGCCGTCAACGAGGCCGTCACCAACGTCCTGGACCACGCGGGCGCGGCGGGCACGGTGAGCGCCACCAGCGATGACGACGGCGTGACCGTCGAGGTCGTCGACCTGGCGGGCACCCTGCTGCCCGAGCACCTGACCACGGCGCACGTCGATCCGACCTCCTCGCACGGATTCGGGCTGTGGGTGATCCGCTGCGTGTGCGACGAGGTCACCCTCGATCATCCGGACGGCCGTACCCGCCTGCGCATGTCCATGCGCTACAAGCCGCCGGTGCCGCCGTTCGTGACATCGTTCACGTCGGACGCGTTCACGTCGGACGGCGACTGCTCCGGGGCGGTGAGCTGAGGCCGCGACAGGGCCGCGGCCGTTCCGTCGATGAGCGCCCGCAGGCCGTGCTCGAAGGCGCTCTCCCCGAGGGAGGAGCCGCCCTCGCGCAGGGCGACGAGCAGGGTGGCCGACTCCCCGCCCTCCAGGATCGCGGCGAGCGCGGCGAGCCGGTCCTGCGGCGCCTCGGCCGGCGGGCGGGGCGCCGCCTGCTCCTGGAGCACGAAGCCGGTGACGTAGCGGCTGAAGGTCGTGATCGTGTGCAGCGCCAGCACCGGTGAGAAGCCGCGGCTCGTCATCGCGGTCAGCTCCTCATCGAGCAGGCGTGTCGCCGCCGCGCTCAGCTGTGTGGCGCTGACCACGAGCCGCGCGCCGTCGCGATGGGCGAGCAGCGACCGGCGGTAGGCGCGCGCTCGGCGGGCGAGCCAGTCCTGCCACGACTCGCCGTCGTGAGGCGGCCCCATCCTGGCCGCCAGGACGATCCGGTCGGCCATGCCGTCGAGCAGCTCCTGCTTGGTGCGGACGTGCCAGTAGAGCGCGGGGGACCGCACGCCCAGCTCGGCGGCGAGCCGGCGCACGGTGAGCCCTTCCAGGCCGACCTCCTCCAGCAGGCCCAAGGCAGTGTCGATCATCATCTGCCGGGTCAGCCCGGCCCGCCTGCTCTCGCTCATCCCTGCCAGCTTAGCGGTGCTAAGCTCTCCTTAGCATCGCTAAGGAGGCTGCCGATGATCACCGTGACATCCGCCGACGGCACGGACGTCCGCGCTCTGGACGCGGGCCGGGGCCCCGCCGTCCTCGTCCTGGGCCCCGGCCTCGACGACGGCTCGGCCTGGCGGAAGGTGGGCGAACGGCTCGCGCCGCGCTTCCGCGTGGTGCGCCTGCACCGCCGCCGCTACCGGCTCGACCTCGGGGGCCCGCCGTGCACGATCGCCCAGGAGGTAGAGGACGTCCTGGCGGTGGCCACGGCGATCGGGGGGCCGGTGCTGGTCGTGGGGCACTCCTCGGGCGCGGTGGTCGCCCTGGAGGCCATGGCGGCGTCGCCGTCGGCGTTCGCGGGCGCGGTCCTGTACGAGCCGCCATCCCCGGCCGCCTCGTCCCCCTGGGGCGAGCCGATCGAGCGCGCCCAGGCGGCCCTCGCCGCGGGCAGGCCGGGGAAGGCGTTGGAGATCTTCGTACGTGACATCGTCCGGCTGTCGGCGGGCCAGGCCCGGCTGATCGGGCTGTTCGTGGCCGTCCATCCGCGCATGCGCGCCCTCGTCCCAGGTCAGATCGAGGACGCCCTCGCCATCCACCGGCTCGGCGACCGCCTCGACGCCTACGCCATGATCGAGACGCCCACCGTCCTCCTCGGCGGCGACCGCAGCCCGGCTCATCTCGGCGACCGCCTCGACGTCCTGGCCCGCACCATGCCGAACACGGTGCGCGTGGTGCTGCACGGGCAGGGGCACAGCGCGCACGTGAAGGCCCCCGCCGACGTCGTCGACGTCGTGGCGGCCCTCGCCGTCAAGGTTCTGCGCTGAGGCCCGGCCCGCCGGTGCTCGACCGCACCGGCGGGAGCGTGAGGCCGGTCGTCAGCGGTTCACGTACACGTTGCCGAACGTCACCTGCGGCGTGCTACCGGCGAAGTTGCCGTCCACCTCGGCCCGTTCGGCCGCGTTCGGGTTCGGGTTGGTGCAGCTCACCCCGGCGCTGGAGCCGGACATCAGGTCCGAGCAGCGGCCGGTGCGCCGGTCGGGCAGGCCGAGGATGTGGCCGATCTCGTGGGCGGCGATGCGCACCGGGTGGTAGCCCTGGTCGGTTGCCTGCCTGCCCATCCAGATCGTGCCCCGGCCCAGGCTGGTGGGCAGCGCCCGGGGCCAGCCGTCATCGGCGCGCACGGTGAAGTGGGCAGGCGTGCCCGGTTCCAGCCGGACGTTGGCGACACTGGAGTTCCAGATCTGCGCGGCCTGGTCCACCGCGCCCCGGAACTCAGCCGCCCGGCTCGCGTCGTACCTGAGCACCCTGACCAGGGTGATGGCCTGGGCGGGGGAGCTGATCAGAAGGAAGGAGAGGGTGAGCAGGAGGGAGAGGGCGAGTCGCAGGGGGCTTGGCATGGGGGGCTCCTCCGGGAGTGGCGACGCTGTCACGGTATGCGTGACACTCCCGGGAGGAGAGCTGGCAATTTGCCCCTATCGCGGTGTTATGCCCCCCGGGTGAGATAGCCGCCCATGGTGCGGAAGAGCTCGGTGGCGGGCAGGTCCGTGCCGTCCTCGGTGCGGACGCGTTCGATCACCAGCCCATGGCTGCGGCCCCGGCGGGCTTCCGCGCCGGCGACGATCACCACGCCGCCGCCCTCGCGGATGAAGACCCGGCCGGGGGTGCCGCCGTAGACGCCCTGGGACACCGAGGCCTTGAGCACGCGGACGCGCCGGCCGTTGTAGTGGGTGAAGGCGTTGGGATAGGGGTCGGACTGGGCCCGGACCAGCCGGGCGATGTCCTCGGCGGGCCAGGTCCAGTCGATGTCGCCGTCCTCGATCGACCGCTTGTGGAAGAAGCTGGCCTTCGACCGGTCCTGCGGTGTCCAGTCGGTCCGGCCGGAGGCGATCAGGTCCAGCGCCTCGGCGACGATCGGGCCGATCAGGTCGACCGTGCGGTGGAACAGGTCGGTGGCGGTGTCCTCGGGCCCGACGGGCACGGCGCGCTGCACCACGATGTCGCCGGCGTCCAGGTCCTCGTCCATCATGTGCGCGGTGACGCCGACCTCCTCCTCGCCGTTGATCAGCGCCCAGATCAGCGGCGAGAAGCCCGCGTAGGCCGGCAGCAGCGAGTCGTGCACGTTGAGGGTGCCGTGGCGGGGCAGGCGGAAGATCTGCGGCGGCATCCAGGTCCGCCAGTTGTTGGCGACGATGAGATCGGGGTCGGCGTCCTTGAGCCGGGTCATCAGCTCCTCGTCGTCCGGCCGGTCGCGCAGCAGCACCGGGACGCCGTTGGCCTGCGCCAGCTCGGCGACCGAGTCGCTCCAGATCCTCTCGTACGCGTGGTCGCTCTCTGGGTGTGTCACCACGAGGACGACCTCGTGCTCGGAGTCCAGCAGCGCCTGGAGGGTGCGGTGCCCCCAGGTCTGGTAACCGAACATCACGACCCGCATGGGTGTCTCCTTGTCGAGGGGATCCGATCAGGTTAGGCTCGCCTTAATTAGGTCAGGCTAACCTAATTCAGGTAGGTCATCCACCCCTGAATCGGCCCGCCAGGAAGGCGCTACATTGTCCTCTACGGATCAGCACGTCCACGACCTCGTAGGCATCGGCTTCGGGCCGTCCAACCTCGCCCTTGCGATCGCCTTACGCGAGCACCATGCGCGGACGGGCCATCTGATAGACGCCGTGTTCCTCGACAAACAGCCCGCCTTCGGATGGCACCGGGGCATGCTGCTGGAAGGGACCACCATGCAAGTGTCCTTCCTCAAGGATCTGGTCACCATGCGGAATCCGGCGAGTGAGTTCAGCTTTCTCACCTATCTGCAGGACAAGGGACGCCTGCTCGACTTCATCAACCACAAGACCATGTTCCCCTCCCGGATGGAGTTCCACGACTACCTCGAATGGGCGGCCGCGCCCTTCGCCGATCAGGTGGAGTACGGATCCGAGGTCGTCGCCGTCACCCCGGTGGCCGTGGCCGGGACGGTCGAGTACCTGGACGTGGTCGTCCGTCAGAGCGACGGCACGCTGACCACCCGGCGCACCCGTGACCTGGTCGTCGCCGCCGGGCTCGAACCGGTCCTCCCGGAGGGCATGGTGAGCGACGAGCGCGTCTGGCACAGCGAGGAGCTGCTCGATCGGCTCCCCGGCCTGCGCGACCCGCGCAGGATCATCGTGGTCGGCGCCGGCCAGAGCGCCGCGGAGGTGACCGGCCATCTGCACGACACCTTCCCGGACGCCGAGGTGTGCGCGGTCTTCGCCAAGTACGGCTACACCCCCGCCGACGACAGCTCCTTCGCCAACCGCATCTTCGACCCCACGGCGGTCGACCACTTCTACTCCGCCCCCGACGAGGTGAAGTCGCGGCTGCTCGGCTACCACGCCTCCACCAACTACTCGGTGGTGGACCTGGAGGTCATCGACGAGCTCTACCGTCGCCACTACCAGGAGAAGGTGCGGGGCACCGAGCGGCTGCGCATCCTCAACGCCTCCCGGCTCGTCGAGGTCGAACCGGGTGAGACGGAGGTACGCGCCACGGTGGAGTTCCTGCCGACCGGTGAGCGGACCCCGCTGGACGCCGACGTCGTCGTCTTCGCCACCGGCTACCGCCCGGCCGACCCGCTGACCCTGCTGGGCGCCATCGGCGAGCACTGCGACCGGCTTCCCGGCGGCGGGCTGCGGGTCGGCCGCGACTACCGGATCGCGACGTCGCCGGCGATGCGCTGCGGCATCTACGTCCAGGGGGCCACCGAGCACACCCACGGCCTCACCTCGACCCTGCTGTCCAACACGGCGGTCCGGGTGGGCGAGATCGTCCAGTCGATGGCCGGCCGGCTGCGCAGCCCGAACCCCTACGCCCTGTCGCGAGCGGCGTCCCGCTGATCCTCTGTCCCTGACTGCTTCCGAGGAGGAATCCGTACATGAGCACCAACCCGTTCGACGACGCGGAAGGCCGCTTCCTGGTTCTGGTCAACGCCGAGGGGCAGCACTCGCTGTGGCCCGTCTTCGCCGAGGTCCCCGCCGGGTGGACGGTCGCCTTCGCGGAGAACACCCGGCAGGCGTGCCTGGACTACGTCGAGGCCCACTGGACCGACCTGCGCCCCCGCTCACTCGCCGAGGCGATGGACGGCTGATCGTCGCGCGCCCTGCTCGGTCAAAGATCTACCTAGAGGCGGGAATCCCTTACAGGCAAGGGGTTGCGGCATCCGACAGATGGAGTCGGAGTCTATGTGGATGTTTGTACCTCTTGCGGGGACATTGGGGGTTATATACCTTCTCGGTCATTACGGCAGCCGGAACGGGGCTCCCCTAGACCATCCGTTGCCGAATCATTGACCGGACCGCGCGCTGCCCTGGTGGGACCCCCTGCCAGCCAGGGCAGTGCGCGGCCGCCTAATCCGCTCACGCGGAGCCGGGGACCCACTCTTTTCCGGGGTGAATCGGACGCCAGCCCAGCTGCGCCCGTAGGGCACTTCCCAGCCCGAACCCGTCAGCTAACCCGGTAGGCGGCATGGAAGCAAGGAGTCAACCCCCTCATGCTCGACCCCCGCCTGCGCACACCCCTCACCCGCGCCCTCGCCGGACTCGCCCTCGCAGCCGCGAGCCTGGCCATGGCCGGCCCCGCCCACGCGGCGCCGCCGGAGAACGCGCCCATCGCCCAGGAACGCACCGTCCCGCTCACGTACGGCCAGGACGTCTCGAACTACCAGCCCGACCACGACTGGAACGCCAGCCCCGCCGAATTCGGCATCATCAAGGCGACCGAGGGCGTGACCTTCCGCGACCACGCCTTCGCCCGGCACTGGCGGGAACTGGACGCCAAGGGCATCGTCCGCGGCGCCTACCACTACGGCCACCCGGCCAACGACCCCATCGCCGAGGCCGAGCACTTCCTGTCCATGGTGAACTCCCAGCCGGCCAAGCCCGGCGACCTGCTGGTGCTGGACCTGGAGACCACCGACGGCCGCTCCGTCGCCGAGGTCAACGGCTGGGCCAAGACCTGGCTCGCCCACGTGAAGGACAAGACAGGCACCACCCCGATGTTCTACAGCGGCTGGAACTTCGCCGACACCTACGGCAAGGGGCTGGCCGAGTACCCGCTCTGGGTCGCCCACTACAGCAAGGCCAAGGGCACGGTCACCCCGCCGGCCGACTGGAAGTCCTGGGCCATCCACCAGTACTCCGACAACCCCGTCGACCAGAACGTCTCCCCGCTCACCCCCGAGGAGCTCCGCGCCCTCGGCCGCACCGCCTGAGCAGGCGCCCCGCTGACCGTCATCCAGCGGTCGATTCGTACGGGAAGATCGTCCGTCACTTAGAGTGATGAACCATGACGATGGATCCTGAGGCGGACCGGCTGGTGGGCGTCGCGGCACGGTTGTTCGCCGAGCTGGGGTTCGACGGGACGTCGATGCGCCTGATCGCCGACGCCGCCGGGGTCGACGTGGAGTGGCTGACCGCGCGGGCCGGCGGCAAGCACCAGCTGTACGCCGAGGTGATGCTGCGGGCGCATCGCGCCGAGCGTGAGGTCCTGGACGCGGCGGTGGCCGCCTTCACCCCGGCCAGGGAGGGGCTGATCGAGCTGGCGGACGCCTACCTGGACTTCTACGCCACCCATCCGCAGATCCTGGCGCTGTGGCTGCACCGATGGATGGGGGACGCCGCCGACGTGCCCGACTTGGAGGACCTGTACTCGCGGCCGCTGTCGGCCCTCCTGCTCAACGCCGTACGGGACCTCATACCGGCCGACATCGACGCCGAGCATCTGCTCTGGACCGTGGTGTGGTGCGTGTACGGGTTCCTGGCCGGCGGCATGCGGTACGTCGACCCGCATCGCCGTCAGGGGCGGCGCGGACGGCCGCCGAGCACGGAGGAACTGGAGGACTTCCGCGCCTATCTGCACGCCATGATCATCCACATGACCACCCCGGTCAGCGGCTCGGCGCGCTGAAAGGGCGCGGCCCTGGCCGCTGCGGAGGTCAGTCGGCCGGCTGGGACGCGCGCAGTTCGGCGGTCAGCTCGGCGGCCGTGGCGAGGTCGGTGGCGAGGGCCTCGCGGTCGGCGGGGGACAGCTCCAGCGCGCCGACCTCGGCGAGCAGGATGGCCGCCGCCTCCCGTTCGCCGGTACGCAGCCGCAGCTCGGCGAGGTAGACCAGGGCGGGCAGCCGCTCGGCGGGCGGCGCGTCGGCGTGCCGGGCCAGCCCCGTCTCCAGTACGCGCACCCCGGCGGCCTCGTCGCCGTGCGAGTCGGCCTGGCGCACGGCGGCGGCCACCACGCGTGCCAGCCGGCTCTGCGGCGCGGCCGGTTCCTCGTCTCCGTGGCGGTGGATCCGCAGCCAGTTGCCGCCCGGGTCGACCACGCTGAACCCGCCGGGCGCGCCCTGCCTGGCCCGAGGCCGGGTCATCCGCGGGATCCCGGACACCGGCACCTTCCCGAACGCCTCGCGCAACCCGGCGGCGAACGCCGCGTGCAGCGCCCGCGTGTCCGGGACCAGTACGACCACACTGCCCATCGAGTCGGCGGGATCGAACCCGGGGACGCCGAAGAAGTGCAGCTCGATGCCGCCGCGCCGGACGGCTGCGAACGGGTTCGGGCGCTCCTGACGGTACGTCACGTCGAACCCGAGCGCGGTGTAGAAGGGCAGGACGTCGTCGAGGTCCCGGCAGGGCAGGCCTGGGATGGTGTACTCGGTGCGCATGCTGACACCGTACACTGTTCGGAGTTTTTCTGGAGGTCGTGAGATGGAGTACGCGGGGCGGGGTGACGCGGCGCGCACCATGGCGCTGCTCTGGGACGGGTTGCCGGCGCCCCGGCGCGGGCCGAGGCAGCGGCTCGACCTGCCGCGGATCGTCGACGCCGCGATCGCCGAAGCCGACAGCGCCGGTCCGGCCGCCCTGTCGATGCGGACCCTGGCCCAGCGGCTCGGCATCGGCACGGCGTCGCTGTACACCTACGTGCCGGGCAAGGCGGAGCTGCTGGAGCTGATGGTCGACCGGGTCGCGGGTGGCCGGCCGCTGCCCGCCGCCGACGCGGGCCACCGGGCCGGGCTGCGCGACCTGGCCCGGTCCGACCTCGCCGCCTTCCGCGCCCATCCCTGGCTGCTGCAGGTGGCGACCTCGCGCACGGTCTTCGGCCCGAACGTCGTCACCCGCTACGAGGCCGCGATGGCCCTGCTCGACGGGCACGGCCTGGCGGCGATCGACGTGGCGGGATGCGTCGCGGCGGTGGAGGCGTACACCAGAGGCGCCGCCTCGGCGGTCGTCGAGGCCGAGCAGGCGCCCGCGCGGACCGGCAGCAGCGACGACGAGTGGTGGGAGCGGCGCGCGCCGCTGCTGGGGGAGCGCATGGCCGGGCGCTTTCCCCGGCTGGCCGCGCTGGGCGAGGCCGGGGCGTTCGCCGTGTCGGACACCGCCCTGCCCTACACGCTGCAGCGGGCGCTGGACCGCTTCGCCTTCGGCCTCGACCTCGTCCTGGACTCCATCGACGCCCGCGTCGCGGCGCCCCGGGCTCAGCCGATGCGCAGCGGCAGCGTACGAGGCCCGCGAACCTGACCTTTCGCCCAGGTCACCGCCTCGGGGTCGTCGAGGCTGAACCGGGGGATCCGCTCCAGCCAGACCTCCAGGGCGACCCGGAGCTCCATCCGGGCCAGGTGGGACCCCACGCACCGGTGAATGCCGAGGCCGAACGCGGCATGCCGGTTGACCTCACGATCGATGACGACCTCGCCCGCCCGGTCGAACTGCGCCGGGTCACGGTTGGCCGCCGGGAACGACAGCAGCACCCAGTCGTCGGCCTTCATGTCGACGTCATGCCAGCGCATGTCCTGCTTCACCAGCCGCGCCATCGTCACCGGGGCGTAGGCCCGCAGCATCTCCTCCACCGCCGTCGGCACCAGCTCCGGCTCGGCGACCAGGCGCTCGCGGTCGGCCGGCGTCTTGGCCAGATGCCACAGCGAGGAGCCGATCGCGCTCCACGTCGTGTCGATGCCGGCGATGAGCAGCAAGGCCATCGTGCCGGCCACGTGCTCGGCCTCCAGCTTGTTGCCGTACAGCTCGGCGTTGATCAAGTAGGTGGTGAGGTCGTCACGTGGGTCGTCGACGTGGTCGCGGATCTGCTCGTACAGATAGTCGAACAGCAGGTTCATCCGTTCCATGCGCTCGTCCGGCGGGCTGTTGACGCCTTCGAGCGCGCTCTCGATGAACTCCTGGAACCGTGGCCCGTCCTCGGGCGGGAAGCCGAGCATGTCGGCGATCACCCGCATCGGGATGTGCTGCGCGTAGTCGTGGGCGGCGTCGACGGTGAGCCGGCCGTCGAAGGCGTCGATGAGCGAGTGGCACAGCGCCCTGGTCGACTCCTCCCGCTTGGCGACCGCCGACCGGGTGAACACCGGCAGCAGCAGCTTGCGCGCGCCGTGGTGGAACGGAGGGTCCGACGAGATCGGCGGGGTGACGCCCATCGGCGCGAGCTCGACCGGTGGCCGGAAGTTGCTCATGACGACCGAGCGCGAGGAGAAGCGCTCGGTGTCGTAGGCGATCTCCGCCACGTCCGAGTAGCGCGTCGGCAGCCACCCGCCGCCGAACCTCTCGGTGCGCGCGATCGGGCAGCGCTGCCGCAGCTCGTCCTGGATGGGGTACGGATCGGCGGCCCACTCAGGCTCCGTATGGGAGAAGTCGGTCGCCCAGTCGGCCACCGGGCCGGTGATGACCTCGTTGCGCGTCCCGGTGGGCCGATCGTCGTCCGGCTCTCGATGATCGCGGGTGAAACGGTCGTCGACGGCCATATCAGGTCTCCTCGGACAGGTCGATGGCGCTTTCCGGACAGTTCGACCTCGCCAGGCGTGCCGTGTGCACCTGGGCCGACGGCACCAGGCCGTCACCGAGGACGGTCCCGTACCCCTCGTCGTCCTCCCCGAACAGGTCCGGGGCCAGGGTGTAGCAGCGGCCGTGCCCTTGGCATCGCTCGGGGTCGATGTGCGCTTTCACTGCAATGCTTCCCTCTGTGCGGGTAATGACGGTACAGCCAGAACGGTCACGATACGGGTGAGCAAGTCGGCCCACTCCGCGTCGTCGACCGTGTGCAGGTCCGGCGTGATCAGGGCGCTGCCCATCGACAGCAACAGGCAGAAATGAGCCACCGCCGCCGGCGACACGGCCGGGTCGAGCTCACCACTGGACTGGCCGATACGGACGAGCTCGGAGAGCCAGTCGGCCCGCTCGCCGACGTAGTCACGCATCGGCCGCGCCACGTCCTGGTCCCGGCGGGCCGCGACCAGCGCCTCGACGATGAGGTCACAGGAGTCGTCGCCCCGGCGGGGGAGCAACCGGCCGACGGTGACCAGCAGGTCCGTGATCGGCCGGTCGGGCTCGGCGGCGAACAGATCGGCGAGCAACTGCCGCCCGTGCGCGCGGATCGCCGCCACGAGCAACGCGGCCTTGGAGCCGAAGTGCGCGTACAGGGCGCCGTTGCTCACACCCGCGGCGGCGGCGATGTCGGCCACCCGCGTGCCGTCGTAGCCGCGCTGGGCGAAGACGTCGGCGGCGGCCTGCAACAGCCGCGCCCGCGTCTCGGCGGCGGTGACGCCCGCGATCCGGCCCATGGACGAATTAAAAGATCATTCATTTGAATCGTCAAGGGCAAACTGAGCGAATTGCCCTTTGTCTGGCGCGCTTGCAGATGTCAGAACGGCACAGGAGATGTCAGCGGACCTGGCAGCAGGTCATCGGAGATGTCAGTAGGCGCGTGTACAGCAGGAGGTTCGGCCAAGGAAATGATGACGGTCTGGCCCCGGCGGTTGGCGTTGGTGGTGGCACCGGCGTACGGCATCGTCACGATGCCGGAGACGTGCAGAGCTGTCGAGGCTGCTACAGGCGTGAGTTCGAGGTCGTGCGTGGGATGCACCTGGAGGTGTTCGACGACTCGGTCCTGGATCTGGCAGGCGTCCGCGTGGGCGACAAGGAGTCAGTCCGCTGGTCAGTGAGCGTGGCCGGCTAGCTCCAGAAATCACCGAGGCCTTCTTCACCGCCCATCCCGAGATCCTCGAGCAGGCACGCACGTTCGAGATGATCCGCGCCACCGCGCGAACCCCCGGCGCGTCGCCGGAGGATTACGAGTGGCAGGAGGACAGCCCACTCAGCGACATCTACACGATCATCTTCGTCCGCGGGCGCGACGAGCGCGAGGTGCTGCGTCGGCTCGGCGCCGCGGACGAGGACATCCGCATGATCGAAGACGGGGACCGCACCTATCCGGAAGGACCTCAGATCATCACCGTGAGGCGCATCGGGGACTGGACGGTCGCGATCGAGGACTGCGGCTGGCGCGGCCTGCAACCGGAGGTTTTAGGCGTCCTGACGCGCAACGACGGAGAGGCCGTGGCAGTGCACCGGCATGACTACGCCCAGCACCGCATCGCCTACGCCGTCGACGGCCTGCCCATCACCGACATCAACCCAGGATTTCCCATCGAACGGCAAGGCGCGGATCCCGACCGGCTCAATCGTCACCTCCGTGAGCTGGGCATCGATCCGGCCGCCGATGACAGCATCGACAACCCCATCTCGGCGGCCTTGGCGCTCGCCGGCCGGATGACCGGCGTCATGCTCACCCCGCAACACCTTCGCCGTCCGATCCTCGGCGCTGCCATACCCGGCGCCTCTCCGCCAGTGGGGGCTCATCGACGCGTCCATGGACAATGACGTCAGCGTCGAGACAGTGGATGGCAATCGCCGACGGGTCGATCTTGGGCGCAGCATCCGCTGGGCCGCAGCCGCCGATCGGTGGTCATCGCCGTGCCGGGTGGCGCGGGCGCGGCCGCGGACGGCAGCGGCCTGCCCGCTGCTTCAGAGAAGGTCGTGCCCGGTCAGCGGGGTCAGTCCCAAGTGGGGAGCATGCCCTCGGGGTAGCGGGCGCCGAAGCCGCCGGTCGGGAGGATCTCGGCGATGCGCTTCAGGTCGGTGTCGTCGAGGGTGAGGTCGGCGGCGGCCACGTTCTCCTCCAGCCGCTGGATGCTGCGGGTGCCGGGGATGGGAACGATGTCGTCGCCCTGGGTCAGGAGCCAGGCCAGGGCGAGCTGGGCAACGGTGGCGTCCTTGGTCGCGGCCAGGTCGGCGAGCCGCTGGGTGGCCTCCAGATTCTTCTCGTAGTTGCCGGGCTGGAAGCGGGCGTCCCAGGTGCGCATGTCGGTGGGGTCGTACTCGGCGCCGGGCTTGGCCTGTCCGGTGAGGAAACCCCGGCCGAGCGGCGAGTAGGCGACGAACCCGATCCCGAGCTCGCGCAGGACGGGGAAGAGGATCTCGGCGTCCCGCTCGAACAGGGAGTATTCGGTTTGCAGGACCGAGACGGGCTGTACAGCGTGCGCGCGACGGATGGTGTTCGCCCCCGCCTCGCTCAGCCCGAAGTAGCGGACCTTGCCGGCGTCGATGAACTCCTTGACCGTCCCGGCCACGTCCTCGATCGGCACGTTGGGGTCGACGCGGTGCTGGTAGAGCACGTCGATGACGTCGACGCCGAGGTAACGCAGGCTGTTGTCGACGACCTCGCGGATGTGCTCGGGACGGCTGTCGACACCGCCCTCTCTGGTGCCGGTGAAGTCGAAGCCGAACTTGGTCGCGATGACGACCTCGTCGCGTATCGGGGCGAGCGCGGCGCCGACGATCCGCTCGTTCTCGCCCTGCCCGTACAGCTCGGCCGTGTCGAAGAACGTCACGCCCAGCTCGTGGGCCCGGCGGATCGTCGCGATCCCCCCGTTCTCATCCGACGGCCCATAGGCCAGGGAGATGCCCATCGCGCCGTATCCCAGCGCCGACGCCGCCAGCCCCTGCCGTCCGAGGGTCCGTTGCTCCATGATGCGTCCTCATTCCCGCAGATGTAAGAGTGCTCTAACATTAAGTAAGAGTACTCTAACATTGGAAAGGGAGGGAGAATCGTTCGCCGTGAGCAGACCCACGCCGCCGAAACGCGGCTACCACTACGGCGACCTGCGTCCCGAGCTGATCCGCGAGAGTCGCGCGCTCCTGGCCGAATCGGGCGTCACCGGTTTCTCCGTGGCGAAGGTCGCCGCCCGCGTCGGCGTGTCATCGGCCGCGCCGTACCGTCACTTCCCCGATCGGGAGGCACTGCTCGCCGCCTGCGCGGCCGCCATCATCAGCGACATCACCGACGTTCTCGTCAAGGCGGCCGAGCGAGCGGGGTCCGATCCCGTGGACCGGCTCGCTGCCACCGCGGGCGCCTACACCCGCTTCGTCCTGGAGCACCGCGCCGGCCTCGACCTCGTCTACTCCTATGACTTCGCCGAGCCCCACCGTCCGACCGTCCAGGAGCAGAGCCGCCACCTCACCGCCGCCCTCATGCGCCTGGCGGCGGACGTGCTGCCCGCCGACACCTCCTGGGCCGACACCGCCGATTTCGTCTACGTGCACCTGTCCACCACGCACGGCTACGCCACGCTGCTCTTCAAGGGCACCCGCCCGCCACAAGGCATCGACGATCACGCAGTTCGCGCTGTCACCGCGGCCCGTGACCACATCACCGGGCATCTCCTGCGCCTGCGTAACGCCCGCTGACGAAACCGGCGACGACTCACTAGGCCAGCGGGTGCACCCTGGCGATCGGCGCAATAGTTACACCCTGGCGCCACCTATCGCAAGATCGCCAGTTGGTCTTTGCGATGTACGACACGGACTCTTCCGCAGGATGGACCAAGAACGCGAGCTCCGAGAGCTGATTCCCTCCCGGCTTCAAGCGCACGGCGTCCGACTCCCTGAAGCCTCCGCGCGGAGTCATAGCCCTCCCTCAAGGGGACGAGATCTTCGATCGGGTACTGCCGACTTCGATGACGCGAGCGCCGATATTTCGACACCTATCGAAGTGACAGCGCCCAGGTTAGGAGCAGGCTCCACGGTCATCTTCGCTGCGTCCAGACATCAGTGGCTGGGAGTGCGCGCTGCGCTGTGCTGTCATCCTCCGGTCGTCGGTACAGAGGTGTGCTGCTGTCGCTGCCACGGACGAGGAAGGAGGTGACGGCCCGGCCGGTGGCCTTCTCTTCCCGGGGAGAGGTTGGGAGCGGCCAGTCCAAGTGCCGATAGAGGTGGGCGCGATAGAGATCGGCGGTCGTCTCCACAAGGTCCGCGTAGTGCTCGGCTCGACGGACGAGCCAGACCCTGTGAACGAGCACGACGGCGGGGAGGGCGAGGAGCGCCCACAGGGTCCACGGAGTAAAAAGCAGGTAGGCCACCGTCCAGATGCACGCGGCGACGGCGGCGTCCAGGCGCAGCCGGGAGGCGGCCAGTTCCGTACGGGTCTGCTCGGGCAGGACCAGCCAGAGGTGGGGCCAGACAGCGACGATGTCGAGGCCGTACTTGTCAACGGAACGGGTCTCGGCGGCGCGGAGGACGTTGCCCAGCCGGGTCGGCATCATCTGTACGGGGTGGGCCGGACGGCGGCGGATGCGTCTGTCCAGCGTCTGGAACCGGCGCAGCTCCGCCCGGTCACCGGGTTGGGCGCCGTCGGCGAGCATCCGCGGAGCGAGTTCCTGCCAGGCATCGACGTCGCTTCTCGCCGCTGTGGCGTGGCGGTTGGCGAGCGCGCGGGTCAGCCGCTCGATTCTGGCGGGCCAGTAACCTTCGAGCAGGCGTAACACCGGCAAGGTGAGCTGCTGCACGACCACGGCGCTGGCGATGACGGCGGCGAGAACGGCCAGCAGGATGGTGATCTGGACCGGCCCCGGCCGTGCGGCGAGCCACGCGAGCCCGCGTGCCGCGGGTCCGGCCGGGTCGGTGAGGCGACCGTGACCGCGGACCCACGCCAGCGCACCGCAGACCCAGAACACCAGCGCCGGTCCAGCGGCCGCCCCGAACCTGTCCGCGAGCTTGGCTGCCGTGCCTTCCCAGAACTTGTCCACGCTGGTCAGTCCTCACGGATCAGGACACGATCATGAGTGGGGCACCGGGGCACGGGCATTGCCACGCTCAGCCGGTACCAGATGTAGTCCCTCTCGGGGCAGCCGAAGCGGTCCGCGTCGACGGGCTCCCCGTCGCCGGGCGGGCGATCAACGCCGCGCACGGCCCGGTCCTGCGCGGCCGGAGGCCGGTGCAGTGGATCAGCGAGCACCGAGGAGACCCACGCCTCAAGGCCTGGTACAGCCCCATACAGGGTCGTCAGCTGTCCGAAGAGGCGTTCGTCGTCGCTCTCGCGCAACAGCCCAGCAACCTGGCGGTCGACCTCGGCCGTGTCGGCAGCAGGAACGAGTTCGTTCAGGTGACCGCGCAGTACGCGCAGCGTCTGGGAAACGTCCTCGTCCAATCGCTCTCCTCAGGGGGAGCCAGCGGGCCCTTCATATTGTGATCGGTGACGCTGGAGTCCGCCACCCGCCTACCCGCGTGGCCCGGCCGGTCGGCACCGACGTGGACAGAAACGGCCAACTTCTTCGACCGGCTACCGCAGGTCCGCGCGCCGGTAGACCATATCGGTGACCCAGCAGCGGTGGAGAAGGGGCGTGGTCGTGACAGCTATCGCAGACGGTTCAGACCTGGGTCAGGCGCTGGCCGCGTTGGCCGCGGCCCAGACCGTTGAGGCCGCGCTCGTCGTGGTCAGACGCCATCCGGTGCTCTTGGAGGCTGCCTTCCATGAAGAGATCCTCGCCATGATGCACCAGGCCGACAGCCCGGAAGCGGCCGAGACGGTCCTGCGGATGCTCGCGATGGTCGACGCCGTCCGCGCCGCGATCGTGGCGGCTGCGGCGAGAGCCGATTCCCTGGAAGTCGACGGAGATTCCCTGGATCTCGTCGCTGATCTCTTGGCCTCTCTCACCCCGGATCAAGCCGCCGCCGCAGTGACGGCCTTCCCTGAGGCGGAACGGGCGTTGCCTGGCGCGGCCGCGTTGTTGCACGACATGCTCGCCGACGTCGACTCCCGAGGTGACGGGATCGCTCGGTCCCGCTACTTCACGGCATGGGCGTTCGCGCGTGATTGTGTCGATTTCGGTATCCCGGAGGCCGCGGCGTTGGCGACCCGATACCGACCGATCCTCCAGAGCCTGGAGAGTGCGCTCGTCGCCTCCGTCGATGACGGTCCAGCGCCGCACCTCCCACCCGGAATCCAGCCGGTCGTAGAGGAGGCCGCCGGTGATCCGGCAGTCGATGGGCTGCACGCGAGGGCCCTGATCAGGGTGCTGAGCGGGGTGCCGCCCATCGGACGTGCCATGGAGGAGACGGTCCGCACAGGCAAGGCGGACGAGCTGGCGAACGCCGTCGAGCCCCTGGAACAGGTGATCGCTCTCCTTCCGGAGGGGCATCCCTGCACCCTCCTCGTCAAGGCGGTGCGAGCCAAAGCCAGGATCTGCCTGTACGTGAGCGGCGCGGATCGAGCCCTGCTCCGAGCCGGAGCGGTCGAGCTGTGCGAGGTCGCGCTGCATCCGGCGATCGCATGGGGCCCCTATGCCGAAACCGTCGCGCAGGCCGCCATGTCCGCGGCCCGGCGCTGCCTCGCCGAACCCACCGAGGTCGACCTCGCCGGATCCATCGGCGCGGTGCCTGTCGAGGAGGCCAATGACAGCGACAGGCTGACCGAACTGCACGGCTCGGTCATGCGCCGTCTCCTTGCTCCCGCAGGCGGTGAGTCCGAGGCCGAGGTCGTCATCGTGGGATCCTCGCAAGCGTTCGCGCTCGGGCAGGAGGGTAACGAGCTGCTGAGCCGTTACGCCGAGCGTGGGGACCCTGACGTGCTCCACCAGGCCATCGCCGTGCTGGCCCGGGCCGCGCGGCTCGATGGCCTCGCCTCGATGGCCGGTGGGATCGTCCACGACCTTCTGGGCTGGGCGTACCGTCAAAAGTACGCCGCCACAGGCGACCGAAGCCTCCTGGACCGAGGCATCGCCCTGGCCGAGGCGGCGCAACGGGTTCCGATCTCCATACCCGGGCTCCCTCCGCGGATCAGTGCGACCAACCTCGCGAACATGCTGGTGGACCGTCAGCAGCTCGCCAGTGACAGCGCCGACGGCGACAGAGCCATCGATCTGCTGGAAGATGACCTCCGGCTGCACCCCGACGACTCCGACGACGACGCTTGGGCGACCCGGAGCGCCCTGGGAATCGCCTTGATCCGCCGATATGAACGCACCGGGGACATCGCCGCGCTGGAGCACGGCATCGACCTGGCCGAACGAGCCGCTCAGAGGTCCCGCGCACCGGGGCCGCTCACCAACCTGGCGTTCACGCTTCTGGCGCAAGCCGACCACAGCGACGAGCACACCGCCTCAGAACTGCGGTCCCGAGCCATCGCTCTGCTGGAGACCGCCTGCGCCCATCAGGAACCCACAGATCCGGCGGCCGCGAGCCGATGGGGCGGGCTCGCGCAAGCGCTCATCGTCCAGGGCATGGCAGGTCGCCGCCGCATCGACCGGTTGTTCGGCCTCGCGATCCATGCCGCGGGCCCCACATCGGAGTTCGGCATGCGGATGCGGGCGAGCCACGCCCAGTACCTCGCCGAATGGGCGCGACGTCCCGGTCTCCCGTTCCGCCGACGCCGCGCCGCGCAGACCGCGCTGCGCATCGCCACCGACGTCCTGGCGAGCACACCCGATGACCACACCGAACGACCACTCAACCTGTTCGTCCGAGCGGTCGCCCTCGCCGCTCTCGCCCGGCGGGCCCCGGACCGCGTCGACGCCGAGGAGATCTCGCAGACCTTCCGCCAAGCCTGCGAGGGCGCGCACAAGTCGCTCAGCACGATCGGCCGGTTCGCATCGCGGTGGATGGAGTGGGCGGCCGACCAGGAGGCGTGGGCAGAGGTGGGTGAGGCAGCGGACGTGGCACTTTCCGCGATCTACCGCTTGTCGCTGGTCCAGGCCGTGACCGACCACAAAGACCTTTGGGTGGGCAGTGCAGCCGATCTCGCCCAGACCGCCTCATTCGCACACACGCTCGCCGGGGATCCCGCGGCGGCCGTCGTCTCGATCGAGGCGGGCAGGGCCATCGTGCTGAGCGAACGTGTGGCTCTGTCGCCCGCCCAGATCGACCTGCTGCCGGACGGGACCAAGAGCGGGCTCCTGGCCGCGTTCGGCTCCTGGACCGGCACCAGTAGGCGGCTCGAACAAGCCAGACACGACATGGAAACGCCCCCCGCCCTTATGCGCGACGTGGCGGCCGCGTGGGCCGGACTTGAAAGCGCGATTCGGGACGTCCGGCGCATCGCCGGATTCCATCGCTTCTGGGACATACCCGCCTTCGATGACATCGCCGCGACCGCGTCGGCGACCGCGCCCGTGGTCTACCTGATCCCCGGAGAAGGAGAAGGGCTCGCGTTGATGGTCGACAGTGGCGCCCGGGCGGTCTGGCTGCCAGGTCTGGGGCGCCAAGAGGTCGAACCGGCCGTGGCCCTGTGGGCCAAGGGCACTCCATGGCACGAGGATGTCCAGCGGTGGGCATGGACAGGGGTCCTCGGCCCTGTTCTCTCGGAACTCCCCGACGCGCGGGAACTGACCCTGATTCCCTGCGGACAACTCGCGCTCCTGCCCCTGCACCTGGCCCGCCCACCGGACACAACCGACTACCTGCTTGACCGGATCGCCATCAGGTACGCGCCCAACGCACGCGTCCTGCGCCGCGCACCCCTCAACCCATGGCCGGACCACCTCAAGGCCGTCATCATCGCCGATCCTCAGCCGACCAGCCGACGACGGCTTCCGGCGACCTTGCTCGAAGGTGGCCGCATCGCCGACCTGTACACCTCCGCACTGCTCCTGACCGGCGCCGAGGCCAGCCGCGCCGCGGTCGAAGCCGCCATCGCTGAAGGCGACGTCCTTCACCTCGCCTGCCACGGCGAGACCGACCTGAACCAACCGCTCAACAGTGCCCTCCTGCTCGCCGATGACACTCCGCTCGACCTTGCACATCTGCTCCGGCTCCCTGTGGCAGCAGCGGTCGTCGTACTGTCAGCCTGCGGCACCGCCGTCCCCGGCCAGCGCATCCCCGACGAGGCCATCGGCCTGAACACCGGGTTCCTCGCAGCCGGCGCGCACAGCGTCATCGGTACGCTCTGGCCCGTCGACGATGTCGCCGCCATGATGATCAGCATCCGCTGGCACCAGCTCCACCAAGCGGGAATCGCCCCCGCGGAAGCACTGAGACAAGCCCAGATCTGGCTTCGCGAGAGCACAAACCACGACAAGGCCATCACACTCGGAATCCCCCGCCCTGAACTCCGAGGACTCGCCGCACGCCTTTGGGGCACCGGCCGCGCCCATGCCGACCCTTCCACCTGGGGGGCGTTCGTCTACAGCGGCCCCTAACGGGTCAGTCCAGCCTGCCGCGATGATCGGCGAGGCGGGTGAGCAGGTCGATCAGGTGCCGGCGCGCATGCTCTCGCAGGGCTTGCCGACGATTGGGCACCGCTCCGCCGGACCTGTATGGACATGCTGCGTGCCCACCTACGGCTTCCATTTCCAGATGAGCCGGATCCGGGTCCTGATGCTCTGTCAGAGCGTTGGCCTTCGCCCGCGACCAGCAGGTTCGCCACACTGTCACCGACGTCATCGTGGCTCGCTTGCGCGCGGTAGCGGATCGAGTGCGATCGCGAGCACTTTTCTCCCTGGCAGAATGCGCGGATGGAGTTGCGTCCTGAACTGCTGCCCCCGCAGGTCAAACCCCAGCGCATTGAGGAACTTGGCTGTGAGATCGACAGGATCGCGGAGCTGAGCGGCGACGTCGCCCATGAGGCGGTGGCCATGTTCAATGAGACCACGGGCTACGACTATTCGGAGTTCCGAAATTATTGGGCGGCCGAGTCCCGTGAGGAAGCCGCCCTGCGGGCGGCGCGGCCCAGTTATCCGCGGGTTCCGGACGTCACGCGCGATGAGCTTGTCGAGATCGTCCGTAGGATCCAGACGTGCCTGCCTCCGGACCAGGACTGGTACCTGCTGGTATTGAAGACCAACACATCGCATCCGGCAGTGAGCGATCTCATCTTCCGGTCGCCGCCTGAACTGGAGTCGGCATCCGCCGAGGAGATCGTCGATGCGATTTTGGTTTACCGGCCGGTCGCACTGTGACGCGGGTCAGTCGATCCTCCTCGCGGGCCAGGGCCCCGGTGTGGCGTCAGAGAAAACGAGCTTGGGTGTAGCTCGGTTCAGTGCCTGCGTGATCAAGCAGTGAGGGGGCTATTCGTCGTGGTTGCGGGCCTGGTGAAAGGCGGCGCGACCAGCTCGCGCTGACCGGCGGATCCGCCGCCCGGGAGTTCTGCCGCGACCTGCTCTACGGGGGGCGGGATCCGTCTGTCGTCGGCCAGCGCACCGCTCACGCACGGTGACGGGTGTCGGAGGCGGGACGCGCCTTGTCTGCGGCAGATCCGCATGGGTCAGAATGTGCCGATGGCGATCTCCGCTGACGACTCCGGTCCGGTCCGGATTGTGACGGCCGTTCTTCGCGACGGCGATCGGGTGTTGCTGTGTCATCGAAGCGCCGGACGCCGTTGGTATGCCGACGTGTGGGACCTGCCGGGCGGTCATGTTGAGGAGGGGGAGGATCCGAAGGAGAGCCTTGTCCGCGAGCTTCGGGAGGAGTTGGGAATCACGGCATCGGAGCCGTCCGGCCCGCCGATGCATGAGATCCGGACCGCGACGTTCGACATGCAGATCTGGTTGGTCGACAGGTGGACCGGAACACCCGTCAACGCCGCGCCGGACGAGCACGACGCTGTGGCGTGGTTCGAGACGTCCGACCTCGACAGCCTGCGTCTCGCCCATGAGTCGTATCTCTCGGTGCTCACCGCCGTGCTCGTCACGTAACGTCACCACCGGTGGGCAACATCCACAAGTGGTGCCGGTTCTCACGAACGAAGCCACATAGCTGGGCGAAGCAGCTCATCCGAATGCGTGAGACCTTCGGGGGCAGTGCCCACATCCCGGCGAATCTGGCGGGGATGAGCGAACGTGAGTACTTCGCCCACGTGGCCAAGCGGTTGGGCATGTTCGTGGTGGGATCGAGGCTTACTGGGGTTGAGGGCTTCCTGGACGGTTATGACCAGCACGCGCTGCGTCATGGAGGTCCTGGACTGAGCGGCCGGCGGGAGTGGCTGGTCGCTCGGCGGGGCCAGGACTGCAACCATGGCTGGCATGGGCAGGTGCGCCATCATCCAGGTCCTGTTCACACTGCTGGATGAATTCCTCACACCGACTGGAGCGCCGGCGAAAGTGTAGAGAAGCACGGTCGTTCCCGATCGCGTGATCTCTGCGACGGTCCCCATGGCTCCAAGAGGGACTTGGCATTGAGCCATCGGGGATGTCAGTGGGCGTGTGCACGACAGGAGGTTCGGCTCGGAATGATGTCGGTCCGGCCTCGGCGGTCGGCCCTGGTGGTCGCTCCTGTGCCTGGCGAGTCGATCGCGTCATGGGCAGATCGGTGGGCGGTACGAAACGGATGCCCGCCCTGGTCGATCGATGAGGCGTTGGGGCTGGATGTCCGCGCGGTGTCGGGTCAAGTCCGTTCCCTGGCATACGGCATCGTGGCTACCCCGGAGATAGGTCAGGCGATCAGGGCTGGCACAAGAGCGCACACTTGCAACAAATTGATCATCCTCCGGTAATCGGCGGGACAGAGACTGGCCACGCAGCGGAGTCCGTGGAGGTGATCATCTTGGAGCTCGACCATACGAGCATGGAGGCAGCCGGCCGGGCGATCCACACAGAGGGAGGGGAGTTCCGGCGGAGCGCGGACCGGCTCGGCACGCAGCTGGAGCGGTTCATCCCCTACTTCGGCAACCCGTCCAGCGACGAGGCGGCGCGCATCTTCCGCCAGGGCGAGGACGGCCACCCCGGCTTCGACCACGCCTACGAGGACCTGAGCAAGGCCTTGACCGATCTGAGCGAGGCGTACCAGGTCATCGGCGCCGCCGTGGTGGCGATGAGCAAGAACGTCAAGGCGGCCGACCTGGCCAGCATGATCGACAAGGACGCCTTCGTGCAGGATCTCTTCACGTTCGCCGAGCGCAAGAACGACGACATCGGCGTGCCGACCACTCCCGTCGAGCGAGCCTGAGGAGGCGGACATGCCCATCGGGGTCGCGACCAAGGTCGCCCTGGGCGGTATGGCCGGTGCCGGCGCGGCCGGGATCCTGGCGCCCGAGTTCCTGTTCGGCATCTCGTACCTGGAAGGCGACCCGGACAAGATCCGCGAGGCGGCCGACGCCCTGGACGACATCGCCGACGCCATCGACACCCACTTCCGCGAGGCGAACGCGGTCGCCAAGGCCGTCTGGACGAAAAACTCCGGCCCGGCGGTCGACGAGTTCAAGAAGTTCTGGACCGAGCGGTACGGCCCGGCCGTCCTCGCGGTCTCGCTCAAGCACCGCAGGGCGGCCAACGCCTGCCGCGCCTACGCCGACGTCATCGAGAAGGTCAACCACGCGCTGCGGGTGCTGTGCTGGATCATGACGGTGGACATGATGTTCACCATCGGATACCAGGTGCTCACCTGGAAGCTGCTGCAGGCGATCATGAAGCGGCAGGCGCTGCTGCTCAGGTTCACCGCGCACCGCTACGTCACGATGTTGCTGCCCCTGTTCGCCCATTACGTCGCCGACAGCGCCGCGTACGCCGGCGGCCAGGTGCTGCTGCCTCTCGGGCTGAACCTCGCGGGCGGTATCAAGACCGACCTGTCCGGCAACGACGTGCGCTCGGTGAGCCACAACCTGACGGTGTTCCGCGAGCACTTCGTGGCCAACGTGGTCTTCGACGGGGTGGTCGACGGCGGCGTGGCGCTCATGTCCAAGGTGCCGGGCCTGCGCACGGTCGCCACCCACGTCAAGCTGCCGAACGGCACGACGCTGAACACCGGCAGCTTCCTCCCCCGGATGGTGGCCTCGACCACGTACTCGGTGGCCCTGGACGCGCAGCACGGCGACAACCCGCTCCCCGGCACCGAGCACGGGCTGACCGAGGAGGAGATGTACCAGAAGTTCATCATTCACGGCACCCGCAGCCTCATACCCCGGATCTTCTGAGGGGGGCGCCCCTACCGGTCGTCCATCTCCAGATAGGGCCGGGTCAGCTCCATGACCCGGCGGGCCGCGTCCTCGGTCGCCCGCCGCGACAGCTCCGTGATCGTCTCCGCCAGTTCCTGCGAGCCCAGCCGCATCGCGCGGGGATCGATGTGCAGCCCCATCAACTGCCCCGAGGCCGACACCCGCACCCTGACCTTGTCATCCGTACTGGCCGCCTGGCCGACGACGTCCCCCATTTCGGCCATGACGTCGGAGAACTCCTTGGAGTTCGCTCGGAACTCCGTCATGAGCCGGTCGAGTTCGGGCTCGCCGGTACGTCGCTCGTATTCTGCCATGGTGCATTATCTACCAAATAGTCATATACGTGACAATGGGTAAATTTCATGACATATAGGATGTGAGGTCGGACATTGGGCTCTATTCCTCTTGAGTAGCGGCCCTCCTCGAGGGGTTGCGGGCTCATGTGATCGAAGTTCCGCACGTGTTGCTCCTGTACGGTGTTCGGATCGCACTGTCGGCTTGAATGTCGTTCATCGATCTGATGAGACGTTCATCTAAATGGCAGTGCCGGCCCCGCGGAATCCTCGCCGAGGAGCTCCAGCACCCGGCTGTCCCCTTGCTCGACCGCCGCCGGTCTTGCGCCCTTCCGGCCGAGTGAACGGCCACTGGGCGAGGTGAGCGGCTTTTCCGGCCAGCCCATGCAACTGCTCGGCGTGGACGATCGTGGCACCTGGAAGGCTACCCCCGACCTGTTCATCCGGCGGGTGGACGGGTCGGCGACGGTGATGGACGTCAAAAATCCCGGCCGGCCGGCCGATGCGAAGGTGCGGGTCACCGCGGAGCGGGTCGCGGCCTGCTGCGCGGTGGCGGGCTGGGGCTGTGAGCTGGTCGACGACCCGCCTGGGCGGCAGCGCACATCGTCCGGCAGATCGAGACCTGCTTCCGATCCACCGGCATCGCCGGCGGCAGGTTCAACCACTACAAGCCGGCCGCCGTCCTCATGCGCGAGCAGAACACGCTGATGCCGAACATCGGCACCGCCACCTTCGCCCGCGCTGAGCAACTCTTCAGCAGGATCAACGACCTGCTGACCTAACAGGCACTGGCGTGGGGCCCCAGGCCGAACTCTGCGATGTCTCATGAGACAAGCGGATCGTGGAGAACACATCCACGCCGTCCTCGACCGCCTGCTGGAGGCGGCGATGCGCCCCGACGATGCCATCTCGCTTGCCGCGGCCCGGACTTCGCCGCCGTACGCCTGGGTGCCCTGTTCCACCTGGCCTTCGACGGCGGCCCGCTGCAGCTACCCGCCGCCTCCAGGCGTCGACGTCCCACCTGACGCACGTTAGACCCGGCTGGGAGAGGCCTTGGCGGGCTCATGTCGTTTCGGCGCCCGATAACTTGCGTCGACCACAGTGGCGCTCGCCGGCGCACGACGCAAAGGCTTATCGGCAGGTGTAGTTCGCATCGGTGATGGGCGGCAAGGAGGGGTTCCCGGCGGGGGCATCTGGCGGGTAGCGCGCTCACGGCGGCCCCGCGGGGCGGTGCTCAGCCGAGCAGTTGTTGGGATCGGTCCCAGAGCCGGAGGGCCAGGTCGGCGTCGAGAGCCTGCGGATTGACGCGTTTGGCGGGCCTGCGCTTTTCGTAGTAGGTGCCGGATTCCCAGTCGACTCCGGGCCGACCCTGGGCAAGCCAGACCAGCTGGTCGGCGCCCTTTTCCGGGCTGATCAGCATGGCGCGGATGATGCGGTTGGTGACGATGAATCGCATCAGCCGGCTGTCGGATTCGGTGGCGAAGCTCGTTGCGACGTTGCCCGGGTGGAAGGCGGCCGTGGAGATGCCCTGGGCATGGTATCGGCGGTGCAGTTCCTTGGTGAACAGAATGTTCTCGAGTTTGGCCGCGGTGTAGGCCCGTACCGCGGTGAAGTTCCGGTCGTGGTCCAGATCGTCGATGTCCAGCTCGCCGGCCCCGCGTGCGCCGATGCTGGAGGTCTGGATCACTGTGGCGCTGGAGGCGGTCAGCTTGTCGATCAGCAGCCGGGTGAGCAGGAACGGCGCCAGGTGGTTGATCTGGAAGGTCTTTTCGTAGCCGTCGACGGTCTTGGTGCGGTCACCGAAGACGCCGCCGGCGTTGTTGGCGAGCACGTCGATCCGGGGACAGGCAGTGTTCAGCTCGGCGGCGAGCTTGCGGACCTCGTCCAGGCGCGTGAAGTCGGCCAGGTAGTGGTCTGCGCCGATCTCACGGGCGACGGCCCGGGTCTTGTGCGGGGAGCGGCCGACGATGACGACGCGGTGACCTTCTCGGTGGAGTCGGCGGGCTGCTGCGGCGCCGATTCCGTCGCTGGCGCCGGTGATGACGATGGTTTTGGCCTGGTTCATGTCTTCCTCGCTGGTGCTGCTGATGATGGTGGAAGCGACCTGTGTCAGTCTAAGTCACTTGTGTCAGTAGATGTCACATGCGACTGTTACTGATAGAATCGCGATATCATGAGCAACAACCATCCCGGCCTCCGCCAGCGCGCCCGCCGAGCGATACAGAAGGAGATCGCCGAGGCTGCCAACGCGCTGTTCGTGGAGCGCGGCTTCGAGGCCACGACCATCGACGACATCGCAGCGGCCGTCGGCATGTCCCAGCGCAGCGTCTTTCGCTACTTCGCGACGAAAGAGGAGATCGTCCTCGGTAAGTTCGACTTCGTCGTGGACGACATGCTCGCCGCCCTGCGCGCCCGCCCGGCCGACGAGCCCGTCTGGACGTCGCTTCATCGCCTGTTCGATGTGCTGGTGTCCCTCGCGGAAGCGCCGGGTCACGAGGAGATGGTGGAGCCGATCCTTCGGGTGGTCTTCGAGACCCCCGCACTGCTCGCCGGTTACCTGCAGAGGCTGCAACGGATGCAGAACGCCGTCGTCGCCGAACTGATCAGACGCGCCGAGGCGGCCGGCACGCCCTACGCCGCCGACGATCCGACGCCCCGCGCGCTGACCGCTGCAGCGTTCGGATGCCTCGTGGCCGCGCAGCATTCCTTGCTCGCCTCCGGCGCGAGCGGCACCTTCGCCAACGCCATCGACCGCGCGATGGCGACGGTCGGCCCCTGCGCTTAGCTTGTCGTTCAACGGCCTCGGGGAACAGTGGAACAGCCATCAGCGGTAAGCGTTGGGGGCGATGACGCGCCAGGTCAGCGGCCTCGCAGAATCGTGATCATCAGGTGGGTTCGCGGACATTGAAGTTGGGGATGACCGCGTCATTCAGGATGAGGATGTGGGTTTCTCCGCTGTCGGAGCCGAGGTCGATGGCGCCGATGGCGGGGTCCATGGGCCGGAGCTGCCGGCCGGTGATGCGGTCGGCGGCAGCGCAGATGACGGCCCGGGCTGCGAGCTCGCGCTCGGCGTCGGCGTGGCCAAGTGGGTGCAGGGCGATGCGGGCGGGTGTGCCGTCGATGTCGAGGCTGATGGTTTGGATTTCTTGTGTCCCGGTGTCGGGGGCGCGCATCGCCTGGGACACGGCGATCGGCACCTCGCGCGGAGACAGAGCCGCATCCAGGGCGCGCTGCAGGGAGGCGACCTCGTGCTGGAGATGCACCCGGACCTCAAGATCGGTGACCGGGCGAGTGCCGGCGCTGAGAGCCTGCTGACGAAGGCTCAAGAGCCAGGAGCAGTGCCGGTAGAAGCACGATTCGCCAGATCTTCATGTCTCTCTGACGTACCGGAGCGGCCAGCGGCACACCGTTGCGCCAAGTCTGTCGCTCGGCGTCATGCCCGCGCGGCGCGATAGCCGCGCACGGTCACCGCCGTCCGTGCGCGGAAGCGACCTCCCGGATCGCGTCGAGGACGAGGTCGGGCTGACCGTGCTGCACGTAATGGTCCGTCGTGGCCGCGACCACCAGGCGACCGCGGGTCGACAGCGCGGCCAGAGCCCTGGCCTGCTTCGTGACGGCCGCAGGCTGGCCGGCAGCGGAGATCACCACGACAGGCAGGTCACCCCACGCTCGCGCGCGGACCGTCGCTCGGACCTGGGCGGCGCTGTCCACTCCTGCCCAGGCCTCGGCCCGTGCGGCCGCCATGCTGCCGGACCCGTAGACGACGACGGCATGGCGGCGGGCCGCCGCGGTGGCCTCCGCGGGCACGAAGGAGTCACCCATCAGTCGGAGAATGCCGAGGCGGGCGGCGACCTGGTAGGCGGTGAAATGAACGGCCATCAGTGGCCGGGAGATCTGAAGCGCCTCGACGGCCGTCTCGTCGGTCACGTCGATCAGCACCAGCCCGGCGGTCAGGTCCCGCCAGCGATCGGCGAACACGCGTATGGCGTTGCCGCCGTAGGAGTGTCCGACGAGGACGTACGGCCCCGCCTCCCCCGCGGTGGCCAGCATCGTGCGCAGTTCGCCCGCGGCGCGCTCCGCCGTACCCTGCGAGGGGCCGTCATCGCTCCAGGCGTATCCGGCCCGGTCGTAGGAGCACACCCGGGTGCCCGGGGAGAGCCGCCGCTGGATCACCTCCCAGCTAGCGCTCGATTCCGCCAGCCCCGCTTCCAGCACGACCGTGGGGGCGCCGGCCCCGGTGCAGTGCAGGTGCAGGCGGTGACCGCCCACATCGACCAGCCGCCCAGGTGCCTTGTGGTGTTCTGAGTCGCTCTGCCGGGCGATCGTCTCGTAGCCGAACCCGGCGCCCGCCGCCAGCACGAGCAGGCCAGCACCCCAGACGGTGACCCGCCGCACCAGCCGCCGCAGCCATCCGCTTGGCCGCGCATTTCCATGCGTCATGCCTCGAATCTAGGTTTGGGGTCGGCCTGTTTCATCCTCCGCCCGGATGGCACCGGGTCAGGACTAGCGCCCCCCGCCGCAGCCCTTTCCTCCTCCATCAGGATGACGAACGACTCCGTCCCCCGAGCACCGCCGCTTCTGCCCTTTGATCTTCTTGCCTGCGTCAAAACCGCAGGCCGCGGCACCGACGGTCTCGGCCGCCTTGACCGTATGGACCGTATGGGAGTCGACGCACCCCGCCGTCGGCAGCTCACCGCGCCCGGCCCGCAGATGGGCGGAAGCCGGTCCACGGGCACGGCCGCACGCCCTGCGGTTCGGTGCACTCGTAGGTGCTCCTCGGCGGGTCGGCATGATCGCACGCGCAGTAGGCGCTCTGTGTCCAGCCGGCGGGCCCGTGGTTTGTCCTCAGCGCCGTGCAGGTGATGCAGTCGATCAATCCCTGGTCCATCCTGCAAGCGGGGCCGAGAGGGGCACCCTGCGAGAAGCAGCGGATCTTTTATCTGCTGGTCACAAAAGGCGTGGTCGGAGGGCGAGCCCACTTGGACAAAACTTGACCGGCCGTGAGGCCACCAATGAATTGACGGTGACCGTCTAACTGATCTACCGCGATACACGATCCGTACACAAGAGCAACCACCGAGCAACCAACCATGATCTAAAACGAGATCAGAGGCTGGTGGAAACCAAGAAACCCCAGGTTGGACACGGTATTGGAGAGTAGGGTGGGTGGGACTTGAACCCACGACCCACGGATTATGAGTCGGCTCGGTTGATGCCACTGAGTGTTGATTTGTGTCGCTGTGGCTGGGATTCTCCCGGCCGTTGTGTCGGCCTGTGCCCATCCGTGCCGGGTCGTATCTGTCAATCCCCTGGAATCGTGGATACGGTCTATGCCACAGCGGCCCTGAGCAGGGCCGATGAGGCGTTTCTCTTCTCGATCATGTGACGTTCGAAGGTGATGGGCGCCAAGCCGTCATTGGCGCTGTGCCGCTGGATGGTGTTGTAGAAGTCGGCGATCCAGGTGGCGATCTTCAAGCGGGCGTCGGCTCGCGTGCGGAACCGGTGATGGTGCGCGTACTCGACCTTGAGAGTGCTGTTGAACGCCTCGGCGGCTGCGTTGTCGAGTGCGCGGCCCACGCGGCCCAGGGACCACGCCCGGGCGCCCGCACAACTCCTGGTGGCGGGCGACAGTGTATTCCGAGCCGCGATCCGAGTGGAAGATCACCCCGTCGATGTCACCGCCGCGAGTGGCGGCCGCCATCTGCAGTGAGGCGCAGGTTGGCGCGGCATCGTGGTGTTCGGACATGGCGTAGCCGAGCAGGCGACGGGAGAACAGGTCCTCCACCGTGGCCAGGTAGAGCTTGCCCTCGTCGGTGTCGATCTGCGTCACGTCGCCGCACCACAGCACGTCCGGCGCGACCGCGGTGAACTTCCGCCGCACCAGGTCCGGGGCGGCGGGCCGCTTGCCCTGCCGGGTCGGTGCCCGCGGTTTGCGATGCTTGCGACCGGCCAGGCCGAGCTCGGCCATCCGCGCCGCGACCGTGTTTCCGACACCCGCCAGCCCGCCTCATGCAGAACACGAGTGATCCGCGGGGAGCCGTAGGTGCCGCCCGACGCCTCGAACGAGTGAGTGATCTGCGCATCCAGGTCGACCCGCCGGCGCTGGCGGGCGGTCGGCGCGTCCTGGCTGATGCGGTTCTTCCACTTGTAGTACCAGGACTGGGACACGCCCAGCGCCCGGCAGGAGGTGATGTGGTCGATGCCGTGCTCGGTCTTCTGGGAGCTGACGAAGGCCGCCACGCTTATCGGCCCATCGCCTCTTTGCCCCACAAGACCACCGAGCGCTTGAGCACGTCACGCTCGTCTTCCAACTCGGCGCGTTCCTTCTCCCAGGCCGCCTTCTCACGGGCGTGCTGCTGGGCCAGCTCGGCCTTCTCCCGCCGCAGCCGGGCCAGCTCCTCCTGCTCGGTCTCCCTCAGCGTTCCGCTCCCGTCGCCGTCGTACTGCTCGGAGAGCCGGTCCATCTGCACCCAATTGTGCAGCGTGTACGGGCTGATCCCCAGATCCCGCGCCACCTGGGCCACGGGCTTGCCGGTCTCCTTGACGATGCGCAGCGCCCCGGCCCGGGACTCCGGATCAAAGCGCCGCCGCGTGACTGCTGCCGCGACCTAACCTCTCCCGGCTCGGTCTCCACGTTACGAGGGGAAGCACATATCGCGAACACGCGAGCAACCACCGAGCAACGATGCGTTCTTGACCGTCGCACTTATGTGCGATTTGTCGCCTATCTTGACAGGGATCGTGTGGGCCGGGCTTTCGTGATGAGGCTCGAGTTTCACGGCAGATCACGTACGTTCGAGTAGCCATGGAGCAGCCATCGGCTGGCGAGTTCGCGTCCGCGAGCCAGGAATTGCAGTCGATCTCGGATGCGATGTGCAGCATGCTTGACGTGCGTGGGTGTAGTTTCCGGCAGGAGCAAAGCCAACTCCGCCTTCGCACACCATCGTCCTGGCACGGCTGCGCTTGGATCAGAGAACCTGTGAGTACGTCGAACGACGCATCACCGACGGCAAAACCCGCCGCCGTCACAAGTCACTCCAACAACCGCTTGACCCCCATAGGACATCAAACGCGTCCACATTTTCCTGGGCGCCGCCACCCTGGCTGCCCTGGTCATCTGACTCCGCACCTGACCTTGGAAACAGCCTTGGGTCGGCGGCGGGCACGCGACTCGCTGGCCGCCTGCGTGATCGAGGGAACTCGGGTCCATGCCCTGGCCAGAGCGCCGCGTTAGTTCGATGCGGCGGCTCCACCGGCCCAAGACCGCCTCTGACCTGCCGATAAGGTCCAGATTGGGGCGGTTTTGCGTTTACGTGCCGAGGGGGTTGCGGTGAACTCGGCGGCTCGCATGGCGCCTCGGAACCCTGGCGCGAGGCCGAGGATCAGGCGGGTGGTTCCAGCATGGGCACGAGGAACCGCCGGGCCACTGCGGTCAGTTGCGTGTCGTCATCCAGATCGATGATGGCGCTGGGGATCGCCAGGAAGGAGGTGGAGATCCGCACCATCATCTCGGCCACGAGGTCGACGTCCAGGCTGCCCGACACGTTGCCCGCGCGTTGTTCGCGGCGGAGCTGGCCGGCGACGAACTGCTGCACGGTGGCGAGGGTCTGGCCCCCGCCAGCCATCATGGAGGGTATGAGCAGGTCCGGTTCCGTGGCGATGAGTCCGCCGATCAGTGGGTTGCCGCGAATTGCCCGCAGTGAGCTTACGAAGCCCAAAACCACCCGGTCGGCAGCGGTGTCGGCTTGTTCTATGTCGATGAGGAACTGGTCGAAGTAGCGGCGGAACTCCCGGCGCACCACGTGTTCGACCAGCATGTCCTTGGCGTCGAACCGCCGGTAGACCGTGATCCGCGAAACCTTCGCCAGTCGGGCGACGTCCTCCATGGTGGAGCGCCTGATACCCATCCGGCAGAACTGCTCGTACGCCGCATCAAGGATGCGCGTCCGTAGCTCGTCGATGTCGTCCACGCGCTCGACGGCATCGACGTAGGCGCGCTCCAGCAACGACTCCGAGTCCGACGGTGCCATGAATCCGGACAGCACAGACTCCACGCTCACCTCCTGTATGGATTCTGCCTCAAACGCGGTCTTGTGATGCCTGTCACACTGTGATTTTCTGATACACAGAATCATGATCTGTTTCTAAGTATCACCCACTTCTCAGCCTCGGGCGAGAAGGAGGAAACGGCATGGGAAAACTCAGCAGGCGCGACGCGTCAAAGGCGGGCGTGGGTCCGGCCAGGGCGCGTACACGTGCTTCATGTTCCGTGGGTCCCCAGCGAGCCGGCCAAGACTTCGCAACCAACCACATGCCCTGAGCGAGACCCCCCACCTCGAAGGAGTACAGGCATGGCAGACTTGAGCAGGCGCGACATGCTGATCTCAGGTACCGCCCTGGGAGCGCTCGGCGCCTTAGGGATGGCCTCTCCGGCCCAGGCGGCCTCCCCGTCCGACGGCTGGACCTGGCCGGCCAGCGGTTCGGTCGCGGGCTCCGGCAGTGGCGCCGATCCCCGATGGGTGTGGGATGACGTGGCCGATCCACTCCTCGCCTCACTGTTCGACCGCGGTCTCATACCCGAAGTCAACCGGCTGCTGTACGACTGGAACCGCAACGACCAGCCCCTGCCCGCGGGACTGCCGGAAGACCTGCGGGCCTTCATCGAGCAGGCGCGTCAGCTGCCGTCGTGGGTCGACTCCGCCAAGTTGGACGCCGCGGCCCGGTTCCATGTGCTCAAAGGCAACTACATCGTCGTCCTCACCATCGTCGGCGCCGGCATGCTGGCCACCGCCATCCCCAAGGAGGCCCGCGCGGTCTACTACTCCGCGGGCGGTGCGGATCTGAAAGACCGGGTCGCCAAGACGAACATCCTGGCGTACGCGGTCAGACCTCAGAACGCCTGGTCGGCCGGCGGCACGGCCGTGGTCGAGGCCGTGAAGACCCGGCTGGTGCACGCGGCGGTGCGGCACCTGCTGAAATCGTCTCCCCACTGGTCCGGCCCCATCCCGATCAGCCAGGAGGACATGCTCGTCACGTGGCACACCCTGGCGACCTATTCCATGCGCGGGATGCGTGAATGGAAAGTGCGCATCTCCTCCGCCGAGACCGCGGGATACCTGCACTCGTTGCAGGTGATGGGGCACATGCTCGGCATCAGGGACGAATTCCTGCCCGCCACCTGGGACTCGTCCTACGCCCAGTCGGACATAGTCCTGCCCAGAAACATGGGGCCGACCCCGGAGGGCGTGGAACTGAACGGCATCCTGCGGAACATGCTCGCGGAGCTGACCAGCCCCGGCGGCATCGACAAGCCTCTCGTCAACGCGTTCTCGAGGTACCTCACCGGCAACCAGGTGGCCGACTGGAACGGCATCCCACGCCAGCCACTGTCGGACCCGGTGGTCAAGGCGGCCTGGCCGCTGCTGGTGCAGTTCCGGGAGGGTCTGATCGGGCTGCCGTTGGTGCCCGCCACCGCCTGGCTCCTCGATGAAATGATCAAGAAGTGGACCACGTACTACCTCACCAAGGGGGCGCAAACCAAGATCGTGATTCCGACCGGCAACCGGCCCAGCTGATCGCGGTCCAGGGGTGTCGCTCGCATTGATGGGCAGGCAATCCCCATGGGTAACGTTCGAAAGGGTCCGAACCCTCGGAATCACGGACGCGCACCCGCGATTCGGTGTGGGGGTCGGCCGTTGGGACTGACCTGCGGGTTTGGCGTTTCAGCGCTGGCAGAGATGATCGCTTCCATGGCGCTGCGGCTGGTGTATCAGATCTTCGTTCGGCTCTCAGCTGGGCGGTGCTGCTGGGTCGCTCGCGGAGGTCGAAGGACGCGGAGATTCTGGTCCTGAGCCATCAGCTCGCGGTGTTGCGTCCGCAGGTGGCAAGGCCTCGGCCGTCGTGGGCGGATCGGGTGGTGATCAGTGCGTTTGGCGCGGGAGGATCCGCTGTGGGGTTACCGGCGGATCGCCGGGGAACTTGCCGCTCTGGGCCAGCGGGTCGGAACCTCTGCGGTGTGGCTCATCTTGAAGAGGGCCGGTATCGATCCAGCGCCGCGACATGCAGGACCGTCCTGGGGTGAGTTTCTGCGTGCTCAAGCTGAGGGGATCTTGGCGTGTGATTTCTTCCCTTGCGACACCGTGCTGTTCAAGCGCCTGTATTGCCTGGTCGTCATGGAGATCAGCACCCGCCGGGTGCATGTGCTCGGCGTTACCGAGCACCCGACGGGGCCGTGGGTTGTACAGCAGGCCAGAACCTTGATGATCGCGTTGGGGGGGCAGGGCGGAGGGGTTCAGGTTTCTCATCCGCGATCGGGATGCCAAGTTCACCGAGATGTTCGACGAAGTCTTCACGGCCTCAGGCATCCGCATTCTCAAGAGTCCACCTCGGGCTCCGCGGGCCAACGCTTTCGCCGAACGCTGGATCGGCGGCCTGCGTTGAAGAAATCCTTGATCGGATCCTCATCGTCAACGCCCGTCACTTACGGCGCGTGCTGGCTGCCTACGAGACCCACTTCAATGAGTATCGCCCACATCGCTCCCTGGGCAGGCCGCTCCGCTGCGGGCCCTTCCCGACCCGGTCGAGGACGATTGTCATGGTCGTTCGACGTGACCGCCTTGGCGGGCTGATCCACGAATACGCGTAGGCCGCATAGGGCGGCCGAGTTCTTGGCACCCACAATATGATCAATCGAGTCATTGGGGCCTTAACATAAGGAACAAACCGGCCTTTGGTGCGCTAATTGTTACAAAGCTCAAGAGTTTGCCCTACTCCCGTTTGCCGCATGAGCCTCTGGGTACGACCACCGGGGGAATGTCCGGATACAACACATCCGGCCCTTACAGGGACAGCCCTTATCTTCGAGGAGGAATAGTGGGGAGGGTTACTGGCACGGAAGACGGCCCCGATGCCATAGCAGTTGTGGGGAAGGCAACCGGGGACCGCTCGACGGGCATCCGCGCAGATGGAGACGGTACCGGTGTCTTTGCGGCGAGCGCTAAGGGAGAGGGTGTCCACGCACACTGCGAATCGCTCACGATGGCCGCCCTTGCGGCTTTCAACGTCAACCCAGAGGGTACGGGTGCGGCGGTGTTCGCCGAGAAGAAGGGCGACAAGGGGCACGCCGGGTTTTTCATAGGGAACGTCCACGTCACACGGAATCTCTTCGTCGAAGGAGATATGGCGCTGGCGAACGCCGACCTTGCGGAGGACTTCCAGGTTGCCGACTCGGAAGGCGTGGAGCCCGGCACCGTCATGGTGATCTGCGATGAGAACACACTACGACGTAGCGACAGGCCGTATGACACAAGAGTCGCAGGTGTGGTGTCCGGCGCCGGATGCTACAAGCCCGCCATCATACTGGATAAGCGACCTGGCGCATCAAACCGATGGCCGATCGCCCTCTTCGGAAAGGTGTACTGCAAGGTGGACGCCGACTGCGCTCCTGTCACTGTTGGTGATCTTCTGACAACCTCACCGACTGTCGGCTACGCGATGAAGGCGACCGACTCTCATCGCGCCTTCGGAGCTGTGATCGGCAAAGCACTGCGCGCCATGCCAAGCGGTCGAGGCACTATTCCGGTGTTCGTCACCTTGCAGTAGTGCCAGGCGGGAGTAGCGGGATGGCTGACATTCGAATTGACACCAGCGCACTCACCTACCGAAAGTTCCTGATCCCCGCGGTCACTCCTGCGTGGATAGACGGTGGAACCGGAGCGGTGCTCTCTCTCATGCCCGGCGACTACGGCTTTCAGCAGGTGGCAGGGCAGTCGACGTTTCGGTTCGAGGTGACTCAGGGCGGGCTTATCGATTACGCCTCGGACGGGGACCGATTTCTGAGTGGCCGCGGGACCGATACCCTCGTCATACGGGGCTTCAACGTGGACATCGACGGCCGCGCCCTCTCCCACGATCTTATCTTGATCGGTGCCGAAGGGCCGGTGCTCACGCGTGATCGCATCCATACGTTGGCCTTGGTTCCCACCGCCGGTTATGGGTTTCATCCGGCGGCGGGTGTCGTCGGTGATTTCAGGTTTGAGGTCACGGTTGATGGTCGCTTGGTTGTTGATCCTCGTTTTGCGGGTTTCAGTCGGGTTGACGGCCGCGCTTTGACGATTGGTGGTTACCGTACGACGTTGGACGGGCGTGCTCTTTCGCATGATCTGATACCGCTCAACCTCTTCGGTAACAGCGCTTTGCTGAGTCGAAGCAGTATTCATGAGATGACGTACCTCCCGGCCGCGGGTTATGGCTTTCACCCGGCGGCGGGTGTCGTCGGTGATTTCAGGTTTGAGGTCACGGTTGATGGTCGCTTGGTTGTTGATCCTCGCTTCGCCGGCTTCACCGGAGTCGACGACCGCGCTCTGACCATCAACGGCTACCGCGTCGCGATCGATGGCCGGGACATGCCGCATGACCTCATACCGTCAAATCTCTTCGGCGGCGTGGGCGTTCTGTCGCGGGAGCGCGTCAACGTTCTGACCTTGCTGCCAGCGGCTGGCTATCTCCTCAGGACGCTTGGAGAACCGATCGTCGACTACCGCTTCAGCGTGGAAATGGACGGCAGCATCGACTTCCTGGACGTGCCGGGCGGAGTCATTATCATGCGCCCCGTTCCGCCACCCGCGACCCTCAGGTCGTTCTACGCTGACCTCTTCTTGCCGCCACGCGGGTCGGTCCGTTCGTTCACCGATGAAAAGGCCACCCGCTTGCTCCGGTCCGCCATTCGTGATCATCGTGAAGGGCTTCTACTCGGGAGAGTGCTCAAAGAGGAGAAGCTGGCGATCATCAACAGCCTCTTCGATGGAGCCACCTCTGAAGAGGAAGAGGACATGGCTCTCGGCCACCTGTTGGGCTGCACGCGCGCCGACGACCTCATCTTCCTGGTCAACAAGCTGACCTGGGACGGGCTTGACGACGATCTGGACGAAAACGATCTCACCCGCATCATGGACCGGCTCAAAGTCCTCCTCGACCGCCGGAACTACCTCGTCGGGTTCCTGTTGCGCTGGTTCTTCCTCGTCGATGACAACACCGTTCTGCCGACCCTCGACTTTGTGAACATCCTGACGCCATTCGCTGCCAGCCGCAGTGTCGAGGTGCGGCACTCGTTCGCTGATCAAGCGCTAAGCCAGCGGGACGCTGTCCGGGATGGCCTCGCCCATGTGGCTCTGCGTCACCTGCCCACTCATGCCAGGGAGTTCAGGCTGGCTCTCGACAGCGTCGCGGGGCCGGAGCGATACCGCGCAGCTGACCTCCAGGCACTGTCCTGGGAGGTCTTCTACACGGACCAGATCTGCAGCGAACTGGCGCGGGGGGAGTACCGCCTGCTCCAGCAGTCCCTTCCGGACCTGGTCAATCCCAATCCTCCGCAGTTCCCGGCACGGAACATCGCGCTTTTCAACATGCTCCGGCGGTGGGATCGCCACTTCGTTGCCATGGACCGAGCGATCGCGCTGTTGGGCTCCGAACGGCAGAAGGCTGACTGCCGACGCTACATGGACACCCGCAGGTTGTTCATGGATAACTTCCCGGCCCTTCAACCACCACCGCCGCCCGCGCCACCGGCAGCATTTCTGGCCGCCATCCAGCAGGCGATCCAGTCGATTCAGACCACGCTGACCGGGGTGGCGGGAACCTTCCAGGACCTCGTGAGCACTGTGGGAGGCCTCGCGGCGACGATCGAGACCATCAGCGCTCCGCAACTACTTGAGACCGCCGACGACGACAAAGCGGTGCAGGTGACCAACACGCTGTCCGGAGAAGGCCTGCTGGCGCTCCTACCCTCTGTTTACAAGTCCGAGATGATCAGCAAAATGATCTCCGGCGCTTGTGAGGACGAAGAAGAACAGGCCATCCTGACCATCCTCCAGGAATCCAAGACCCAATCGCCCGCAGAATTCTTGCAACTCAGCGCCGGCGCCACCTGGGAGATGCTGGACAGCAATTTCAACGGTTCTGAGTACGACCAGCTTGAAGGTCTCTTCAAATTTTAGCGCGATCCGCAACACCGCGGCCGCGATCCTGCTCGAGGCGACATGGCTGGCCTGTCCCGCTCGGAAACACGGTTTCGTGCTGTGACGGCAACCTCACCATGCGCGCTCTGGCCGACCGGCTCTCCGTCACCCCAATGTCGATCTACCGCCACGTCGAGAACCGCGACGCGCTGGTGGTACCTGTGGCCGACGAGATCGGCGGGCTCGTCCGCCCAGGCGTCGACCCTGAGGCCGCATGGCACCACAACGCGCGAGCGTGGGCGATCGCGGAGCGAGACGTCCTGCGCCGGTTCCCCGGCCTGGCGGCCTGGCTGATGGCCAACGGTCCCGCCGGAGAGCAGGCCTACCGCACCTTCGATCTGCTCGCCGAGCAGGTGCTGCGCGGCGGCTTCGACCACGAGGAGGCCGCGCGCATCTGCGCGGGCATCATGAGCTGGGTGTTCTCCAGGGTCGGCATCGAAGACGCCCAGCGCGAACGCAGGAAGTCCACGGGGGTGGCCCGAGCGCATCAGTTCCTTGCCGGACTGGCCACTCTCGGGACCGGCGACCATCCCTCAGCGGTCCTGCTCGGCCCGCGATTCTTCACCATGGACATGGACACCCTTTTCACGTCCGGCCTGGACGCACTGCTGGCCGGGTATGCGGCGTCCGACATGCCCCGCGATGATCGACAGTTGTCGTCGTGAGCTTCGACCGCCTTCGGTCGGTTGGACGGGTTGACGGCATGTGCCATGCTTACGACAACGATTTTCATTTTGACGCTGGGAGGTCGTGTGCCCACCCCTGTCGTCCTTAAGGCGGGCCGGTGGCCGAGCCCGCCGGTGCGGCCGACCTCGGCATGTGGCTGATCACCAGAGGATCGGCCCAGTGACCGTCATTCCTGAGGCATGGTGACCATGGCGCGGTGGACAGCGATATTGGAAGCGGCCGGCATCCGGGCGACGACACAGCGGCTGCGAGTGCTCGAGGTCCTGGCAGCCCATCCGCTGCCCATCTCGGCCCAGCGCATCCACACCGTGCTTCAGGACAGCGGCGAGAATGTCGGTCTCACCACCGTCTACCGCACCCTCTCCTCGATGACCGAGGTCGGGCTCATTCACGCCTTCACGCACGCGGGCGAGTCCGTCTACCGGCTGTGCGGCCCGGCCAGGCACCACCATCTCGTCTGCCGCGTCTGCGGTCTGGTGACCGAACGGCAGGAGGAGGACGTCGTGGGCGGTTTCCGGGCCGAAGAGGTGTACGGCGTCTGCGCGGCGTGCGAGCGCTAGCGGGCCGTGGGCCGGCCGGTGGGGACTTGCGTCGATCTCTCGTGGAGCCCAGTGTCCGTCTGGGGATTCGACATCACGACTTGCGTCACTCTGCCTCCAATGAGCTGTCCCAGCAGAGGAGGAAACGGCCACCAGGGGCCCGTCCGTGCTGCCGCGCCCGGCTTGTCCCATGCACGATCGGGCCCCCGATGACCGGATCACCTCATTCGACCGTGATCAGTCCCCGCTGGTAGGCGCGGACGAGGCGGCGGGGCACGAGTAGCTCGCGTCCGTTCAGGGTGATCGGCACCAGGGCGGTGGCCTTCCATTGGCTGCGGCGGTGGCGGGTGTTGCTGCGTGAGGTCTTGCGCTTGGGTACGGCCATGGTCACCAGCTCGCTTTCGTGATGCCGGGCAGCTCGCCGCGGTGGGCCATCTCGCGGAAGCGCACCCGGGAGAGCCCGAACTTGGTCAGGTGTCCGCGTGGCCGTCCGTCGACGGCGTCGCGGTTGCGGACGCGGGTAGGGCTGGCGTCGCGCGGCTGGCGGCTCAGCTCGCGTACGGCCTGCTCCCGCTGTTGCGGGGTGCCGGTGCGGATGAGCTCTTTCAGCTCGGCCCGCCGCGCGGCGTAGCGCAGCACCACGGCCTTGCGGCGCTCGTTGGCGGCGATCTTGCTCTTCTTCGCCATCAGATCTTCTCCCCTCGGGCCCGGATCCGGGCGATGGCCTGCTCGATGCCGATCTTGTCGACGGTCTTGATCCCTCTGGCGCTGAGGGTGAGCCGCACGAAGCGGCCCTCGCCGGGGAGCCAGTAGCGGCGGCTCTGGATGTTGGGGTTCCACCGTCTGCGGGTGCGGCGGTGGGAGTGGGAGACGTTGTTGCCGAAGACCGGCTTGACGCCGGTGAGCTGGCAGTGCGCGGACATCAGGTCCTTCCGTAGCGCTGGTTGAACCGCTCGACGCGGCCCGCGGTGTCCAGGACGCGGCTGCGGCCGGTGTAGAAGGGGTGGCTCGCCGAGGACACGTCGACATCCACCACCGGGTACGTCTTGCCGTCGGTCCACTCGATCGTCTTGTCGCTCGTGATCGTGGACCGGGTGAGGAAGGCGAAGTCGGAGCCGGAGTCGCGGAAGACGACCGGGTGGTAGTCGGGGTGGATTCCCTTCTTCATCGCTCCTCCCGGAAGAGCACGTGCAGGCGGACGGTGGGGTCGTACTTGCGGAGGGTGAGCCGGTCAGGGGTGTTGCGACGGTTCTTCCTCGTGACGTACGTGTAGCCGGTGCCGGCCGTGGACTTGAGTTTGATCACGGGGCGCACCTCGTTTCTGGCCAAAGCGGTTCGTTCCTTTCCACGTGCGATCGTGTGCCATGATAACGATAATGATTTTCATTCTGCCACGTTGGGAGAATCGATGCCCACCCCCGTCGTCCTCGTCGCGGGCCTGCATGGCACGGCCCGCACCGTCGCCGTTCGACAACTGCTCGTCCGGCATCCCGGATCCGTCGCCATCCACCACGACCTGCGCGAGGTCACCCAGGACCGCGTCCTGCGCAGCATCCGCGACACCACCGGCGTGCTGGACACCGCCGAGGTGCACCTCGCCCATGGCTGCATCACGTGCACGGTGCGCGAGGACCTGCTTCCACAGCTCGTACGGCTGGCGGCCACGGCCACACTGCTGATCGTCGACCTGTGGGACTCCGTGGAGCCTCGCTCGGTGGCCGAGGCCATCGACTGTGACGAAGCCCGCGAGACGATGCGGCTCACCAGCGTGCTCACCGCCCTGGACGCCGAGGCCCTGCCCGACGACATCACCCGCGGCGAGCTTCTCCGAGAGGTCGGCAAACTGGCGGCCACCGGCGACCAGCGCTACCTGGCCGAGGTCCTGGCCCGGCAGGTCGAGTACGCCACCGGGCTGGTGCTGCACGGCGGCGACGAGGATGACCACGACCTCTCCCGGCGGGTACTCACCCACCTGACCCAGGTCACTCCGATTCACTCCGTCCATGACCTGCCACCGATCAGCGGTCCGGCCTTGTGCGCGGCTGAGCTGGCCGAACGCGTGGACCCCGCCACCGCTCAGCTCCCTACCGACGCCCGTACCGAAGAGATCGTCACCACCGTCTGGCACAGCCGCCGCCCACTGCATCCCGCCCGCCTCTTCGAGGCGGTGGACGAGCTGGTGACGGAGTCCGTGCGCTCACGCGGCCGCTTCTGGCTCGCCACCCGGCCCAGCCGGCTCCTGGGCTGGAGCGCCGTCGCCGGCATCATCTCGGTCGAGGATGCCGGCCCCTGGCTGGCCGCACTGCCCGAAGCGGCCTGGGACCTCGTCTCCTCCGCCCGGCGCCTGGCCGCCGACCTCGACTGGGACTCCGAGCACGGCGACCGCGTCCAGCACCTGGTCTTCACCGGCCCTGACCTCGATGTCGAACGCCTGCACGCCCTGCTCGACTCGTGCCTGCTGGCCGAGGGCGAACACCCCGGCCACGACGACCCGTTCGCCCCGCCCTCAACCTTGAGGAGATCTCATGAAGCCCCGTCGCGTCCCCCGCAAGAAGCCCAACCCGCTGCTGAACGTCGACCGCATCGACTACAAGGACACCGCCCTGCTACGTAAGTTCATCTCCGACCGGGGCAAGATTCGCAGCCGCCGCGTCACCGGCGTCACCGTCCAGCAGCAGCGCCGAATCGCCCAGGCCGTCAAGACCGCCCGCGAGATGGCCCTGCTTCCCTACACCTCCCGCCCCACCGCATGAACAAGCCGCCAGTCGCGTGCCAGGCGCGAGAACCGTTCCAGGGCGGACAAAGCGCCGGCCCGACAACCCGGTGAGCAGACCGCCTTACATGGGGGCGCCTATCCGCCGTTCCGCAGGAGAGCGACCATTGTCGCCAGGGAAAGGCGTGGACCTCCAACGTCAAGCCCGACTCGGTCTCGGGGAGTTCAGCTGCGTCCCGGCGCCGTCCGCTACGTGTGGCCGTCCGAGCTCGACCTGATGGCCAGGATCGCCGGGATGCGGCTGCACGAGCGCTTCGCCGGCTGGGACAAGGGCGCCTTCACCGCGGCCACCGGGCAGCTCCTGCGCCGCCTGGCCACGTACGGCCCGGCCAACAGCGCCACCCACTGGATCGGGGTCGACCGGGAGCCCGCAATGGCCGAGGTCGCCCAGCACTGCGCCGACCTCGGCAACGTCGAGGTCATCGAAGGCGACCTTCACGAGCTACGGCACACTCCTGAAATACCTGGCTTTCGAGGGTTTTGTCGCCATTAAATAGCCGCCCGAACAATAAGATTCGGCGTACCTTTCCCGGTCCTGGGGACCTCGCGCCCACAGCCGCCGCCGACGGCTCGTCGATCACGTTTGACGGCTTCTCCTTCGGCTACCGCGACGGGCAGCACGTCGTCGCGGCCAGTGCCCGCGTGGACAACTCCTCGTCCACAAGAGCGTCGGCCTTGCGGCGCGAGCGCCACGCTCGCCCGTGGATGCGTGGCCAACCAGCCGTCCGCCCGGGCCGGAGCAGCCTGGCCAGGCGGGATGCCGATGCATCCAGGTCGGGCAGAAAGAACACGCCGTGGACGCATTGCACCACGTCATACAGAGGGTCTTGGTCAGGTTCCCAGATGGCGGCGTCGGCCTGGACGAAGCGGGCGTTCTCCAGCCCTTCGAGCGCTGCGGCGCCGGCCGTGGGCGAGCAGTTCCCCGCCGATACCGGCAGATGTCATTGGGTCTCCGTCCAGGTGTCGATGGGTCACGGGTCAGAACGCATCGGGGTAGAGCTGCTTCGCGATCTGCCGCACGATCGAGATGTTGCCCAGCGTTCCGGGGAACACGTCGGAGCTGGAGACCGCGATCAGCCGACCAGCGCGCACTGCCGGCATGTCCGGGAAGGTAGTGGTGAGGTACTTGCGGGTCGCGGCCTCGTGCTTCTTGTCGTACACCGAGAACACCAGCGCGTCGGGCTGCTCGGCCGCGAGGGACTCGGGGGTGATCGTCGCGGCGAAGAACTTCGCGAACGCCGGCTGATCGGGAGTGTAGACGTTGTCCGCCCCGGCCAGGCGGAGGATGTTGTATTCGACGCCGGCGCCGATAGCCGAGAGAGTTGTGCCATCGACGTACACCTGAGCTACGCGCAGCTTGTCCACGTCAGCAAGCGCCTTGGCGACCTCGTCGAGGTCGGCCCGGCTCTGCGCGATGAGCTTGGCGGCGGTGTCCTCAACGCCGAAGATCTCGCCGATGTTCTTCAGATCGGTGAACAGGTCCGTGACCTCACCGGTCATACGCCGGTCCTGGCATCCGCCGTTGGCGACGTAGACGGAGACTCTGGCCTGTTCGAGCTGCTCGATGCTCGCAAAGCCCTGCTCTGCGGTGAACTCGTAGGTGGTGGGCGAGTAGACGAAGTCCGGTTCGACGGCCAGCAGGTCCTCACGGCTGGGCGGGGTGACCCCGCCGATCACCGGAATGTCTTCGGCCAGCGGCGCCACGTCCTTCGGCAGTGCCTGCGCCGTGGCCTGAGCCTGCCCGGCGATGCGGTCGGCCAGCCCCAGACGCAGCAGCAGCTCGGTCTGCGCCGGGTGCATGCCGACGACTGCTTCTGGAACGCCGTCGACGACGACCTTCCGGCCGCAGTTCTCCAGCGTCACCGCGGCGGCCGCGCCGGATCCTTCAGAGGCCTGCGTCACAGAGGAACCGCAGCCGGCGAGAAGCAAGGCCAGGGCGGCGTTGGCGATGGCGGCGGATCGTACGGGGATGCGTGAGACGCGGGTCATGTGCGGACGCTGCTTTCTGTTTGGGTGGAGGGCCCATCGATGTGGCCTTCACCTGCATCGAGGCGGCGGAAGGCGAAGACGGGATCGTCGGTTTCGCCCAGGACGCGGACGTCCACGCCGAAGATGGTGCGGATCAGCTCAGGGGTGAACACCCGGGCCGGCGGCCCGTCGGCGACGATGCGACCGGCGGCGAGCACGACGACACGGTCGCAGTACTGGGTCGCAAGGTTCAGGTCATGGAGAGCGGCGATCACGGTGCGTCCCAGGCTGCGCACCGTGCTCATCAACTCGTGCTGGTGGCTGATGTCGAGATGGTTGCTCGGTTCGTCCAGCACCAGCACTGGGCTCTCCTGGGCGAGGGCGCGGGCGAGCATGACGCGCTGCCGCTGACCCCCGGAGAGAGTGGCGACCATGCGGTCGCCGAGGTCGGTGATCTCGGCGCGGCGCATCGCCTCGTCCACGATACGCACATCGTCCGGGGTGTCCCGGCCGAAGGAAGCCCGGTGCGGGGCACGGCCGAGCAGCACCGTCTCGTGAACGCTCAAGTCGAAGTCGGTCGGCGGGTCCTGGAGCATGACCGCGACCGCTCGTGCCGCCTGCCTGCCGCTCAGGCGCTGCACGTCCTGCCCGTCGAGGCGCACCGTGCCCTGCCGTGGCTTCAGCGCACGGTAGAGCGTGCGCAGCAGCGAGGACTTTCCGCTGCCGTTCGGCCCTACCAGGCCCACCATCGTGCCCGATTCAACGGTCAGCGACGCCTGCTGCACCACGTCCCGGCCGCCGAGGGTGACGGTGACGTCGTCGAACGCCACCCTCATCGGCCGAACCCCGCACGCTCGGCGCCGTCCCGCCGCATCAACCACAAGAAGAACGGAGCACCGACGAATGCGGTGAGGATGCCCAAGGGGATTTCCGTCGGCGCCGCGGCCGTGCGCGCCAGCAGGTCCGCGATCATCAGGAACACCGCCCCGCCCAGCGCTGTCACCGGCAGCATCCGCCGATGGTCCGCACCGACCGCGATCCGCGCGATGTGCGGGATGACCAGCCCGACGAACCCGATCCCGCCGGCGACCGAGACCACCGTGCCGGTCAGCAACGACGCCACCGCCAGCAGCAGCCCGCGTAACCGGGAGGCGTTCACCCCCAGCGAGACCGCCGACTCGTCGCCGGTCAGCAGCGCGTTCAGTGACCGCGTCAGCAGCGCCGCGATCACCCCAGCGACCACGAGCGCGACAGCCGGGCCGATCAGGCTCGACCACGACGCCGCCGACACACTCCCCAGCAGGAAGAACAGCACACTGACGACGTTCTGCGCCTCCGTGGAGATCGTCAGATAGCTCGTCACCGCACTCAGCATGGTTCCCAACGCGACACCCGCCAGGATCATCCGCGTCGGCGACAACGTCCCGTTCTTGCGCGCCAGCGCCCCCACCCCCACACACGCTCCCAACGCCCCCGCGAACGCGGCGACGTTCAACGACAACCCGCCCAACGCGGCCGAACCGAACACGATCACGAGCACCGCCCCGACACTCGCCCCCGAGGACACGCCCAAGATGTACGGCTCGGCGAGCGGATTGCGCACCGTGACCTGCATCAGTGCACCCGCCAGTGCCAACCCGGCACCGGCCAGCGCCGCCAGCAGCGCCCGCGGCAGCCGGAACTGCCACACCGCCTGATCCTGCAACGGCGTCAACGTCCCATCCGACATCCACGGCATCCCGGGAACCAGATGCCCGATCACGATCTGAGCCGCCTCCGCCGGCCTCACCGACACCGAACCCACCGCACCGGACAGCACGACCAGAGCACACGCTGACACCGAAAGCGCCACGCAAATCAGCCCCGTGCGCCGCACCAGACGACGCCGAGCACGAACAGGCGCTGCTGTCGGAGCATCAGAGGTGGAGGAGTGCGCAGACGAACTTGAGTACACATCACGGCATGCTACTGAAAACGACAATCATCATCAATTTGCATCAAGCGCCGCCATCCGTGACATGGCGGCGGGAACGGCCTCGAAGATGGATCATTTCCCATAGACAGTGAAAATCATTACCATCTATGTGCTCGTCGCATCAAACGGGCGGGGACCGGCTTGTCCTTGAGACGGACAGCGGGAAGGACTGTGCAAGTGATCGTTCATCGCCGGCTGCTGCAGCTGGCCAGCGGCGTGAAGGGGCCGATCGCGGCCTGCGTAGGGCTGGGCCTTGCGGTCAGCGCCGCGTACGTCGCCCAGGCGGTCCTGCTCGCCGCCGCCCTGTCCGCCCTGGTACGCGGCGACGTCCCCGCTGTGGTGAACCTGGTGGCCTGGACGTTCGCGGCGATCGTCACCAGGGCCGTGCTGCTGTGGGCCAGGGAGTCAGTGACCGTATGGGCGGGCGCGCTGGTCAAGGCCAGACTGCGTGACCGGTTGATCGTCCATCTCGGTCGTCTGGGACCCGCGCATCTGACCGGCGTCCGCACCGGCCACGTGCAGACCACGCTGGTCGACGGTGTGGAGGGCCTCGATCCGTACTACAGCCGTTATCTGCCGCAGGTCGTCGTCACCTTCTGCGTGCCGGTGGTGCTGGTCGGATGGCTGTTCACGGTCAACGCGACAGCCGCGGCGATCCTGGCCTGCGCCGTGGCGAGCGTTCTGGTCATCCCGAGGTTCTGGGACGCCACGCTGCTCAAGCGGGGGCGCGGTCGCTGGACCGCCTTCGCGGAACTGGCCTCCGACTATCTGGAGGCGATGCAGGGCATGGCCACGCTGCGGGCGTTCGGGGCCGTCGGCACGCTGGGGACGCGGCTGGGTGCCCGGGCGCACGACCTCTACGTCACCACCATGAGCCAGCTCAGGATCTCGCTGGTGGAGACGGGGATCAGTGCTCTGTTCATCCAGGCGGGGACGGCCGGCGCCATTCTGGCCGTGACGACGGCGGGCAGCGCGTGGGAGGCGTTCGCGGTCCTGGTGATCACCGTGGAGTGCTTCCGCCCGGTGAAGAACCTCGCCGACGCTTGGCATGCCGGATATCTCGGGATAACGGCAGTCGACGGCATAGAAGACCTGCTGTCGGCGTCCCCGGCCGTCGAAGACCGAGGGACGCGGAACGACTTCCCCGCCGAGCACACCATCAGGTTCGAACGCGTCACGTTCGCCTATCCAGGCGCGGAACACCCCGCCGTCCGCGATGCCGGCTTCACCGTCGAGCACGGCCGGACCGTGGCGCTGGTCGGCCCGTCGGGCGCGGGCAAAAGCACGCTGGCCGCTCTCCTGCAACGCCACTACGACCCCGGCCAGGGAACGATCAGCCTCGGCGGAGTGGACATACGCGACCTCTCGCTCGAGGCGCTGCGCGGCGGTATCGCGGTCGTGGCCCAGGACACCTACCTCTTCCACGGCACGGTGTCCGAGAACCTGCGCCTGGCCCGCCCTGACGCCACCGACGAGGAGCTGGTCGCCGCCGCCCGGCTGGCCGCCGCCCACGACTTCATCGCCGAACTCCACGACGGCTACGACACGCGCCTGGGGGAGCGTGGGACGACGCTCTCGGGCGGGCAACGGCAACGCCTGGCCATCGCGCGGGCGTTGCTGGCCGACGCCCCCGTGCTGGTGCTCGACGAGGCCACCTCACATGTGGACGCGCGTACCGAGCAGGCCCTGGCCGAGGTGCGGCGGGGCCGTACCTGCCTGATGATCGCCCACCGGCCCGACACCATCCGTCAGGCCGACCACATGGTGGTCCTGGAGAACGGAACCGTGCTGGAGGCCGTGGCATGACGCCGTCCATCCGCTGGCTCGCGGGCGCCGTCGGCGGACACCGCCGGGCCTTCGTCTCCACCCTGGTCGCGAACCTGCTCGGCCAACTGGCTGCGCTCGGCGCGGCCGTGACCGGCGCCTGGCTGGTGGGCCGGGTGATCGGCGGCCAGATCGCGCCGTTCGACGTGGCGTGCGCGGTGCTCGGCGGGCTGGTCGCGGTGGCGGCGCTGGCGGCGTGGTGGGAGACGTACGTGGCGCACGATCTGGCGTACCTGGTGCTGGCCAGGCTGAGGGGGCAGGTCTTCCATGCAGTCGCCAGGATCGCCCCGGCCCGCCTGCTGGGCCGCCGCAGCGGGGACCTGTCGGCGGCGGTGCTGTCGGACATCGAGACCCTCGAGTGGCTCTTCGCGCACACACTGGCGCAGCTCATCACCGCGGGCACGGTGCTGACGGCGGGCAGCGTGATGGCCGCGATGATCGACCCGCTGCTGCTGACCGTCTCGCTGCCGCTGGCGGCGTGTGTGCTGACCGTGCCGTTGTGGCTGCGCAAGGCCTCTCGCCGGCAGGGCGACGAGCTGCGTGCCGCCACCGCCGAGCTGACCTCCGACGTGGTCGACACGGTGCAGGGCGTGCGCGAGCTGACCGCCTTCCGCGCGCTGGAGCGCCGCAGGAGGTTGCTGGCGCTCAAGACGCGCCGGCTCGCCCGTGCCCAGGCGGCGAACGCGGCGAGGGGTGGCCTCGAAGCCGCCATCACCGATCTGCTCATCGCCGCCGCGGCCGCCGGGACGCTGCTCCTGGTCGCCACGGTCATCCGAGCTCCGGCGGACGCGCCGGTCGCCATGGTGCTGGCTGCCAGCTCGCTGGGGCCGGCGGCGCAGGTGGCGTTGCTGCTCAAGGAGTACGGCACCCTGCGTGCGGCCGCCGATCGGGTGCACACGCTGGTGACCGCGCCCGCCAACGTGCCGCCTCCGCGCGAGGTGCTTGAGGTGTCCGCGAGGCCGGACGTCGTCTTCGAGGACGTGCGCTTCCGGTATACGGACGACGGGCCCGAGGTGCTGCGCGGGGTGTCCTTCCGGGTGCCGTACGGCAAGACCGTCGCCCTGGTCGGCGCCTCGGGAGCGGGCAAGTCCACGTGTGTGTCGCTGCTGCTGCGGTTCTGGGACCCTGACGGCGGACGCATCCTGGTCGGCGGGGTGCCGTTGCCGCGGATCTCCGACCTGCACCGGCACGTCACGGTGGTGCCGCAGGACGTTCACCTGTTCGCCGGCACGGTTGAGCAGAACATCCGGCTCGGCGCCCCGGACGCCGACGTGGCGAGCGCTCTGCGCACCGCCCAGCTCGCCATCGATTCGGAGCTTCCGATCGGCGAGCGAGGCCTCACGCTCTCCGGCGGCCAGCGCGCCAGGGTGGCGATCGCCCGGGCGATCGCCACGGAGGCACCGGTACTGGTGCTGGATGAAGCGGTGGCCAACCTCGACACCGACAACGAGGCCCGCCTGGCCGAGGCACTCCAGGAAGCCGCCGCGGGCCGCGCCACGCTCGTCATCGCCCACCGCCTGTCTACCATCCGCAGAGCCGACCACATCGTTCTCCTGGAGGAGGGGCGCGTGGCCGCCGAGGGCTCCTACGCGGAGCTGGCCGAGCGGCTGTCCCACCTCTTCACGCCGCAGCCTTCGTAGCGGCGTGGCGCCTGCGCGGCGTCAGAAGGGCTTTGCGCAGGGCGGTCCGCATGGGCGGAGGCGGGGCGGTGCGCATCGCCGGGCGCATGGTAATCGACGCCAGGAGCGACGACGCACTGAGCCAGCCGCACAACGCCCTGCGCAAGATCCTGCTGGTGGCCTCACCCGGGACGGTCCAGTTCCTCGATGAGACTTCCACCGGGAGCGCGGACCTCCCACCGGAGTGAGGTCACAGCACCACCCAGATGGAGTACGCCGGAAACGGGCCGCGGAGCTGGCAGCCGTTCGCGAAGCGAGAACCGCGCCGCGCCATGCTGACCCGGATGTCAGGACGGGTTCGCGGCCTGAGCCCCTCGTCTACCGGAAGGAGGACCGGTAGGAGCCGGGGTGGAACCCGGGTCAGCCCGCCGGATTCGCAACCTCCGCCTCTGCGGCGCGGGCGAGGCGTTCGACCCAGTCCTGGTGATAGCGGTAGAGCGCACCGGGCTGCTTGCGCCCGAGCTCCTCAAGGAAGAAGGGGCCCTGCTGCGTTTCCTCGGTCAGCACGTGACACCCGTCATTCGTGGGTGTGATCACCCAGCCGTGGTACGCGCTCGAACCGGTCTCGTCGCCGTCGACAACCGTCTCCCACGCGAGCCTGCTGAAGGGCTCGCACTCCGTCACGTTGAGACTCATCGGGAATCCAACCGTCACCCGGCTGTACCTGGTTCCGAGCGCCAGTTCAGACTCACCGCTCAGGATCTTGACCTGATCTTCGGGGGGAAAGTAGCTCGACCAGTTCTCGGCGTCGACGAGCAGTTTCCACACCACTTCAGGCGGCGCCTTCACGTCGATGTCGTTGAGCGCGTAGATGGCCGATGTTTTCGGGTCGTAGTGCTTGGGCCAATTTACTTTGTCGTACATAAGCCACTTCTCGTTGTTCGCTGTGTGTGCCGGGGTCAGGCCCATCGCCCGCCGCCGTCGACATGGAGGGTCTCGCCGGTGATGAAGGGGTTGGTCAGCAGTGCTCGGGCGGCGCTTGAGATGTCGGAGGGCTGTCCGACGCGGCGCGCCGGTGTGGTGGCCGCGACGTGTCGGAACAGTCGCTGTTTGTCGGGTACCGCGGTGTCCCACGCGCCGGTGGTGATCACACCAGGGGAGATGGCGTTGACGCGTGTGGGCGCCAGCTCGACGGCGAGGGCGGAGACGAGCGTGGTGACGCTGCCGTTGGTGGCCGCCATCGCGACGCCTCCCGGTGCCGGTCGCCAGGCGCCCAGACCGGAGAAGAACAGCAGCGAACCTCCCTCGGCGATCAGCGGGGCGAAGTGCTTGGCCAGCAGGATCGGACCGACGGCCTTGGCGTCGAAGGCCGCGAGCAGCGCGCGACGTTCAAGGGAGGCGACCGGTCCGGAGGCCCGCTCCGTGGCCACGCTGACGAGATGGTCGAGCCCTCCGGCGGTCCCGGCCTGATCCGCGGCCGCCCGGATCGACTCCTCATCTGAGAGGTCGAGGGCGATGGCCCGGACGGTGTCACCGATGGCCGCCGCCGCGGCGGCCGTCCTCCCGGCGTCCCGGCCCGCGAGCGTGACTCGCGCACCCTCCTGGAGGAGATCGGTGGCCAGCGCGGCAGCGATGTCCGAGCCGCCTCCCACGATCAGAACGGCCTTGTCCTTCAGCGCATATGTCATGCGGAAGAGCCGCCGCGCTCGGTCGCGACCTTGGCGAGCGCTGCGAGAAGTTCCTCGTGCGTGCGCCAGAAAACGTCGGGAGCCTTCTTCGCCAATTCGATCCAGAACGGCCCCTGCATCGTCTCTTCGGTCCAGAGATGGCACCCCTTCGGCGTGGGTGTGATGATCCAAGCGTGATAAGCCTGGGATGCTTCCGCGGCCTTGGGATGGCCGCCCCAGGCGATACGCGTCACAGGCTCGAACTCCTGCACGGACGCGAAGACGTCCTGGCCGGCCAGATTGGTCTCGAACCGCGTGCCGAGGCGCAGCGCGTCATGGCCGTCGAGCAGCTGGACATGCTCGACGCCAGGATAGAAGCTGGGCCAGGCCTGGGGATCCACCAGCAGGGACCAGACCGTTTCAGGAGACGCCGCGACCTCAAGCTCGTTGGTGAAGTGGATCGGGGAGCGGCTGGGGACCATGGCCTCCGGCCAATTCACTGCTTCGAACACATCAACCTCCAGATGGTGAATGGAACGGGCGAGCGCTCATCAGAGCTCGTCGGGCACCGCAAATCGATAGAACACACCTCCTACCGGGGCCACACCCATGAGGAGCCAGACCGCGTTCTCGAAGTCGCGGGCGCGGGAGAGGTCCCCGACGTGTACCGGGTCGTAGCCGGCGTCGCGGATGAGACGCTCGGTGATCTCGCGGGCGGCCTCGTCGGCGACGTACCAATTGCTCGGCCGTACTCGCTGCTCGCGCACTGCGCCGAACAACGATCCGAAGTTCATGTTGAAACTCTTGGCCACCGGGCCGCGCGTGAAGGATTTCACCTCCTCGGCGTACGACGGAAAGCCCCCGTGGCGCGCGGGCAGGATGTTCGTCGCGTCGATCGCGATCTTCCCCTCAAGCCCCGTGACCTTGCTCAAGGCGGGCGAGATCTGATCGCCGGGCACTGCCACCAGGACGACGTCCGCGTCCGACACATCCCCGCCATCACGGCCGAGCTCTTCGACGTCGTGTCCTGCGGCCCGCCACAGGCCGGCCAGCCCGCCACCGATCGTTCCTCTTCCGATCGTGACAATCTTCATTTCAGTCTCCTTCTGATTGAACGGGTGTGAAGCCTTCACACACCGCTGAGTGCCACCGAATCCCTGACAGCGTCGAGACCGGCGGCAAGCGAAACAATGGGCTCGTATCCGAGCTCGGCTGCGGCCTTGTCCGTCCGCAGGATGCACGGCTGCCCGAGGAACCATCGAACGGGAACCGGAACCTCGCGATCCGCGGTCTCCGCATCGAGGTCGGGGATCGGCGCATCGACGCCATGGATCGCGAACAAGGTCTCCATGAACTCGCGCAGGGTGACGCGGCGCCGGTCGGTGATGAAGTAGGCCTGGCCTGGCCGGCCCCGCTGCCATCCGAGCATGAGCCCCTCGACGGCGTTGTCCACGAACGTGACGTCGGTCGTGTGCCGGCCTCCGTCGATCCAGGCGAACTGCCCCGCCTTCACCGCCGCGACCAGGCCTTCGATGAGGATGCTGCCGGGACCCCAGACGAACCTCGGACGGATCGACACCGTGGCGAAATCCGGGGCGTTCGCGTCGAGCACGATCTTCTCGGCAACGGCCTTCACCGCACAGTAGGCGGCTTCCGAATCCGGCCGCAGCGGCGCGGTCTCGTCGATGTCCACCAGCGGGTCACCGGCGAGGAGCGCAGCCTCGCTCCCGCAGTGGACGAACCGAGGAACCCGCGCGTAGCGCGCCGCATCGACGGCTGCCCGGGTGCCGCGAACCGACACGAGCTCATGACGCTCACGGTCGGCCGCGACGTCCGTCTCGGCAGCGAGGTGAAACACCACGTCACTGCCCGTCACCCTGTCCCGCCACGTGGCCGGGTCGGTCAACTCGCCTCGGACGGGCACCGCGCCCAGCGCCGCCACCCTTGCGGCCGACGCCTCACTTCTGACCAGAACACGAACCGAGTGCCCCTCGTCGAGGAGCCGCCGTACCAGCACCTGGCCGATGAATCCAGAACCGCCCGTGACGAACGCCTGCGCCATGAAACTCTCCTTCGCCGAGTGCGGGCCCCCTCGCTCGCCTTGGACGAGAAGGTGTCGTGAGGTGGAGCAATCGATGGCCCTGAAGGCATTCCCTCGAAACTATTCATGTTTCGAGCCGCTGCCATAGAATTGTTGGATGGCTTCTCTTCGGGCGCTGGAGTGTCTTGTCGCGGTCGCGGACTCCGGGTCGATCACCCAGGCCGCGCGGCTGCTGCATTCGTCGCAACCCGCCGTCTCTCATCAGCTCGCGACGCTGGAGCGCGAGACAGGAACGACCCTGCTCCGCCGCGAGAGCCGGGGAGTCAGGCTCACTCCCGCCGGGCGGGCCGCCGTAGCGGATGCCAGACGGGCGATCGAAGCGGCTGCCTCTGCGGTGAGGTCGGCTCGTGCCGCCGGCGAAGCGTCCGGAGGGTCGCTGCGGCTGGCTTGTGCGCAGAGCCTGGTGTCCGTGCTCGCCCCGGTCATTCGCGAGTGGCATCGCCGCCACCCGGAGGTGGCGATCACCCTGCGTGAATCAACGTCGCCGGACGAACTCCACGGCTTCATCGACTCCGACGAGGCCGACGTGGCCCTGATGCCCGCTCCCGTGCCCGGCCGCTTCACGACCACCGCCGTCGCCGAGGAAGAGATCGTGCTGACGGCACCCACCGGCCATCCACTGGCCGCACGGCCGGCTGTGCGCTTGGACGATCTTGAAGGTGCGCCGCTGGTTCACTTCGCACCGGAGAACGGCCTCAGCGCCTGGCTCGATCGCTCGTTCGCCCGCGCCGGAGTCCGCCCGGAGCCCGTCATGAGGACAGCGGTGACCACCGCGGCACCGCAGCTCGCTGCCGCCGGTCTGGGAATCGCCGTGTGCCCCGTGAGTGCGGTCAGCGATGGTTTTCCTGGCGCAGTGCGATCGTTCTCGCCACGATGGGTCAGACAGCTGGTGGCGGTGACGTCCGTAGAACCGGATCCACTTGCCGCACTATTCATCCGCAACCTGCGCAATCACGGCGTGCATGTGCCTCGCGGCGTGCGAACGCAACTCGCAGCGGACAACTTGACGTCCGAGAAGACGCGACCGCCTTCCTGACGATCCCCGCGCCAACGCGATAGGTCATGTGGTCGCGGGCGGTGGCGTCATGAGGCTCGGCCCCGCCGCCCAGAAGGCAAGCGGGGCCGAAGCGTCACGGTCCTGGGCGGCGCCGCAGGCGCGGCAGACGGACAGCGCATATAGTGCGGATCTTCAACTCGCGCTCCTTTATACGGGGTCAGAGAGATCTGGATCGGATGCGATGTGCAGCATGCTCGATGTGCATCAGGGCCGTTCGCTCCGCCCACCGTTGCACGATCCCAGGGAGGTGATCGACACGGCCTCCCGGATCCACCGTCGAAGAGCCGTCACTGGGCTGATCAGCGAGTACCGCAGAGCGGCCTGATCGCCCTGCGAACGCCCAGCTCAGCAACAGTATTCGCCGTTTTGGCACCGCACAGGCGTGACCTGCTGCGGCGGTGCGCGGGTTAACTCGCCTGGGTCACGTTCCTGGCGTCCTCGCCCTGGCGACGCTCGGATCGCGCAGGGTGGAAATGCGGAGATGAACCTCAGGTATCAGGCGCGGCTCGCGGCCGGTGCGACCGGTGGCGTCCCGGATGTTGCCGCCCCTGCCGCAGAGCAGGGATCTCCTCCCAGAACGTGACCACCCGGCCGTCCGACAGCACCGGCTGGTCCACGACCACAGCCGATGGCCGGACCGCCGGCAGACCCTGCTCCGCTTAGCCACTCGGCCACGCGAAGCTCCCGTTCAACCATGGCCAGCGCCGTCATGCCCCACGCCACCCGGGCGACGATGCGTTCGAGCGGCAGCCTGAAGACGCCGTTGTCGCCCACGGGGCCGAGCAGCGTGGCACCCCCGCCCAGTTCAGTCCCGTTCGATCGCATGCGAGTTGGAGAGCGCGCAAAGCAGCCGTTGCGGTGAAGGACGCGGCCTGGCCATCGGTCGTCATGACGGAGGTTGAGGGGTGTGGGAGTTGGTCATCGCGTCCAGGATACGAGCGGGCCCATCGTCGAAGGCGGGGAGGGACCCACTGGGTATGGCGTGCCGGACCCGCCCGTATCGCATGTGAGCACGCCCGCCATGCCAGCCGTCAGGCGCTTCCGTCCGGGGCGCCGGCGGTCGTGACGATGTCGCGATCGCGGGTCTCCGGGCCGAAAGCCAGTGCGATGAGCGTCACCACGGTCAGCGCCACCAGGTAGACCGCCACGGCCCACCAGTGTCCGGCCCAGGCGAGCAGGGCGGTGGCGATCAGGGGCAGGAATCCGCCGGCCAGCACCGAACCCAGCTCGCGGGCGAACGCGAACCCGGACAGGCGGGTCCTGGTGTCGAACAGCTCCGCGAAGTACGCGGCCTGCGGGGCGAGCATGGCCGGGTAGAAGATGCCCAGCCCGACCGCGAAGCCGATCACGATCAGTGCCGGGGACAGGGTCTCCAGCAGCAGGAAGTACGGCGCCAGCCACAACACCGAGGCGATCGCGCCGCCCGCGTACACGGGCCTGCGGCCCACCCTGTCGGACAGCGCCGCCCACAGAGGAACCGCCACGACCTGCAACGCGGAGCCGATCACCACCGCCAGCAGAGTGAACGAGCGGTCGATGCCCAGCCGGTCCACCGCGTAAACCACGCCGAACACCGGGAACAGGTAGGCGAAGGAGTTCTCCGCGAAACGGGCGCCGATGACCACCAGGAAGCTGCGCGGGTGCTCCCGTAGCGCGGCCAGCACCGACCCCTTCGTGGCCGTCCCGGTCTTCTTCGCCTCCTCGAAGGCGGGTGTCTCATGGATGCGGCGCCGGATCAGGTAGCCGACCAGCAGGAGCAGCGCGCCCAGCAGGAACGGCACCCGCCAGCCCCACGAGCGGAACGCCGGTTCGGGGAGCAGTAGCATGAGCTGGAAGACGCCGGTGGACAGCAGGGTCGCCACCGCGAACCCGGTGGGCGCCCATGCGCCGGCGGCGCCGCGCCGCGACTGGTCGCCGTGCTCCACCGACAGCACGACCGCGCCCGCGTACTCGCCGCCCGCGGCGAAGCCCTGCACCAGCCGCAGCGCGATCAGCAGCAGGGGCGCCCAGAAGCCGATCTGGTCGTAGGAGGGCAGGAAACCGATCAGCGTCGTGGCCGCGCCCATCAGCGTGATGGTCAGGACCAGCATCCGCTTGCGCCCGGCGCGGTCGCCCAGGTTGCCCAGGATGATGCCGCCGATCGGGCGGGCCATGAACCCGACGGCGTAGGTGGCGAACGCGGCCAGCGTGCCCACCAGCGGGTCGCCGGAGGGGAAGAACAGCTTGTTCAGGATGAGGGCGGCCGCCGTCCCGTAGATCAGGAAGTCGTACCACTCCAGGGTCGTGCCCACGAGGGCGGCGATGCCCGCGCGACGCGCTTGGTGCTTGTCGTGCGGGGTCGTGATTGTCACCATGGCCGTTTGTTCCTTAGTGCTGGGGGGTTACTTGGCGGGGCGCCGGGTCACGGCGCCGCGCTGGATCGGGCCGACCAACTCGGCGTACTGGCCGAGCCATCCGCGCTCCGTCCCGGGCGCGTGGGAGGTGACGGGGCCCGCCTGGCGTACGGGGTCGGTGTCCACGGTGCGGGCGTCGAGGTCGATGGTGATGGGGTCGCCGTCGCGGACCCCGGCGAGCGGTCCGCCGTCGGCGGCCTCGGGCATGACCTGGCCGATGATCAGGCCGTGGTTGAGCCCTGACAGTTCGCCGTCGGTGACCACGGCCACCTGCCCGCCGAGCCCGGCGCCGTTCAGGGCGGCGACGAAGTTGGCGGCGAAGACGGTGCCCGGACCGCCGCGTACGCCCATGCCGCGCAGCACGATCACCTGGCCCGGCCGGACAGTGCCGTCGCCCAGGCCCGCGATGGCCTCCCGCTCGCCGGCGAACACCTTGGCCGGGCCCTGGAATCTGCGCCTGGTCCCCGCGCCGACCCCGGCCAGCTTCACGATCGCGCCGTCGGGGGCCAGCGAGCCGCGCAGGATGAGCAGGCCCGGCTCGGGGGTGACCGGATCGTGCGGCTCACGCAGCACCGTGCCGTCGGCGGGCCGGGCCACGGCGGCCAGCTCCCCGACGGTCCGGCCGGAGACGGTGAGCGCGCCGGAGTGCAGGCGGGGCAACAGCGTGCGCATGACGGTCTGTACGCCGCCTGCCTCGTCCAGGTCCCACACCTGATCCGGGCCGTTGGGCCGGATGGCGGCGAGTTGCACCGCGTCCCGTGCCCGCTCCTCGACCAGGTCGACGACGTCCAGGTCGAGGTCGGCCTCGGCGGCGATGGCGGCCAGGTGGCGCACGCAGTTGACCGATCCGCCGAGGGCGAGTGCGACCTCCACGGCGTTGCCGACCGCTTCGGCGGTCAGCACCTTACGGGCGCTCAGCCCTTCGTGCACCATCTCCACGATCCGCCGGCCCGCCTCCTGCGCCCGGGTCAGCATGCGCTCGGAGTTGGCCCGCGTCGGCGCCGAGCCCGGCATGGTCATGCCCAGGGCCTCGGCCAGGCAGTGCATGGTGTTGGCGGTCGCCAGCCCCGCGCAGACGCCGGGCCCGGTGATGCCGGCGTCGGCCAGCTCGCCCAGCTCCCGCACGGTCATGGTGCCGGCCGCGACGGCGCCCACCGATTCGTAGACGGTGTCGATGTCGACCGAGCAGCCCGCGAAGGTGCCGCCGCGCTGGTAGCCGCCGATCACCACGATGGACGGCAGGTCCAGCCGGGCCGCCGCCATCAGGTGGGCCGGGGTGGTCTTGTCACAGGAGGACAGGAATACCACCGCGTCCAGCACGGCTCCCTCGACCGCGGCCTCGACGTCGTTGACCACCAGGTCACGGGTGGGCATGAGGTAGCGGCCGTCACGGCCGGCGGTGGTGATGAAGTCGCTGGGGGCGGTGGTGCGGATCTCGAACGGGAGCCCGCCCGCCGCGCGTACGGCCTCGGCGACCAGGTCGGCCACGTCGTCGAGGTGGATGAAGCAGACCGAGAGCTTCGACGACGTGTTCACGATCGCGATCTTGGGCTTCTCCTGGTCCTCCAGGCTGATGCCCATGGCGCTCCACTGCGCCCGGCGCACCGCCCAGCGCGACGTGCCGGGGGTGAAGTTGCTGCGCAGCGGGGTCTTCGGGTGTTCGGTCACAGCGCGCTTCCGTTCTGTCTCATGGTGGATCGGACCCGCGCGCCTTCGACGCGGCGGTACGGTGTGCCCTCGTCGAGGGACAGGACAGTGGCCACCGCGGCGGCGTGGCCGTACTCGAAGCATTGGGCGGTCACCCGGGCCGAGGCGAGCGCTTCGTGCTGGGCGCTCAGGCAGCGCCCGGCGACGATGACGTTCTCGCCGGCCTCGGGGACCAGGGTGAGGTAGGGGACCTCGTAGTAGTCGCCGTCGAGCCAGTGCAGCCTGGGCCGCTCGCCGTCGTGCAGTTCGATCGGCCACGGGCTGCGCGCTATGCCGGAGGGGTCCTTGCGGCCGCTCACGACGGCGTCGTTGGTCAGGGTGGCGGCGCCGGTGATCGTGCGGGTCTGCCGGACGCCCGCCTCCACGCCGGTGTCCACGACGTAGGCGTCCTGGCAGCCGGGGAGGTCGCGGGCGATGAAGCGGGCGTACTCCCGGACCTGGCGCCGCCCGCGGATCTCGGCGTCGGTGAAGTCGGCGGGGTCGATCACGTTCAGCATCCGCCCGTCGGCGCCGGTCAGCCGGGTCGCGTTGACCATGAGCTCGCCCGGGCGCGGGGTCGTGAAGATCCAGATCTTGTCCCGGGGGAGGTCGGCGCCGAGCTCTCTGGCCTGGCGGATGCGCTCGCTCACCCAGGGCGGGCTGATGGTGTCCTCGCCGTAGCCGGACAGGAAGGCGTCCACGTCCACGCCGCCGAGACGGAAGAACATGGTGGGGTTCTGGATCCGTCCTGCGTCGCCGAAGGTGTGCCGGCCGCCGGCGCGGGCCACCAGCGCGGCGTCGCCGGACGCGTCGATGGTGCGGGCGGCGTGCACGACACACGTCCCGGCGTTGGACGACAGCACCGCGCCCCGGTACGCATCGCCGTCCATCACCACACCGACGACCGAGGTGTGGAACAGCACGCGTACGCCGGCGGCGGCGAGCAGGGCGTCGGCCGTCTCCCGCCACACCAGCGGGTCGTGGGCGCTGGTCCAGGTCCTGCCGTAGCGCTGCGGCGGGGTCAGGCCGCCGCGTTCGGCCAGGCCCTGCCGGAAACGCTCGGTGAATCCCCAGACGACCTGCTCGGGCGATGAGCCGGCGCCGTTCGCGAGATACAGGCCGCACACGGTGCCGGACATGCCGGCCACGGCGGCGCCTCCCGCGAAGCCGTACTTCTCCACGAGCAGCACGCTCTTGCCGGCCTCCGCCGCCACCGTCGCCGCGGCCACGCCGGCCGCCCCTGCCCCGACCACGAGCACGTCCACCTCGGCCAGGACGGGGTAGTCGGCGTCGGGTGCCACGACGGCGGGCAACCGCCAATCGTCAACCGATATATTGGTCATATGCCGACGGTACATCACGACAGGGTATGATTGTCCAGTCCGAAATTTCTGCGGAAGACAACGAGGTCAGCGGATGCCTGAGCCGAACAAGACCACGCGGGCCTATGAGGCGATCGAGGGCATGATCACCTTCCAGGAGCTCGTGCCTGGATCGCTCATCTCCGAGGCCATGTTGATGGAACGCACCGGCCTGGGCCGCACGCCCGTGCGCGAGGCGCTGCAACGTCTGGCCCGGGAGCGCATGGTGGAGATCCACCCGAACCGGGGCGTGTTCGTCCCGCCCGCCTCAATCGAGGCCCAGCTCAAGTTGCTGGAGTTGCGGCGCAGCCTGGAAGCGCTGGCGGTCCGCCTCGCGACCCACCGGGCCCTGGCCGAGCAGAAGCGCCAGATGCAGGAGGTCATCGAGCAGTTTCAGCGCGGGGTGCCGGACGCGCGTGCCTTCGACGCGATACTGAAGCGGGCCCATGCCCTGATCGTGGAGGCCGCGCACAACGAATACCTGTCGGTGGCCATGGCTCCGCTGCAGGGGTTGTCGCGGCGTTTCTGGTTCGCGCACCTCCGCGATCCGGAGAGTGAACTGCGGGCGGCGTCACGGCTGCACGGGGACATCCTCGGTGCGATCTGCCACGGCGATGAGACCGAGGCGGTGACCGCCTCCACGCGGCTCAACGACTACCTGGTCGACTTCGCCTACGCCACCCTCAATCCTCCGGGCTAGCACTGTGACCGGCGGCGACGCCCCCGATATGGCGGGACGGTCAAGGGTCGGCCACAGACGGAGGTGTGGATCTTTCTGGCGCTCTGTGGCTCGTGTTCACCGTGGCCAGGGTTTAGGTGTTAGCTCACTTCTCCAACACGCCCCTTCTCGCTGCCAGCGACGACGTTCGACGCGGCATTGGCGGCATTTGGTGAAGAGGTCGACATTTATGATCCTGCACTCGACACGCCTCCTGGGGGTGGAGACGTCTTGGAAGCCGAAGCGCATGAGACGGTCTTTGCGTCGACGGATTGGGCCATCGCTGCGGGCGCCGTGCCGATCGTGGGTGCGGGGCGGGGTTGCCGAGGCGCTTCGGCTGTTGAGCATGCCAGCGAAGAACAGCTGATGGAAGGCGCCGATCTGGTCCAGCAAGCGGGAGGCGATGGCCCTTCCGCCCGCTGGGCCGCTCGCGCGGGGCCTCGGCTCGGGCCTGGTTCCAGCACGAGCGGCGGTGACGGTTGCGCAGCAGGGCCGGCCGGCCACACCCGGCGCAGGGTCGCTCGTCACCGCAGTGCTTGTTGCGCCACAAGGTGCAGGCGGCGCAGCGTCACCCGTTCAAAATGCCCCAGGGCATGCAGTCGATGCAGCTGGCCGCGCTGCGGTCCGCGGAGTACGGCATCTCACGCTCACGGAGGCGGGCAGCGAACGGCCGTCACGCTGGCGTGGTGTCACCACCGGCGCGTTCGAAGCCGCGGCGGCCGGCCGGTCCGTCATGATTCCGATCTCTACAAGCAGCGCAACACGGTGGAACGGTGTGTCAATCGGATCAGAGAGTGCCGTGGACTGGCTTTCCGGTTCGACGAGACACCCAGCGGCTACCTGGCCGGCTTGCACATACGTGGAGCCATCATGTGGATCCGAAGCCTCCGGCCAGTTCGAAGATCCGAACTCCGTACAGGCTCACGCTGCTGCTCGGCCGCGCGTGCCGATTGTCCTGCTCTTGACAATGGTGGTGCAGGTCGGCGAGAAGTCATGGCTGCGGTTTCGAAGACATATCCGGTGCGGACCGAATACGGTGACCCATTGACGATCGCCCCGTCCGTAAGCCTCCCGGAGACTTTTCATGCGTACCGCAGCGGCAATCCTCTCCTTCGTGCTCGCCATCACCATCCTGCCCGCCCAGCCGGCCACCGCTGCCGTGTCGACCTCGCCGCTGCCGGGCGGCAGGACCACCTTTGTCGTCTCACAGGGTCATCTGAAGGCCGCCTCCCAGCAGAACTGGGTACGCCTGGGCAACTATCGCTTCGCCGCGAACGGCACGGTGAAGGCCGCCCTGTATCTGTGGTGGCAGCGGCATCCCAAGGCCAGACATCGCACCGGCACCGTCCCCGATCCGAGCTGCACCACCAAGAAGGGCGGTGCCGTATCACGGCCCCGTGCCTGCGAGGTGCTCACCGCCGGGGGGTTCACCGGCGCCCCAGGGGAGAGCCGTACCGGGACGTACACCGTGGCGGGCGGCGTGCTCACCATCCGGTGGAAGATCGCCCAGACCTGGACGGAGCAGTGGTACGTACGGTCCTCGCCTGACGGCAAGCTGTCCCGCCTGGACCTCAAGCGGAGCACGCTGGCAACGCACGGGTACGGCTATGGCAGCAACGCCGCGATCAACACCCGGCGTGCGATGAGTTCGGTTAAGGCGTTCCCCGGCTCACTCAGGCAGGACCTGACGAGCTGGGCGGGCGGCAAGCTTGTCACCTCCGGCAATCAGCCGTTCGGCCACTCCGCCTTCCGCGCCTGCGCCGCCACCACCTCGTGCCTGACCTACCTGCAGCCGTCCTCGCGTGGCGCGTGCCAGAAGTCGGGCGGCTGCCCCAAGTACGGCGGCGGAACACGCCCCAACATCAGCTCCATCCAGTACTACCTCACGACGATCTCCAAGTCTGACCGCCGCGACACGCTGTGGCACTGGTGCACCTGTCTGGCGATGGAGCGCGGTGAGTTCTGCTACACCGGCAACTCCCACGTCAAACCGCTCATGCAGATCATCGACGACACGGGAGCCTTTCGCGGCTGGGTCGGTGCGGAAGCGTCCTTCTCGACCGGCGGCTCCCGGGCGGCGGACATGCTGGCAGTGCTGCGCATCTCCGACTTCCGCTGAGAGCGGTGGAGTCAACGTCGGCGCCGGGTCAGGCGGTGCGGCGGATGAGCAGGACGTGGTCGGTGACCTGGGCGGTGCGCCCGCCCGGTCCGGTCGCGATCCTGTGGGGAGTGTCAGCCCACACGCCATGCCGCCGGGTCCAGATCGATACCAGCAGCGACCTCTCGCGCGGCGTGGCGCAAGCCCGAGAGGTGGCTGGCGGGAGGGCACGGTGTAGTCAGTCTTCGCTTGCCGCCGAATCTGATCAGGGGTCATGCCGTTGACCCCGGTCAGCATCGGGTGACGCGCGAGCCCGGCGGCGAAGGCTCGCCGGGTTGTGGGTATACCGCGCGTCAGGCCGGCGCTGGGCTGGTCGGTGCCGCCAGGTGCCCGGGATCGTCGCGGTGGAAAATCGCCAGGAGGGCGAACCAGACCAGGATCAGGATTCCGGCCGGGCGCAGGAATTCCTCAGCCAGATGGGTACCGGCGAAGGAGTAGCCGGCGAGCCAGACGCCGGTGATGACGCCGACCACACGAACCGGCCAGGAATGGCTGACCAGGGAACTCGCCACAATCCAGACGCCGGCGAGGACGTGGCCGCCGAGCCGGACCGCCCAAGCTGTGTCGTACTCGACTGCGTTGATCATCAGGATGCCGGCGAGTACGTCGAGCGCCACCCAGCCGTAGCCCGCGGCTTTGGCCCAGGGCGCCGCCACCAGGCGCGATACCAGAAAGAGGATCGAGAGGTGGAAGAAGACACCCAGGTATTCTCCCCACGCTACGTCTGGGTCCGAGAAGAAAGCGATCACGGCGGGGAGGAACAGGAGGAGGGGTAGTAGCGCCACCAGGCGCAGGCTGGCGTAGTGCCGCCGAGGATCGAGCATCGGAGAAGTCCTTGTCCATCGAGCTGTTTGGTCGGGACGAACATTAGGAAGTAGGGTGTTGATATGTCAACTCTTAGGCCGGGTGAGGCGACCGAGCTGTGGCTGCGATGGAAACGCGCCCATGAGATGGTCCGTGCCGCGGTCATCGCCGAAACCACTGCGGCGTCCGGCATCTCCGAGCCGGAACTGGGCGTCTTGGTCTGCCTGCACGAGTCCGGCGGGAGTCTGCGGCAAAACGCCCTCGCCGCCGCCCTCGGTTGGGATCGGACGCGGCTGTCGCACCTGCTTACCCGGATGACCAACCGCGGCTACGTGGCCCGCGACAAGGTTCCGAACGGGGTGGAGGTCGCGCTATGCCCGGCAGGCAGGCACGTGATCGACGCGACGTTGCCGACACTGGAGATGGCCACCCGACGTCACCTGCTGGACCGGCTCGGCCCGGACAACGCCAAGACGCTCAAGGCCCTCATCGATCGCCTCCTGTCCGGCGAAGGAGTGGTAGCTGAGGCCAAGACCGGGGCATCCAATGCGGGGGCGAAGAGAGGCCCAGCGACAGATACTCAGCGTTGCTTTGCGGCAGACCTGATCTCCTGACCCCTGGCCAGCGGCTACGGGGGCGCGAACCGGTCGCCCACGACGTTGGGCGCCACGGCGAGGCCGGCATAGGCCGGTATGGCTGGGGCTATCGGCGGATGCACGGTGAACTCGCCACACTCGGCATCAAGGTCGCACCGTCCACGGTCTGGGAGATCCTCAGGCAGGCGGGTCTTGATCCGGCGCCCGAGCGGGCGTCCAGCACGTGGGCCGACTTCCTGCGCTCGCAAGCCGACGCCCTGCCGGCTTGCGATTTCATCGAGCCTGTCACGCTCAGCGGCCAGCGCCAGTACATCCTGGCTGTCATCGAGCACGCCACTCGGCGCGTCCGCGTGTTGGGCACCACCGCTCACCCGAGCGCGAACTTGGTGATCAAGGCGATGAAGAATCTCATGATGGATCTGGAAGACGCGCGCCGTTCGCGTAGGTGATCGCGGTAGGGGTCGACGAGCGTGGGGCGGTAGCGCGGAGCGCGGCGCAACGCCTCGGGTTCGCGGGTGCGGGCGTAGCGCTTGACGGTGTTGAGGGATAGGTTCAGGCGGCGGGCGCATTCCAGGAGGCCGACGCCCTTGTTCAGTAGGTCGTGGATCTGTCGCCAGCGCTCGCGGGTGGTCTGTTCGCGGACGCCGGCGGGCCGGGGCGGGTTGACCGTGGCCCAGCAGGCGCTGTGGGAACGTACCTAGGCGAGGGTCTTGTCGCAGAGGTTCGCCCGTAGGCGCCCGACCCGTCGCGGCGGACGATCTCGACCCCGGGGTGGGAGCGCAGCCACCTTTCCAGCAGTTCGGCGCCGCGGCCGGGCAGTACGTCGATCCGCTGAGCACATCCCCGCGCCAAGCAGAGCAGACGCCGTACCTGGACCGACACCACCACCCGCCGCCCGTCGACCGGGACATCGACCGTCCGGCTGCAACAGCCGTGCACCCGACCGGTCAGCACCACGCACGCCGGGCATGGTACCGGCGCGCTGCGAGTACGGGCCATGACCAGAGTCTGGCCGCCTTCGTCCTTCACATCCTCGATGACCAGGGCAGACAGCCCCGAAAACACCACACCCGCAAAATCGTCGATCTTCAGCACGACTCAGCCCGGCAGGGGTGACCCAGCGCCACCACCGATTACGGGACAGAGCCGTTCTTTTTGTACAGTCCCAGACGAGGACGTCGTGGTGCCGCAGGAAGGCCGGATTCAGCGCCGAAGTGCTCAGCGGAGCCATCAACGAGTACCACCGGGCCGCCTAACAGATCCGACGAAACACCAGCTCAAACCACGTGTACGAGTTTTGAAGCGGTACGTGTGTCCCGAACGTGGAGGGGGCTTGATGTAGGTAGAGCTTCTTGATG